>NZ_CP059735.1:6205553-6556942 GCF_000948975.2 Thalassomonas actiniarum
CACTGATCGGCGCCTGCAAGCGGCTGCGCATGGACACCGCACTTAAGCAGGTAATTTCGTTTTTTTGCTGCAACCCGGCCACCGCCCGGCAAAAGGCGTAGGTGAGCAAAGTATTCAGGGTTGAATTTTGCTCTTTCGCCAGCTGTTTTAGCGGCGCCAATACCTTTTGATCAAAGCTGGTTTCCAGATAACCGGTTTGCCGGTTGACTACCGGGGCCGACTCTTCTACCGGCCAACTTGGCGTTAACGACTCCTGCGCTGGTGCTTCTGACTCTGCAACCTGGGTTAACGGCGATATAAACTGCTCCAGCTCAGGTCCCACCGGGCGTTTATTCACCTGCAGCCGCCCTTGTCTGCGGGTCACCTGTACGTAATAGTCCAATAACGACTCCACCAGGGTAGCAATGGATAAACCGTCAACAATAGCATGATGAAAGGTCAGTGCCAGGTGGCTTTTTTGCCCGCTGCTATCTTGCATCAACACCACAGCAAGCACAGTTTTTTCTGCCGCCAGCACGGTATTAAGACATAGGGTGGTTGCCTGCTGTAAATCATAATCCCGGGTTAATTCAAGCTGACGGCAAATGTCACCGGCAGCAAGCTTGGTAGCATGTAATTCAAAGCCCGATCCGGTCGTCACCACCCGGGTAGACAAGATTTCATAGCTGTGCAACCAGAGTTCAACCGCCACTTTCAAATAATCGAAATCCAGCAAGGCGTCGAAATCCACCACAGAGGTGGTCTGTGAATTCCCCGAAAGCTCATGCATCAACGCCATACGGCTTTCAATGTCTCCCAGGGGACGGATCAGGCTTGTAGCAGTCATGCGGCAACATCCATTTTTTGATAAAGGGCATTTAAGGCGCAGTTAAAAGCGACGCTGTCTTTTGCGGTGCCGACATATTCGATAACATTATCGGGACGCACCAGAATAAATTGCCCGGCCTCCAGCATATAACCCTGCGGATCCCAGATAGTGTTGATTCTGAAGAAATCACCAAAAGCAGACTGCATTATGCCTTGTAAATCAGCCAGCTGTTCTGCCGGTATTTCACTGCTGACGATCAAGCTATGCTTGGCGTTGCCCAGCGGGAACTCGTTGGCAAAAGGTAAAAACTGTGAACTTAACAGTAAGCCGCCGACATGATATTTCTCCTGCGGATCCGGCGCCTGTTTGGCGTAATTGAGCTTATAACCGGCAGAAATCTGCGGAAATGCCTTGATAAAATCGCGGTTGGCAACCTTAGGCAGAAATTTCGCTTCATCCTGCTCGCCGTGACGGTCAAGTCCGGCAATCATAGAAGTATTGAGATCGGTAAGCTTCAGCAACTGTTCGGCATTCCAGTGCCGTTCTTCGGCGTAACTGTCGAGCAAGGCTTCAGAGCCTGCGCCGCTCATCACATATCCCAGTTTCCAGCCCAAATTAAAGGCATCGCCTATACCGGTATTCATGCCAAAACCGCCGATAGGGCTAAATAAGTGTGCGGCATCACCGGCAACAAAGACATTGCCGCGGCGGAAGGTAGAGGTGGCGCGGTTATAAAACGGCGCGGCCGACATCCAGGTGGGCTCGGAAATTTCAATATCCACATCCAGTGCGGCAATGGCGGCTTTAAAGTCTTCCAACCCGGGGCTGTAATTGCCGGGGATCTTGCCGTCGGCCTTGATCACTATCCTGTGGTAACCTTCCATCAGCGGCAGTACGATAATAAAGCCCTGCTCTTTGATGTAATAATAACTTTGCGTAAGATCCCGATCCCACTTGACCTTCACATCCGCCAGGATAAAGTGCAGATCATAGTTATAACCGTCAAAAGGCAAACCCACCTGTTGCCGGGTTTGGCTGTTGGCGCCGTCGCAGCCGACGATATAGCGGTATTGCCGGGTATCTTCTCCCTTCAGGCCCTTACAGGTCGCCTGCGCGCCCTTTTCGTTTTGCGCTAAACTCACCAGTTCGGTGCCGCGCTCAATTTCATAACCCAGTTCATTTAAGCGGTTTTCAATGGCCGCCTCGGTGACCGGCTGGGGTAACATCAAAAAATAAGGATGCGTGGCGGAAATCCGGTTAAAGTCCAGTTTAAACATGCGCTTGTCGTTATACATCAGGTTGACAATCTGGTTTTTTTGCCCCTGCGGCAATAAAGACTCTGTGATCCCCAAATCCGCCAGCATATCTAATGCCGCCGGGTTAACACTCAGGGCTTTTGAGCCCGAACATTTTTCCGTGCGTACCTCTATGATACGAAACGGAATACCAAACCTGTGTAACTGTAATGCGGTGATCATGCCGGTTGGCCCGCCGCCAACAATAAGAACTTCCTGCTCTATTTCCTGCAACATAATGAATAGACCTTGTATCTGATCCGGCTCTTATGTTCCAAGAGCCGGCATGATTAAAAACGTGTTATCGCCTTAAGATAACGATTAGAGGTTAGTGCCGTCTAAAATGGCTTGGGGGTAGCGGGCGCCGTGAATATTTTCGCTGGCAAAAATACCGCTCAGGTTCATCACGATATCCGGCGTCAGGTCGACATTGAGGGCGCCGAAGTTGTCTGCCAGGTATTTCACCCGCTTGGTGCCCGGGATAACGTGCAGGTTGTCGTATTGCTCTAACAACCAGGCCAGAGCTAGCTGGGCCGGGGTACAGTTCAGGCCTTTGCTGATTTCCTGTACTTTAGCCACCAACTCCAGGTTTTTCTCGATGTTTTCGTCCTGGAAGCGTGGCAGTTTGGCGCGGAAGTCTTTGCTGACATCGGCTTTTTGGATATCTGCCTGGGTGATGCCGCCAGTTAAGAAACCACGGCCTAACGGGCTGTAAGCAACAAAGTTGGTGCCTAACTCTTTACAGGCCGGCAAGATGTTTTGCTCGATATCACGCGACCATAAAGAATACTCGCTTTGCAGGGCTTCTACATGATGTACTTTTTGGGCACGCTTTAAGGTTTCTACCGATACTTCCGACAGACCGATGGCCTTGATTTTACCTTCTTTGACCAATTCCGCCAAAGCTTCCATCGGCTCTTCGATAGGCGTGTCGGGGTTACGTCTGTGCATGTAATAAATATCGATAGCTTCAACATTTAAACGCTTCAAAGACGCTTCACAGGCAGCACGGACGTAATCGCGGCTGTTATCGATAATCAGATTGTACTTGTCATTAGGGTCGCGGCGGATACCAAACTTGGACGCGATCACTACATCATCACGCTTTGCTCCCAGATCTTTGACGAACTGACCGACTAATTCTTCGTTATGGCCCTGGCCGTACATGTCGGCGGTATCAAAATGGTTGTAACCCATTTCCAGCGCCGCATGTAAAGTTTTCAGCGATTCGGTATCGTTGCGATCACCGTAAAACTCACTCATGCCCATACAGCCCAAACCAACGGCTGCGACAGATTTATTTGCAATTACTCTACTCATAACAATTTCCTTGTTTAATTAAAATAGTGGTTTTCTAGTTGTTTATGTTAAATCTTTCAAACTTACATCTACTGCTCAGCAAGCTGATAACCTGAGCTCTCATCTCAGGTCATTAGCTTGCCGAGCCGCCCCTGAACTCCTGCGTTGAGGGGTATATTACCCGGTTAAATTTATCGGCCTACTGACTAGTGGTACAGGGCGGTTAAATTTATGTTTCAAGCTAACTGTTCCAGCCCTTGGTTTATGCCGCCTCCTGCTCGATTTCTAAAATAGTAAACTCTTGTTGTTGGTTCGCCGCCCGGGTGAGTTCGCTCGGACTTACCAGGTATCCCCGGCCAACCGTCGCCAACATAGGGAAGTCGCTGATATCGTCGCCATAAGCCACCGACCTGGCGGCAACATCGGTAAACAGCCTTAAATAACGGCGGATATAATGGGCCTTGCCTTCGCCGATACAGGGTTGGTCCACCAGCTTGCCGGTATAGCGACCCTCCTTTTGCTCCTGGGGAGCGCATAACACGGTATTCACCCCTAAGGCCTCTGCCAACGGCTGCAGCATGGCCAGGCCGGAGCCGGAAACAAACACCAGGTTGTATCCCTCTTGCTGGTGCTGCTTCAGCTTCGCCAGGGCATGGGGATGGAAAAAGTCCGCCTTATCCGCCACCTGCCGATACCATTTGCGTCCCAGCTCGGCCAGTTCAGCCACAGACACCCCGGCAAACACCCGGTAATAATGGGCATTGATGTTTTCCCGCCGCTCTTTGGCGGCGAACATCTGCTTAAGCTCCACCTGCATTTCGTCCGTCACCTGCTGCGGGATCAGCTTGGTTTTTTCCTGCAAATAATTTAAAAAACTGAACATGCTTTTAATGGAAATCAGGGTGTTGTCGACATCAAAAAAAGCGCAGGGTTTGCTGGTATCCAGGTTATGCAGCCACATTCTGCTCATCCTCATTGTTAACCACATATTTGATGGCATTACAGGCCATAGCGGCTTCTTTTTTCTCTAACCAGCCGGCGTTATAAGTGCTGAAACTGGTGGTGACCACAGAGCAGACAACACCGTTTTGCACGACATTCATCACCACATCAAAGAAATGTGCGCCCGCTTTTTTCTCTTTATGTTCAACAATTTCGTACTCTATGGTCGCAGGCAGCGGGAACATAAAGCTGGTGTACTGGCTGTTTAAGGTGTTGATAACAAAATAGCTGGAGAAGTCATTGTCTTTAAGGAAAAACGCCTCTGTGATGGTCAGAAACGCCTGGCGCGCCGCTTCGGTGATCACCATGCCCTGTACGTGGTGTCCGGTAACATGATCCCCCATCTCGTCACAGGCATCGTCAAGCATAATGTCCAGTTCAAACTTGCTCTCACAAATGCGGCGCGGCAAACCTAACATAGAGTTACGTTGCTGATGTTTATGCACATAATTACGCCCTGACTTGGCAGTTTCATTAAACTCTAATAAGTTGCTTACACCGGTATCCTGTGCCGTTTTAACCAGTTGGGAAACTTGTGCTTCACTTAACCCCTGACCTAATTTAAAGCGGATTTTTTTATCGCTTAACAGCTGGTGCTTTAATATATGCAGGGCTTCACTTGCCGTTAATACCCCCTCGTTTTCCGCGAAACACTCGAACTTGTCGCCAACAATAATCATATTTTCAGTAGTCATGGTTTGCTCCTTGCAAATCTTTATAAGTAAAAAGTTAAAAAGTTTTCGTTTTGAACATTTAGTTGTGAAAAATAGTTTTGAACACGGAGCCCAGATTAAGGCATCAACCGGGATAGGTTAATTACGCAAGCTATCGCAAGATTTCCGGTAAAAAGGCTGAGGTGAAAGAAAGGGTGAAGGATTTTGAAATAGTCTGAAATACCATTTCAGGGAGGGTCTTTTTATAGTTTGCTCATCGAACGACAACTCGAAAATTAACACAAACTTTTATTTAAACTTTTTATAAAACTAAGGAAACAAGACGATGAAAACTATAATGAAAAACAAAATCACTAAAGCCCTTACCTTATTAACAGGCTTTGCCTTAACCACATCAGTTGCCATGGCAAACGATGATTATGCTGATGACTATAGCTACCAGGACGAAATTAACGGCGCTTATAGCCTGGATGAAACCGAGGTCAGCAAAGCCATGTTGCGCCGCGCCCTGCGCAACAAAACTTTCCTCGCCAGCTTAAATAAGCAACACGCTTATTTTGAAGGCAGCCAGATTGTCAGACGCTTCTTTTTATGTATCCCGGAAGCATCCAACCAGAAGTTTAATATGGAAAGAATGGCCGAGGTGAACCAGTGTTTCTATGACATCACCAGCCCGGATATTGAACTGGATTTAAACGGCGCCTTATCCTACGGGGTTGAATCGACCATCAGCATCGCCACCGACGGTTTGGCACAGTTAAGACAGAATGCGATTTTCTCACCAACTTCCTTTTATGTCAGCCACTACGAGCCAGGCAACAAACCCGGTACCGGCCGCATGGAGTTTAACTTTAACGTCTTAGTGCACCAGGAAATTATCCAGTCAACGGATGTCGAATTGCCGTTTGAGCCGACGCCGGGGCCTCAGCTGTTTTTAAGCAACAATACTTTGGGGGTCATTGCCACAGAAACCGGCGAATGGATGATAGATAAATTAGTGGTTAATTCCATGTTCACCGAGCAAAGACCGGACATTAACTACAACAACCCGTTCCCTAACTACCCGATCAACTAAGTTGGCTCTTGCAGTTAACACCCGGGTTTAATGAATGAAACAACAGCTCCCCCTTTAAGGGGGTAGCTGTTTTTTTATATACAGGATGTATGGTATGCCGTGATCGCAAGGATGCGAAGAAACAGCAATATACAGGATGTATGGTATGCCGTGATCGCAAGGATGCGAAGAAACGGCAATATACAAAATGTCTGGTATACCGCGCTCGCAGGGTGCAAAAAGCGAGCGGCGATATACTTTCCTTAACTAAAGCCGCTTAGCTGAAGCTGGCTTTATTAGCTTTAACAAAGGCTTTCAGCGGCGTTAACGGACGCCCCAATAACTGTTCGCCGTCAGGACTTACCATGGCCGCCTGGTCATCGGCAAAAGCGTTAAATAATTCCACCATGCCTTTCGCCTGCCATTCTGGCCAGCCGCTGCCGGTCAGCGCACTCAAAGTCGTGGCATTATCCGGTGAGATATGGCTGACGGTTTTCCCCAGCTCATTAGCAAAGATTTCGGCAATCTCAACACCTGAAACCAGCTCAGGCCCGGTAATATTATAGGCTTTACCGGCATGCCCCTGGCTGGTCAGGATGTTGGCAGCAATTTCACCTATGTCTTGTACCAGTAAAGGAGCAAAACGGCCTTTGCCTGTACCTAAATGCAAGGTGCCGTTTTTCACGTCTTCCGCCCAGCCCAGCAGGTTATCCTGGAAGAAAATGGTTCTTAGGTGCGTCCAGTTCAAACGGCTATCTTCCAGGTATTTCTCACCGTAGCGGAACTGACGGGCAAATAAAACACCTTCATATTCGGCGCCGAATACCGAATAAAAGACAAAATCTTTGACGCTTTCATGGGCCAGGGCGGTATCAATCACGGCCTTGGCATGCAGTTCCCGCGGCTCGATGTTGCCGGGAATATAAAAAACCTTATCCACTCCCTGCATTGCCGAGTTCAGTTCATCGGCACGTTCGATATCAAATACCCGGGTTTCCAGCTGCGGATAAAGGTTTTTCAGCGCCTTGGCTTTTTCTTCACTGCGCACACCGGCGATAATATGATCCGTTAAATCCGCCTTAGCAAATAAAGCGTGAAGTGTTGCCTGACCATTAGCTCCTGCCGCGCCGATAATAAGAATATTGCTCATTTCATTTTCCCTGATTTGTGAGTATTTACCGGGCGAAAAAGTAGCATTTGAAATCGGTGAAATCCATTAGAAAATATCGGATGACATAACCTGAAATATCGGACGGGATATTTCATGAAATGAACGGGAAACCCTCCTTAATTAGCCGACAAAAAATTTTTTTCACCTGCCATAAAAAATCACAGCACTTATTCGGGCCGTTAAGCTAATGAAATCTTATATCTTTCGCCAAAGATTCAGCAGATTTCCGCATCGGAAAAGCTGAGTTGATAACTTTTTACCTCCCTGAGTGAGACATTTCCCCCTGTCATCACACTAGAGTAAGTGAAGTCCTTATACTGGGGCTAAAGACTTCACAGGTAATTTTTCAATCAGTATAAAGTTGCGTATTCCCGCGCCCGGTCACGGCGGATACGGCTGTCAGTCCGGATGGAGTTGTGCGTAACCATTTGGTTTTATACACAATCAGCTCAGCTGAGGAGAGATCAAATGTTTAAGATTAAATTTAATAACAAAGCACTGCTGGCGGCAACCGTTGTCGCTTTAGGGGTAATGGCGTCTATGCCGTCACAGGCGGCTACAGCAACCTATAAGCTGGTGAAAACAAGTAATTTAACCAATGTCAACGACGCCGAAGGACGCTGGCAGTTTGACGGCGGCTATGTCTATATCGGCAATACCCATGTTGGTTATTATACCCGTAAAAAGCGGGTCAGCTTCGGCATTCCGTCTTCGGTTAACAAGTCTTCCATGGAAATGACCATTATCTGGAAATGGGGTAACTACAACTTTACCGTGCAAGGCTCCCATTACTTTGGCAATGGCGCGGAGGTTGGCGGAGTCAGCGCCACCTCAGCCGGTTTTACCTATTTAGAAGATGCGACCTTTGCCGGTAACCACAACGCTATTACCGTCACCTACTAATAAAGACAGCGGCCGGCTTTCGGGCTGGCCCGCCAACACCAGAGACGGGAGTAAGAAGATGACCGTAAACAAATATCTGTTAATGTTATTCAGCCTCCTTATGCTGGCTAATATCGCTATGATATTTGACCTGCAATCAAGTGTCGATCAAGACAATAAACCATCGATTAAAGGCCTGCAAATCACAAAAGATCATTCGGCTGCACAGCAGAACAGGTTAACTCAACTTGAATCCCGATTTGACACTTTATCCGTCGAATTAGCCGGGATCAGCCAAAACATTAACAAACTTGCCGAAGCAAGCACGCAAAACAACAAAGCGCTAGCAGGTTCACAGCTTAACAAACAAAGCGACCAGCTGCTCACTCATACGGGGCCGCTTAATCAGGAGCAGATCTTTGCCGATTCAATAGAAAAAGTACTCGAATTGGGAGTATTAGACGAGAGCGCCTGGCAAAGCATGGAGCAGGATATTACCGCCATGAGTAAAGCAGAAAACAGGGCTTTTTGGGAAACTATGTTGGCAAAAATAGCTCAAGATGGGTTCATTATCACAGATTATGAAAATTAACCCACCTTGAGTCATCAACTCCAGGGCAACATAGACGTTGTACCAGAAACTAAAAACCTCAACTATAGTCCATATTTGGGAAGCAACACTTCAAGAACAGAATTCAAGGATACAGGTGAAAAACGAACATCCTGCAGAATAATGACTATAATCTTCTCAGCGAATCCAACTTCGCTCTGAACAGCGTTATAAGTAGGCTAGATTAAGAAAATCGAACGAACAAACTTAAAACTATCAGATTATTTAACAGTTTAATTTATAGTCATTTTTAACGTACTGATTTCTTGAGCACTAAAAACATGGAGCATATCTTGCTTTAAATATTTAACAGGAAGAATACTTACTTTAGCCAGTTCTTATTGTTAGTAGAATTTCACATTTTATTGTGAATTGTGATAAAAGAGATGAACATCATAAAGCCAGAGAGAGTATGCTTTAAAAGCTCCTCACAAATGAAACTCTCACAGCAGCTTCTGATGTATTTGATTTATCTCAACAAAAGCAGTCGAGTTTGGAGATATATATGCACAAATTAAAGTTTGACGAGCGTGAAGTAGATGCACCAGAGCCAATTGAAAGAATATTATTTGTAGATTCAATACCTGTAGCCGACCTATTTATAGATCCAAGTATTAAGGAGTGCACCCTTGCTTGGCCTATAGCAAAGGGGACTACACTCCAAGACATTCTAAGAGTCTATTTTTCAGGGTTTCTGCCTTCACACAACCGCCACCAAGATATAAAAGTTGAATGCTTAATTGACGACACATATTATCATAAGTCACTCAAAATTGAATACCTCATTTCTCTAGAAAACCCTATTGATTTCATAAAAAAAAGTGGAAAGTTAAACCACAAATCAGCAGGCTCTCTTGAACTCCTTCAGATATCTTCTGGTGAAAGCGTCCTTGAATTAATATTCGATAGTAGTTCTGAACTTCCAGAACGCATTGCAATATTATTTTCAAAAGTGAATGCAGATGCACTTATTGAGCTATTCTCCCAATTCCATGAGGTAAGTAGTTTACGTAGTGACTATGAGATCGCAAGCCAAGCATTCAAAGGCAAAATTAATGAGAAGTACTTGTTAGAACCACTACCATTAATCAAGAGAGTATAGATATGTCAAATTGGTATAAAGCAAACGCTTGTAGTATTCGCTTAAGAGCAAAACCAAACTTTTTAGTCATAAGAACTATTAATCCAAATAATGGAGAACTAGAGATTGAATATAAAAATTACTCACTTGTTCCAGTAACATTAGAAGTAAACTCCATAGATTCAGCAGATAAAAATGTTGCGACCCCATCCTTAAACGGAAATACGCCAGCTACAGTAGATGTTCCTCGACGGCCCAACAAACATGTTTTCGCCAAGCCTTCGCACGATGAAAGGAAAGTAGGTGATTGGAAACCACAAAATAAAGGCAATACAACCTTAGACGCAAGGGTAGACGTTAAAAACAAATCAAACATGCTTATAGCATCAGTTTCACCTAAAGATGATGTTAGTGTAAATTAATCATGTCATATGAATGGTATATATTAACGGCGATTGTCCGTGTTTCTTTTCTACTCGTTCCATTTTTTAACGTGGAAAAGGATTTCAATCTCGCAGGAGATGAACTTGAAGAAGCCAAAGAGTTCGCAAAGGCAGCAAATTGTAAAACCATCCTCTTGTCATTTCCTGTTCTAATTTTCTACATAACTTTAGCTGAAGCAGATACGGTTTGCCCAAAAGGCTTAGAGCCTTTTTCAATTGGGCTAACTTTTCTCCTGCTCATCATTACATGCACCCTATTATTCTATATTCCAACTTGGGTCTACAGAGGGAACTTGGCTCCTTTTATTTGGCTATCCGGAATTATACTGCTAGAAGTTATTTATCAAATTTCTGCGCTTTCAAATATCGTCAATTTAATTTGTAACTGCTGAACATAACAAACGAAATATCTGCACCAATGTATTCAGCCATCACTCCAGTCCGCCTGCTCCAGCAGCTGGGTAAGCGCCCGTAATGCTTTACCTTTATTACTGATTTTCCAGGCGAGAAAACTTTCCAAATCATTGGCGGGATCCAATTTTAATTCCAGCAAGGTGCCGTTGGCAAGATCTTCTACGATACGCTTGCGCGGCAAATGCCCGACCCCCAAACCGGCGCGCAAGGCCGCCATTTTTTGATCCATGTTTTGCACATAAAGCTTCTGGTAACCATTGGTCAGTCCAGCTGAACGAGTTACATTCAATTTCGAGGTATCGGGGATCACGATACGCCTGATTTTTGATAATACCGCCAGCATAGACTTACCGTCTTCGGCAAATTCGGCATATTCATGATGTGCCGCAATCACCGGCACCATTTCTGCTTTCGCCATAGGCACCGAGCGGAAACCTTTCAGCAGGGGAATAGGACCGGGGGCACCGACCACCAGATCAATCTGGTTATGCTCCAGGGCATCCCAGCCGCCGCTGAGCACACATTCGGTAACCTCAACTTCTATGCTCGGATGCTCCTTAAGAAAGTCCTGCAAGACAGTAAAAAAGACTTTGTAGTTGCCGGTAGATTCAATGGCGATTTTAAGATGGGTTTCCCAGCCGGTGGAGGTTTCCCGGGCTTTTTCCACCAGCTGGCTGCTGGCCTGGAGGATCTGCCGCCCTTCTTCGAGCACCACTTTACCGGCTGCGGTGAGCACCGAGCGGCGGCCCTGGCGTTCAAACAAGGTAATGCCAAGATTTTCTTCAAGTTTTTGCATTATATAGGATAAAGCCGACGTCGCCTTGTTCATTTCTTCCGCAGCTTTGGCAAAACTTTGTCGCCTGTCTATGGCATCTATCACAAGCAATGCTTCAATAGTGATGGGCATTTTGCTCATTTCAATTCCTTTTTATATTCAATTTTTTAGAACATTTTAAACTAATTTACACTGTTTTTTAGAATCTTGATATTAATTAAAATTTTTATCGTGAATTTATTGGAGTGATGGTCTTTTCCACAGAGCTTGTGAAGTTTGCAGGTCGATTGTTTTTTCTAATGTTAACAACGATGTAACAAAACAGCTTCACTATCATCAATTCTGGCTCACTTCATCGAGAGTTATCATTACACAGGGAGTATTACGTGAAAAATCAAATTAAATTTATTGAGTTTTGTGCCGCAGAAGCAGGCGAATTATTACGTGCTTTTGGTCGCTTAGGACTAAACTATTCCGGCAAGCATAAAACGAAAAACATCTTTTTATTCGAGCAAGGCGACATTACCTTTATCGCCAACTGTGAAAGAACGGGTTATGCAGCCGAGCATTGTGCAGAACACGGACCGTCAATCGTTTCTCTTGGCTTACAAATGCAAGACGATACCATCATGGACAAAGCAGCGGCACTGGGTTACCAGACCTTTACCGCACGGGAAGCCAAAACCGGCATCACCCTGCCTTCAATCGTCGGCCCCGGCAATGTCTTAGTGCGCACTTTCTCGGAAAACAGCTGGAATGAGTTCAAAACCATCCATTTCGACATGCAACCGTCAGAGTTATTCCGCCCGGATTATTGCCTGCTCAACATAGATCATATCGCGGTAAACGCCCGCAAAGGTAATCTTGAAGCCTGGCGTGAGTTTTATTTCAACGTGTTTGATTTTATTGAAACCTCTGACTTTATCATTCAAGGCAAGCAAACGGCTTTCCGTTGTAACCCTACCGCTTCCCAATGCGGCAATATCAAAATCGTACTTAACGAAGATTTTGAAGACGGCTCGCAAATTTCAGAATTTATCCAGGCCAATAACGGCGACGGTATCCAGCATATCGCCTTCAAATCTTCCAGCATGCCTTACAGCGTAAGCCGCCTGGTGGATAATGAAATCAACTTTATGAAGACACCGGACAGCTATTATGATCTCATTGACGGCCGCATCCCGGGACACGGTGAAAATGTTGAGGAATTAAGAAAGCACAACATCTTGATCGATAACGACAGATACGACAAAAACGCTATCTTGTTGCAGGTCTTCACAGAATCCTTAATCGGCCCTATTTTCTTCGAACTTATCCACCGTAAAGGCAATGAAGGATTTGGCGAAGGCAATGTTAAAGCCCTGTTCGAAGCGGTTGAACTCGACCAACGCAAGCGCGGTTTGCTTGCTTAATACCAAACGTAATAAAGAAGTGACCAAAATTCAATGAGGATAAATATTCAAATTCAAGACACGTGATTGACCAATAGCAAGCTATTGGGATTGAGCGCAACGAAGAAGTTGGATATTTAAACCATTGAAGGTGGTTAGTTCATTATTTCGTTTGGTATCAGTAAATCATTAAAATGGAAGTAGTAAAATGAGAGAGTTTACGCAACGCTCTACGAGCCAGCAAAGCAGCTACCCTGTGGTTGTGGTCGGTGCCGGTCCTATTGGACTCGCCTTAGCCGTCGACCTGGCTCAACGTAATATCAATGTGGTTTTAATCGATCAAAAAACCAAGGTCGGCCGGGGCTCCCGGGCGGTAACCTTTTCCAAAAGATCTTTGGAAATCTTCGACAAGCTAGGGGTCGGCGATCAGATCACCGACCATGGTACCCAATGGTCCATCAGCCGCACTTACTTTGGCGATGAAATGATCGACGCCAAAAACCTGCAACCGGAACAGGGCCTTAAACGCCCTGCATACGTGAACCTACAGCAATACCATGTTGAAGATTACCTGGTAAAAAGGGCGCAGCAATTACCCAATCTGGAAATGCGCTGGGGCACAAAACTGCTTTCCCACCAGCAGGATGAACAAGGGGTACAACTTAACCTTGAAGATCCCGAAGGTGAATACCAGTTAAACGCCCAATATATGGTGGCGGCAGACGGCGCCCACAGCCCGATCCGCAAAGCCATGAACCTGAAATTTGACGGCCGCGAATTTAAAGATCGCTTCCTGATTGTTGATGCAGTGATGGAAGCCGACTATGCCCCGGAAAGGCATTTCTGGTTTTCACCGAGTTTCCACGAAGGCCACTCTGTGTTGCTGCACAAGCAACCGGATAATATCTGGCGTATTGATTTCCAGCTCGGCTGGGACAGCGATCCGGAAGTGGAAGTCGAAGAAGAAAGAGTCAAACAGCGTTTATATAAAATGCTCGGCGACGATGCCAAATTCGAACTTAAGTGGGTCAGCGTTTATACCTTTGAATGTCGCCAGATGAGCAACTTCAAACACGGCCGCACCCTCTTTATCGGTGATGCCGCCCACAGGGTTTCTCCTTTTGGCGCCCGCGGTGCCAACAGCGGTTTCCAGGATGCCGACAACCTCAGCTGGAAACTGGCCCGGGTCATTAACGACCAGGCCACAGACGCCCTGCTTGAGAGCTACAGTGAAGAACGCCATACCGGCGCCATGAAAAATCTGCAGGAATCAAGCCGCAGCACTGACTTTATTACCCCTAAGTCAAAGCAAAGCTTCCGTTTCCGGGATGCGGTGCTGACCTTGGCAAAAACCCATCACAGCGCCAAACAGATGATCAACAGCGGCCGCTTATCTACCGCCACAGATCACCTGGACTCTTCGTTAAACGGTGACAGTGATGCCATGACCGGCGGTATCTTACCCGGTCAGGTCGCTCTGGACGCCTCCATCACCACAGCCGCCGGCCCTGCCTGGCTGTTGGAACAGTTGGCGGGCAACTTCGCCCTGATACACTTTGGCGAGCCGAGTGAGCAGCAGCTAAAAGACTTTGACTTATTAACTGAAATCGACCAAAGCCTGCGTTTATTAGTTGTTGCGAAACAAATTCGCCAAACGGGTGACAAACGTATTCAACACCTTGTTGACCAGGACGGCTTAATGGCTCAGCGCTATCTTGGCAATGAAAGCGGTGAACAGGGCACTACCTACCTGATCCGCCCCGATGACTTTGTCGCCGGCCGCTGGCTCAGCTGGAATAAAGAGAAGATCCAATCAACATTTGCAGGATGCCTGAAATGAAGCACCAGGATGAAAATGTGATGAACAATGACAACCTCACCAATGAAGCAAAACATGACTGGGATGAAGTGTATGCCCGCTTGATTGCCAGCCATGAAGGCTTAACGGAAGAACAGTCGGCACGGCTCAATTCCAGCCTGATATTGCTGATGCTTAAGCACGTTCCCGCGCTTGAGCAGATACAGGCATATCTGGACGAATCCAGGGCTTTTTCATTGGCGCCGCCAGTAAAAGAATAACCCTAATAACCACAAGAGAATAACCAGGCTGGTGCTGATATTTATCATCACCGGCCTGTGTATAACTACGAAAACCACGGACCAACACAATTAAGGAAATAAGATGAGTAAGAAGTTATTTCTGAGTTCGCTGATCGCTACCGCGTTTATCGGCACTTCAGGCAGTACTTTGGCTTTTCATACTGAACACGGGCATAACAGCCAGCACAAAGTCGTAAAGAAAGTATTAACCACAGAACAGCAAAAACTCAATATCGAGTTAAAAGAGAAAGGTGACGGGGCTTATTACTTCCCGTATAACTTTTATAATCCGCGTCATATCCGCAACAAAAACTCCCTGCAACAGGTAGGTACTGAAGTCAGCGATGAAGTGCTGGATCAGTTAACCGGCGATGTTTCAGAGAAAGATGTCGCGGAATTGAAAAACCATATCGACGGTGCCAATAAAAACCGTACTTTTGGTTACCCGACCAACTATGATCACCCGGCTTTTGCCAATCCAAAGCAAGTGACTTCCGACCAGTCCGGCGATTTAAAATATGATCTGAACGTACAATACGGCAATCATAAATTCAGAACTTTGCAGCAGGGCAAGCAAGTCACTAAAGACCTGCACTTGCGCGGCTATGGCGGTGAATTGGTGGGACCAACTTTTGTGGTTAAACCGGGCGATACTTTAAAAATCCGCATGAACAACTTATTGCCGCCGGAAACCCATAGAATGGAATGCGACATGAGCGATCCTAACGCCCATTGCGATCACACCACGCCGCATGCCTTCAATACCACCAATTTGCACACCCACGGCTTACACGTTGACCCGAACGGGAAAAGTGACAATGTTTTCGTGAAGCTCGAAGGCGGCGAGTCATTCGACTACGAAATCCATATTCCTGAAGATCATGCCGCCGGTACTTTCTGGTACCACGCCCATGTTCACGGTTCCACTACGGTACAGGTAGCCAGTGGTGTTCACGGCGCCATTATCGTGCGCGGCGACTATGATGAAATACCGCAAATCGCCCAGGCAAAAGAGCGCATCATGATGCTGCAAACCATGGCCTTTGACGAAAACGGTGAAATTGAAGATAACGAAAACTATTTCGTTGAAAAATGGCATCCGGAAGGCTGGGCCAACGGCTGGCATACGTCAATCAACGGCCAGGTTATGCCTGAGATCATCATGCAGCCGGGCAGCACGGAATTATGGCGTTTTGTTCACGCCGGTATCCGTGAATACATGAACCTGCAGCTGGTGAATGCCTGTGACAGCCAATATAACGTGCCTTTAGTGCAGTTGGCGGCCGATGGTATTCCGTTCCGTAAAAAACGTCTATCCGACGACAAGGGCGCTTTTATTGCCCCGGGTTACCGCTCAGATGTCATGGTGAAGCCAAGACGTCGCGGTGTTTATTACCTGATCGACGCTTCGGTTGAAGGTGCTACCGAATTACCGGCCAGCTACTGCCATAAAAACCGCGAAACCGAAGAGTTCACCTTCGACGAATCCGCCCAGAATATCCTGGCCCGGGTAACGGTTACCGGCGAACGTCACCGCATGCGTCTGCCGCGCAATAAGCAGCTGAAACAACTGACCCGTCCAAGACAGATCGAAGACAGCGAATTAAGCGATGAAATTGAATACTCAGTATTTAATATCAACCCTAAAGAAGGTGTAGATCCAAGTGATGAAGCCCAGTTTGTCGGCGCCAACTTCGACTTCACCATCAACGGAAAAACCTTTGATCCTGCTGATGTACGCGAGTTGAAATATGGTACCGCGCAAACCTGGAAGTTAAGCTCGCTGTTCTATTTCCACCCGTACCACATCCATGTCAATCCGTTCGAAGTGATCACCCGTGATGACAGCGGTAATATCACCGACCGTTACTGGCGTGATACTATGCTGGTATGGCCTGCCGATGCCGGCCAGGATCCTGAAGACGCGGTTGTGGAAATCCGTACCCGCTATGAAGACTTCAAAGGTTCCTTCGTGATGCATTGCCACATTCTCGATCACGAAGATCGTGGTATGATGGAAAAAGTCGAAATCAAATAACCTGGTGCCGAGCACGTAAGGTTAACGAAATAAAGGAGGGGTTTTCCCCTCCTTTTCTTTGAATTAAATGAACCCTTTTATTAAAGAGAGTTGTTATGAATTTTACTTCCTTTCACCCGACACCGCGCACCTTGATGGGCCCGGGCCCAAGCGATGTTTCACCCCGGGTTTTATCCGCCCTGAGCCGCCCGACCATAGGTCATTTAGACCCCGAGTTCGTCGCTATGATGGACGAGCTTAAAGCCCTGTTAAAGTATGCTTTTCAGACCGAAAATGAATTAACCATGCCGGTATCGGCCCCGGGCTCTGCCGGCATGGAAACCTGCTTTGTCAACCTGATTGAGCCGGGTGAGAAAGTCATTGTGTGTGTTAACGGCGTTTTCGGCACCCGTATGGTGGAAAATGTCGAGCGTATCGGCGCTACCGCCATTGTCGTCAATGACGACTGGGGCAAGCCGGTTGATCTCGAGAAAGTAAAAAAAGCCTTCAGTGAACATCCGGATGCCGCCTGCCTGGCTTTTGTCCATGCGGAAACCTCTACCGGCGTTTTATCCGATGCCAAGGCCTTATGTCAGATCGCCCGCGATAACGGCGCTTTATCTATTGTTGATGCGGTCACCTCCCTTGGCGGTGTCGAATTAAGAGTCGATGACTGGGGCATAGATGCTGTCTATTCCGGCAGCCAGAAATGTCTTTCCTGCGTTCCCGGTATCTCGCCGGTCAGTTTTAGCCCGAAAGCGGTAGAAAAGCTTAAAGGCCGTAAAACCAAAGTACCGAGCTGGTTCCTGGACCAGTCGCTGGTTATGAATTACTGGGGCGGCGAAGGTAAACGCACCTATCACCATACCGCACCGGTTAATGCCATGTACGCCCTGCACGAATCCTTGTTGTTATTAAAACAGGAAGGTCTGGAAAATGCCTGGCAGCGCCATAAAGATCAGCATGAGCTGCTGAAAAAAGGCTTAACCGAGTTAGGCATAGAATTTATCGTGGACGAAGCCTACCGCTTGCCGCAGTTAAATACCGTAGTGATCCCGGCCGGTGTCGATGATGCAGAAGTCAGGGGCAAATTACTTAACAATTACAACCTGGAAATTGGTGCAGGTTTAGGTATTTTTGCCGGTAAAGCCTGGCGTATCGGCCTGATGGGTTATGCCGCCCGCGAAGAAAATGTTGCCTTATGCCTGACGGCACTGAAAAGCGCTTTGGCCAAGTAACTTTCTGCCTGGCAAGCATACTGATTGAGGCTCAAATGAGCCTCAATTAAAACCCCCTTAAACCAACTCCATCATCTCGGTTTCTGCCAGCAGTTCTACAGCGATATTCTGCTGCAGCACCTTTTCCTCCCTCTCTATTCCCGGAATAAACAACTGTTTGCCACTTTGCTGCGCCAACTGCTTGCTGTGGTAACGCACGGCACTGATAAAACTGCGCCCGGCAGGCCCAAGGATAGTGGCCTCATTTAATAATAAATACAGCTGGGCCAGACGGCTGGAACTCTGGCCTAAGCGCAGGGGTTTTAACAGCCCCTGTGTTAACTGCTCACCGATTTCGCTCACCGGCAACCAGGCAAAACCAAAACCGTTACTGATCATGTCGATAGAAGTGCGCATATGACTCACGGTCCAGCGCTGCTCCGAACCGAGCCAGCCGTCATTATAGTCGGCATGCTCCCCCGAATCCCTGACCACTATCTGGTGGTGATCTTTCAGGGTTTCAAAAGTCAACGGCTGCCCGCTTTGGTGCAGCACATGATCTTTATGGGCGACGGCAATAAACTCTATCATGCACAGCTGCTCGCTAAAGCCGTAATTGGGCGAAGTGGAAGAGATGCAAATATCTACTTGCCCGCTTTCCAGCAATTCAAGCGAGCCGGTGAGCACGGTTTCCATCAGCTCAATGCGCAACAGGGGAAATTGCGCCGATAAATCCTGGAGAATGTTATAGAGGATTTTCTGGGGAAAAACTTCATCAACGGCAATTTTAAGCTGCCGCTCACTGTCCTGGGTTAAACTCTGCCCTATGGCTTCGAGCTTATGGGCCTCATCCAGCACATGGCTGGCCTGGCGCAGCAATAATTCACCGGCATTGGTTAACCGGGTTTTCCGGCCCACCACTTCAATCAGCTTAACATTCAATGACTTTTCCAGTTTCTGTACCGCATAATGAATGGTGGACTGGCTTTTATTAATGGCATTGCCCGCCTGATAAAAACCATGATTTTCCACTACCGCGCGGAACATACGCCATTGTTCGAGTGTTGTTTTCAGCATACTCACCTAATTTACAAGGATTTCCCTGGTCGTTAAATTTCAGGGAAATAGAATTTCACCGGTATTTTCAGTCGGGTACAAGATGGATAAACAAGAAACGGCAAGGCCTTAGCGGTCAGCTAATAGCAGTGAACTTCCTTGCCGGGAGCCGGGATAACTTTATTCGTTATCCGGCGATCATATCCATATGATTTCCGGGAAGCATAAGCGCTGGATTTTCCAGGCTAAGCCGGATACCGGCTTGATTAATTTTTTAAACTTTTACCGGGTGCCGGCGATGCAGCCCCCGGTATTCGCCATTCATCAACAATAATTTCAAGGTGATAATTTAATTAAAAGGCAATTTTGTCTCGGCCGTGGGGCAGATTAAAGTCCTGCTCCGGTCCTAAAGGCACGACGCCTGTCGGGTTGATCATCAGGTGGCTGGCATAATAATGGGTTTTAATATGCTCAAAATTCACCGTCAGTTCGACACCCGGCCATTGATACAATTCGCGGATATAACCTGTGATGGCAGGATATTCCGACAGTTTTTTCTTGTTGCATTTAAAGTGGCCGTGATAAACCGCATCAAAGCGGATCAAGGTGGTAAACAAGCGCCAGTCGGCCTCGGTCACCCTATCCCCGGTCAGATAACGCTGGCTCGATAAAATGCTTTCCACCCACTCCAGCGCATCTCCGAGCTGGTAGTACGCCGATTCATAAGCCTGTTGAGTGGTAGCAAAACCGGCGCGGTAAACACCGTTATTGATTTCTTCATAAACACGGTCGTTGATTTGGTCAATTTTCTCCTGCAGGGCTTGCGGATAATAATCGTCTTCATTGCCGGTCAGGTGGTTAAAGGCGCTGTTAAACATGCGGATAATATCCGACGATTCATTGCTGACGATAGTGGCGTTCTTCTTATCCCAAAGCACAGGCACAGTTACCCGGCCTTCATAGTCACTGGCGGCTTTTAAATATAACTGGTACATATAGCTGGCATCATAAAGGGGATCATTGAGTTCCCAACCGTTCTCCAGCATCACCGCATCAACCACAGTCACATCGATATAATCTTCCAGTCCTTTGAGCTTCAGAAAAATCAAGGTCCGGTGCGCCCATGGACAGGCCAGGGAAATATATAAATGATAACGGCCTTTTTCTGCCTGGAATCCGCCGCTGCCGGTAGGGCCGGGGGCACCATCTGCGGTCAGCCAATTGCGGAACATGCTGGCGCCGCGCTTGAATTCACCTTCATTGCTCTTGGTGTCGTACCATTTATCAACCCACTTACCTTTGACCAATAACCCCATAATATTTCTCCCCGAATGTAGTTTTTATATAAAATCTTTGCTAATCAATTGCCCAAACGATTGGCTTTCCTTGCCGGAGCATTACAACTCCCGCCCTCAACAAGCCTATTTCCATAAACAGCGGTGAATGGGCAATAACCTAGCCATCAGCCTCACTGCAGCCGACACAAGCCCGGCGAGGCCGTATCAAACAGAATATCGCTAGCAAGGATGTGAAAAGCAGCACCGCCCGGCTATCGCTATTCCTGATTATCTTTTTAGTCAGATCACCATTCTAATGAGCAGGACAAAATGAAAACACCGCAAAAATCTGTTCTAAGTGTTCTGAATATCTGAATAATACTTAATTGCTAATACCTGAGATAAAACCACAATTAATTTGTTGATATTAATGGATTTAAATAACAACAAGCTATTCACGCTCAGCAATAAACCAAGTTAACATAAATAATTGTTAATTAATGTGATTACTATAAAACAGTATTGTTGAAAGGTAATTCAACCGGGGCAGACAAACAGGAAAAGACATAAAACCGGCCGGAGCGAACAACCGGTTCTATGTTGCTAACACAAGAAGAGATTAATGCTCGGGTGCATCAATAAGAACAACTTCACAATTACTCAGGGCGGTGATAGTCACGGTTTTACTTTTACTTACTTCGGCACCGTCTCCCTTGTTCATGATGCTCTTTGAGCTGCTGTCCTGGATCTCAAAAGTGCCGTCAGAGGCGAGAATATACGCCTGATGGTTAATGGTATGTTCAAACTTCACCCCTTTGGTCAGCTTACCGCCAAAAATCCGCGCTTTTTGATGAATAAACAGGGCATCTCCCTTATCTTCCGGGTAGCCGGAAACCAGGAGCTGCAATTCGGTAGACACCGCCTTGGTTGGAAAGATTTTACTGTCCCATCTCGGCTGAACGTTGTAACTGTCGGTTTCTATCCAGATCTGATAAAACGTCAGTGGTGTCTTGGTCAGGTTATATTCCGAATGTACTATGCCCCGTCCTGCGCTCATCACCTGGATTTCACCGGCTTGTACCGTGCCCTTATTGCCGGTGCTGTCCTGGTGGCTGATGGCGCCGGTACGGATATAACTGATGATTTCCATATTTTTATGCGGATGCGAACCAAAGCCGGTACCCGGTTGTACCCAGTCGTCATTCACTACACGTAAGGTGCCAAAGCCCATGCGTCTGGGATTATAATAATTGGCAAAGCTGAAATGATGGCTGGATTTAAGCCAGCCATGATTGGCTTTACCTAAACGGTTATAAGCATAATGCGTGATCATCTTTATTTCCTTGTGACTGGCGAGCAGTACCTGAATTGGCGCAACTGATTCGCTAAAGTGTGTTTTCGCTATTGCCCTTTGGTGAAATGAGCCCTGCTGGGGCGTGCACTTAACTGTGCTTAAGGGTTCCGCTCCAATAGCGCTGTCGGGATCTGGCATCATTGTAGGGATTTGCCTGAGCGGAAAAAGAGCGAATATCTGATTGAAGTGTTCTAATAATTTGAACATAGCCAACAGACAAGGTTATTTACATTTAAAGATCATAAGCTTATCGGCATTCAAATAGAGAAGCTGTTAACCTTACTATTAAAAAATAGCCACAACCACCCCTTCCCGGTTAAACATCAGCGTAAAGCAATCACCTGTATTGGAGCCCCTATGAAAATACAAACAGTAGTCAAAGAAGATCATCAGGAACTGGTGGACTTATGGGAGGCCTCGGTAAGAGCCAGCCATGACTTTTTAAGCGAAGCCGATATTGAGTTTTTAAAACCGTTAATTTTAAATGACTATCTCGATGCGGTAACCCTGAGGTGCATTAAAGATAACAGCCATACTATCCTGGGTTTTCTCGGGATCGCCGGGGGCAATATTGAAATGTTATTTGTGCTGCCCGCTAACCGGGGACAGGGGGTAGGTAAAGCGCTGACCCGTTATGCCATTGAAGAATTGGCTGCCACTAAGGTCGATGTCAACGAGCAGAACCCGCAGGCGCTGGCTTTCTATCAAAAACAAGGCTTTAAAATAACCGGCCGCTCCCCGCTGGACGGACAGGGAAAACCTTTCCCTTTATTGCACCTGTCGCTGTAGCGGCAATAGTGCCAATAAATTTTCCGGCCCGAAAGCCGGGACTTGTGCTAAGTTATAGCCAATAAAAACATCTGCCGCCAGGTAAAGGCGGCCGATAGATGCAAGAGCAAAAATATGAAAACAGGTACCTTAACCCGGCAGACATTGTTAAGTAACATTTATGCCGGTACCACCCGGGATTACTGGCTGTATGTCCCAACGCAATATTCGCCTGAGCATCCCGCCAACCTCATGGTGTTTCAGGATGGCGAAAGCTATCTCGACAGCAAGAAGCCCATGCAGGTACCGGCGGTCATGGATACGATGATCGCCGCCAACGAGATCCCGCCCACGGTTTGTCTCTTCGTCAACCCCGGAGAAGTGATCACGCCAACCAGGGCGGAACACCATCCCGACAGCCAGCGCAGCTTCGAATATGATACCGTCAGCGACCAGTACAGCCGCTTCCTGATTAATGAGTTGCTGCCACAGGCGCTTGCCGGACTGAACATAACCAAAGATCCCGAAAACCGCGTTATTGCCGGTTTTAGCTCGGGAGGCATTTGCGCCTGGTCGGTAGCCTGGTTCCGCAGCGATATTTTTGGCAAGGTACTGAGCCATTGCGGCAGTTTTGTCGATATCCGCGGCGGCGGCAAATACCCCTACCTGATCAGGAATGAAGCACCGAAGCCGATCAAGATGTATTTCCAAAGCGGCAGCCATGATCTCGATACCCGTTACGGCAACTGGGCTTTGGGCAACAAACAAATGGCGGCGGCCCTGCACTTTAAGGATTATCACTATCACTTTGAATTTGGCAACCAGGCACACAACCTGATCCACGGCGCGCAATTATTAAAAGAATCCCTGCTGTGGTTATTTGCCGGGAATAAAGAAACCAGTGCAGCCCCGGGGGAAAACCATGAGTGAAGATGCCATTTTTATCAGCGACTATAACCCCGACTGGCCCGGTTTGTTCCAGGCAGAAAAAAGCTTTTTATCCGGGCTGTTGCCGCAGTTTATCACCGGCAGCATTGAGCATGTCGGCAGTACTTCGGTGCCGGGACTGGCGGCCAAGCCGGTGATAGATATTATGCTCGGGGTAAAAAGCCTGGCAGAGTCCCAAGGGGCAATAGAGATCTTATCCGCCAACGGTTATTGCTATTATCCTTACAAGAGCGATGTAATGCACTGGTTTTGCAAGCCGACGCCGGAGATCCGCACCCACCACCTGCACCTGGTGCCTTTTAACAGCCCGTTATGGCTTGAACGCCTGGCATTTCGCGACCATTTACGTAATCACCCGCAAGATGCCGCAGCATATTGCGAATTAAAAAGGAAACTCGCCCGGGAGCACAGGCAGGACCGCGAGCTATATACCCAAAAGAAATGGCCTTTTATCCAGGCGCTGTTAACCAAGATTAAAGAGGGATCACATGCAAAATAATCTGATATTTTTACCTGTATTAGTCAATATCGCCATCGTGTTTGTCTTATATATCCGCCTTGCCAAAACCAAGGCGAAAGCGATACAGCAGGGTCAGGTCGACCAGGCAAGGCGGGCCTTACATGACGATGCCTGGCCCGACAATGTCCGCCAGATCAATAACTGTATCCGCAACCAGTTCGAACTGCCGGTACTCTTCTATGTGCTGACTTTTATCCTCTGGGCCATGGAGTTCACTAATCTTTATGTCCAGCTGATTGCCTGGGCATTTGTCTTTAGCCGCATCGCCCACGCCGTGATCCACACCGGATCCAACTATGTGCCCCACAGGAAAAAGGTATTTACTTTTGGTTGTATATTATTGATTTTGTTAACCTCCTTTATTGCCGCCAGCATTTTATTTCAAGCCTTTTAAACCGGAGCCGGTATGCAATACGATGTCACGACCCCCGAACAATATATCGCGGCCTTAGCCGACGACTGGCGCCTCGATACCCTGGAGCAGCTCAGGAAGCTGATTAAAACCTCGGCGCCTTTTTTAAACGAAGGCATAACATATAAAATGCTCAGCTACAGCGACCACAGCGGCAGCTTGTTTCACCTGAATGCACAAAAACATTATGTCAGCCTTTACGTCGGCAACATCAGCGCCATTGATGAGCAGGGAGAGTTATTGGCCGGTTTAGATCTCGGCAAAGGCTGTATCCGGTTCAAAAAGTCTGTACCTGTTGCCAATACCCAGATTCAGGCCTTTATCAGTAAAGCAATAGCATTACACCGGGCAGGCAAGAATATCGGCTGTTAACCCCAAGCTGTCCGTCAATAAATCAGCTCATGGAAAGCAAAAACATCAATCAGATTAATGAATATAAGCGCAGGATCAATACGGTATTGGATCATCTGGAGCAGCATTACGCCAGCGAACAAAGCCTGGAAACCTTAGCCGGTATTGCCAATTTTTCTCCCTTTCATTTTCACCATATTTTCAAAGCGATCGTCGGCGAGTCCCTGTATAAATATATCCAGCGCATCCGCATAGAAAAAGCCGCCCACCAGCTGAAGTACCAAAAGCAAAAATCGGTAACTGCCATCGCCCTGGACTGCGGTTTCAGCAACTCGGCTTCTTTCGCCCGCACCTTTAAAGAATATTTTGCCATGAGCGCTACCGCCTGGCGTAAAACACCGGAGCAGCGATTTAGCAAGAATTGCAAAGTACAAAGCAAAAGCTGGCAAAAGAACAGCATATCTTCCCTGTATATTGACCCTGAAACCAATCAAAAACAGTGGAATTTAGATATGTTAACCAGAAAAAATGTCACCATAGAAGTCAGTAACTTACCTGAGGTTCAGCTGGCTTATCTGCGCCATATCGGACCTTTTAAAGGCCAGCAGAAAAAGTGGGCGCAACTGTTTGAAAAATTAATGACCTGGGGGACCGCCCATGATCTGGTCAGCTGCCCCGGCACCCGGTTTTTTACCGTGTTTCGCGACGGGTTAAAAATCACGGATTTCGAAAAGTTTAAATCCGATGTCTGTATTTCCGTGCCCCCCGGCAGCAAGTCCGACGGCGATATCGGCATCTCGGTTTTGCCCGGCGGCAAATACGCCAGCGCCCACTTTGAAATTGACGCCGACGAATATCAGCAGGCCTGGGATATACTCTACAGTGACTGGCTGCCCGGCAGCGGTTATATGCCGGATGACAGGTGCGCCTTTGAGGAGTACCTGAACGATCCCAATCAGCACCCGCAAAACAAGCATGCTATTAAAATATATATTCCGGTAACCGCAATATAACTTAGGGTTTATAGATAAAAAACCGCCATATCAAACAGAGAAAACTTCTGCCTGATATGGCACAAAATATCTGGGGAGTCTTGCAGTCCCGTTAAGCCATTAGCCGTTACTTTTGTTTAAGGAATTTTCCCCGCCACCAGCCAATGACGTTGGCCAGTACCAACAAAACAATAACGGCTGAAATACCATGATAGAGATAGTGAGCCAAACCTTCTCCCAGCACATGATCGGTATGGGCCAGCGCCTGGCCGGAGATCAAACTGGCAATAAAAATGAAGGTTATTTTAATAACAGTGAATAGTCGCATCTTGCCCTCTTCTTGTTAAGGTTCATTATTTATGATTGAGTTACAGCTAACGGCTGCAACATGCCTTCGCGTTCGATAAAACCGATAATGTCACTCAGTCCCTGCTCGGTTTTCATATTGGCAAAAACAAAAGGTTTATCGCCGCGCATTTTTTTCGCATCCCGATCCATCACCTCCAGCGAGGCTCCCACCATATCCGCCAGATCGATTTTATTGATGATCAGTAAATCCGACTTAGTGATCCCCGGCCCGCCCTTGCGGGGAATTTTATCGCCGGCGGAAACGTCAATCACATACAGGGTCAAGTCCGAGAGTTCCGGACTGAAAGTCGCGCTTAAGTTATCGCCGCCGCTTTCCACCAAAACAAAATCCAGATCGGGAAAACTTTGCTGAAAATCATCTATCGCGGCCAGGTTCATGGACGCATCCTCGCGGATCGCGGTATGGGGGCAACCGCCGGTTTCCACCCCGACAATACGCTCCGCCGCCAGGGCATCGTGGCGGGTAAGAAACTCGGCATCTTCCCGGGTATAGATATCATTGGTCACCACCGCCATATCGTATTTATCCCGCAATGCCAGACACAGGCACCTTAATAGCGCGGTTTTCCCCGAGCCGACAGGGCCGCCGACCCCTATCCTTAATACTTGTTTTTTTCTCATCTCTTCTCCTAAAAACACTCAAAGTAAATTTCCTGCCAAACACTTTCTATGAACGAAAAAGGCGACTGTACTGGCTCTCATGCCAGGCACTGGCCATGGCGAGTCCAGGCAGGCTGGCGCCGATATCTTCATCAACAAGCTGGTCGGCCCGGCTCACGGCCTGTGCCACTTCCCGGCTTAAACTAAACAGCAGATTTTGTCCCTGGGTTTGTCCGAGCGGGATTAACTTGGTCGCCGCCGCCACCTGGTTATCGATAAAGGTCCAGCAATAGCCGCTTAAGGTGCTGGCCAGATCTATGTCCCACAAATAGGCCGCCAGGGCGAAAGCGCAGACAAAGCTGATTTCCGGCAGCTCAATTAACGCCTGATACCCGACAAGCTCTATATCATCCAACCCCGCCAGCAAACGCATCAGGGCCTTGCCCATGACCACATCCGCCAGCCGTAATTCCTTGCTTTCCCTGCAGGCAATCAGCTGTTGGTTCCAGTGAATAACCTGCGCCATATTTTGCTGGTCAATCGCAAGATATAACCGCTTTAGCAGTGCCAAATCGGTATAAGTGATGCCCTGGCACAGGTTCAAGGCAATCCAGCTGTGGGCACTGGCCTGGTCTTTTACCCAGTTTTTTTCTGTGGCGTATTCCAGCCCCTGGGAAAAAGAAAAACCGCCCACGGGTAAGTTGGCACTACACAGTTGCAATAAGCGGTTAAGCTGCAGCGGCGCCATAGCGGCCTGAGCAACAGCAGTCCCCCGTTCGCCACTACTATTCATGGGCATGCTCATGAAAATGGCCATGATGATGACCATGGCTATGCCCCGCACCATAGGCACCGCTTTCCGGCTCAAATATTTCAGGTTGGTGATTTAAGGTTAAGCCAAACCTTAGCACCAGCTCTGCCAGCACATGATCCGGTTGAAACCTCAGCCATAACTCCCCTACCTGAAGCCGGGTATGACGGTTGCCCAGGTGATAACACACCTTACTGAACGTTAGCCAGTCAGTAGCAACGGCCGTGGTCACAGACTCAGGTGATCCCAGGACTTCAATGAATTGGCCGCATTCGCTTTTTAACAAGTCGCCGATTTTTAACGGATGCCCCCGTTCGACAAAAATGGCAATCGCCAGCCCTTTGTCTGTAGTGCCTTTAATACGCGCCTTTTGCCGGGTATCAAAATCCAGGGTAATGCTGTCATCAATAACCTGCTGCTTATGGCCCGAAGACTTCAGCCCGAGGCGCTCAAATACTTGTAACATCTATCATTTCCTTCTGTTTCCCACGGCACTAAAACAGGCAATAACGCTGCGCCAGCGGCAACTCGGTTGCAGGCTCGCAGGTTAATAACTCGCCGTTGGCCCGCACCTCATATGTTTGCGCATCCACTTCCATTTTTGGCTGCCAGTTATTGTGTACCATGTCATTTTTACTGATATTGCGGGTATTGCGGCATTGCCCCACCATGCGGGTCATGCCGGTTTTTTCCGGTACCTGCGCCTCGATTGCCGCCCCGGATAAAAAGGTCATCGAGCTGGCAGCACTGGCCTGGCCAAACGAGGCAAACATAGGCCGGTAATAGACAGGTTGCGGCGTGGGTATGGAGGCATTGGCATCTCCCATGGGCGCGGCGGCAATAAAGCCGGACTTGATGATCAACGCAGGTTTAATGGCAAAAAATGTCGGTTTCCATAACACCAGATCCGCCAGCTTGCCCACTTCCACCGAGCCGACTTCATGACTGATACCATGGCTGATGGCGGGGTTGATGGTATATTTCGCCAGATATCGTTTGGCGCGAAAGTTATCATTAGCTTCCTTGTCCGGCGACAGCGGTCCGCGCTGCTCCTTCATTTTATGGGCGGTTTGCCAGGTGCGGGTGATCATCTCCCCCACACGGCCCATGGCCTGGGAATCGGAAGAAATCATGCTAATGGCCCCGAGATCATGGAGAATATCTTCTGCGGCGATACTTTCTTTACGGATACGGGAGTCGGCAAAAGCAACATCTTCCGGTATCGACGGATCCAGGTGATGGCACACCATCAACATATCCAGATGTTCGTCTATGGTATTGACGGTAAACGGCCGGGTCGGGTTGGTGGACGAAGGCAGCACATTTTCCTCGCCGCAGGCCTTGATGATATCCGGCGAATGGCCGCCGCCGGCCCCTTCGGTATGATAGGTATGGATAGTACGCCCCTTAAAGGCGGCTAGGGTACTTTCAACAAAACCTGACTCATTTAAGGTATCGGTATGGATCGCCACCTGGACATCATAAATTTCCGCCACCGACAAGCAATTATCGATGGCCGCCGGGGTGGTGCCCCAGTCTTCATGGAGTTTCAAGCCGCACGCTCCCGCCTTGATCTGCTCCTCCAACGCCTGTGGCAGGCTGGCATTGCCCTTACCGAGAAAACCAAAATTCATCGGCATATCATTGGTGGCCTGCAGCATCTTGGTGATATTCCACGGCCCCGGGGTACAGGTAGTGGCATTGGTGCCGGTAGCAGGCCCGGTGCCGCCGCCTATCATAGTGGTGACTCCGGACATCAGGGCTTCATCCACCTGCTGCGGGCAGATAAAGTGAATATGGGCGTCTATGCCTCCCGCCGTCACTATCTGGCCTTCACCGGCAATCACTTCCGTGCCCGGGCCGATTTCAATATCGACATTATCCTGGATATCCGGATTACCCGCCTTGCCGATAGCGGCAATACGCCCTGCTTTGATGCCGATATCCGCTTTAACTATGCCCCAGTGATCTAATATCAGGGCATTGGTGATCACCAGATCCGGACTTTCGACACTGGAGACTTGGCTCTGTCCCATGCCGTCACGGATCACCTTGCCGCCGCCGAATTTTACTTCTTCGCCGTATTCGGTGTAGTCGTATTCCACTTCAATCCACAAGTTCGTATCTGCCAGCCGTACTTTATCGCCCGTGGTTGGCCCGAACATATGGGCGTAAGCGTTTTTATCTATCGAAGCCATTTTTTAATCCTCCAGTTCGCCCATGACATCACCGCGAAAGCCATAGATATGCCGACGCCCGCGGTAAGCCACTAATGTGACTTCCCTTTCCTGCCCCGGCTCGAAGCGCACCGCCGTGCCTGAGGTAATATCCAGGCGGAAACCTTTGCTGGCCTCGCGGTCAAATTTAAGCGCCGGATTCACTTCGTAAAAATGATAATGGGAACCCACCTGGATCGGACGGTCGCCGCTGTTGGCGACTTTCAGGGTCAGTTTCTCCTGGCCGACATTAAGTTCGTGTACGCCGCCATCGGTCTTGATTTCACCTGGGATCATATTTCCTCCGTTAAACTATCGGCTCATGTACCGTCACCAGCTTAGTGCCGTCGGGAAAAGTGGCTTCAACCTGCACTTCCGCCACCATTTCCGGCACCCCTGCCATCACCTGCTCCCGTGTCAGTAAGCTGCGGCCAAAATCCATCAGCTCGGCCACGGTTTTCCCGTCCCGCGCCCCTTCGATGATTTCCATCGAAATATAAGCCACCACTTCCGGGTAGTTGAGTTTCAATCCCCGGCCTAAACGCCGCTCCGCTAGCAATGCCGCGGTAAACAGCAGCAACTTGTCTTTTTCTCTGGGTAATAGTTCCATATGTTTCCACTCGTATTATTTATTCGTTGTTCACACTTGCCCGGCAACATCAGGTAAACCAGATGCGCGGCTCGCTGATCTCCCGGTTCAGGCATAAGGGCCGCACCAGCTGCCAAATGCCGGTAAAGAGCAAGCGGCACTGCTGCGCGCTATTGCCAAGGTAGCGGGCCACTAAAATGCCATTGATATCGCTGATACTAATGTATTGCTGTGCCTGGTGTTGTTCCAGATGTTCCCGGATACCGTCGATCAGCAGCTGTCTTTGTTTACCGTCACCAGATAAGGCGCCGGCGGCAATGATAAAATTACCGAACACACTATTGCCGCCAAGCCCGGCGGGATGTGTTAATAGGCCATTGTCGGCGTTAATATGAATACGGTCGTGATAAGTTAATGCCTGCTCCAGGTAAATGCGGTTTACCTGGGTAAAACCACCGCTGTTAAAGGGCTGCTCCGATTTCGGCAGCCCCAGGCAAACGATATCCCAACCGAGATAACTGCTTTGACGGCTCAGATGAATATCCAGCGTACTAACGGCATCGGCGCCGTTATATACCAGGGTTTCCAGGGGAAAGTTTTCCAATACCGCCTGTTTGGCCAGCTTCACAGTGATCTGTTGGCGCTGCCTGCTCTCCCCCAAGCGGGTATCGCAACGCGCCCGGTAAAAGCGGTTGGCCCCCGGGGTGGTCAGCAGGGCATGGGCTTTTTCATCAACGGAGACAGAAATTGTCAGGCAGTCGCCGGAGACTATACCCGCGGGAGGATGTAACAAATACAGATGGGCGCAATCGGCCCCCTCGGGATAAAAGGCTTTTTGCACCGACAGGGGACCATGGCGTTTAACCGAGCTCAGTTTAGTGCCGTAAGCACCAAAGCTAAATTCCAATGCCAGCTTGGCAAACCAGGCTCTTTTTCCCTGAGTTGCAGCGCTTATCTTAGGGATAACTTCTGCTTTGTCCGGCGTATTTGCTGCAATGCGCTCTTCGGTCAACATATGCAGTCCGCCAGTTTACTTCCCGGCAAACTTTTTTGACCCGCTTGTTTTTGTTGTAACCGGGTTATCATCATCTCTTCCCTTTCCTTCAGGCAAAGCTTTATTACTTTTATGAATAAAGAATAATCGCTCCTTCGTTTGCACCTTTTTAGTGCCTGGTGATCACCGGCGCACCAAATTAGAGCATAGACTATTTTCAAGCATCCACCCGGTAGACAAAGTAGCCGCGCTTGCGGTCTTCGGCCTTTAGCAGCCAGCCAACCAGAACTTAGCTAAATAAAGCATTAAAAACATGAGATTAACTCACGACTATTCATATTCATCAGAGCAATTACTATGCCTGCAGCAGCTAAATAGCCGTGACAGGCTGTTTATACGGGCTTGGGAGAAGGAAATTATGGCTAGAAGGTAAAGTTTGCCTGCAGGCTAAAACTGCGCCCCTGATCGAGAAATTTTATCGGGTCCGGGCCCCTGGGATTGGAATAAAAGTTTTTATGATTAAAGGCATTTTTTATCGTTGCCGTCAGGGAAGCCAACCCGGCATTACCGAAAGTGAATTCTTTACTTTTCAGGATAATATCTAAGGTGTGATAACTGTCCACTTCGACAATTTCCCGATCGGCATTTTCATTAAAGGCCTGGGTATCCACTTCACTGGTATATTTTGTTATCGCACTGACTTGCCAGTGACTATCCAATATCCGGGTGATACCGGCCGCCATTTTTACCTCGGCAACATCCAGCTCTTCGGAAACATCAACACCGTTTAGCCAGAAGAACCCCTGATAGCGCTTTAATTGCCACTGCATGGAAAATTCGAGCCCATCGGCTTCTTTTTTGCCGATATTGCGATCTATGCCATCGGTAGACTGGCGATCTTCGGCAATAATATTTTTAGCTTCACTGTGATAGAGACTGAGCTTATAGCTGACAGCATTATTCGGCCTGTGGTCATAAACAAATTCCGTGGTGGTAATATCCGAGGGATTAAGATCTTTATTGGTACTTAATTCAAACAGGGTCGGCTCCCGAAAAGCTTCGCCATAAAGCAGCTTCACCGACTGGTTTGCACTGATATTATATTGCACTGCCCCCCTGACAGTATTAACGCTGCCGTATAAATCACTGTCATCATGGCGGGCCCCCAGCGTCAGCAAGACCTTTCCCTGCCAGAAGCTTTGCTGATCCTGAACATACAGGGATTTTACCTTATGCTCGAGAAACGGCTCGGTGGCATCAAAACTGCTGAGTTCAAATTGCGGTTTCGCCTGATCCAAATGTTTGTAGTTCAACCCCAAGATCAGATAATTATCCAATGCCTGATTGTTGATATCGTATTGCAGGGTATAGTTTTTCAGGTGGGTCCATTCCTGGGCAAAGCTCAGCAGCGGCGGCGGGTTGCCGAGATCTAAATTACGCAGGTTAAAGTCGTAAATGGTTCTTTCCCGCACAAATTGATAATCGAAAGATAACTTATCCTCGTTTTCCCGGGTTTTCTGATAACTCAGATAAGTACGCAGCTGATCTTTGGTTTCTTTGAAATTGCTATAAATCAACTCAGGATTCTCTATGCCACCGCCATCCCGGCTGTTGCGCACATCCACGCCGAGCTCCAGATGGCTTGAGTCGCTTAACTCCCTTTGGTAATTAAGCAACAGGTTCAGCCCTTCATTATCGTCTTTATAGGGGAAGCCGGCACGCATAAAACCAGCTCTGAGCTCCTGGTTCAAATGACTGTATTCATTTGTTAATACATAGTCAGAAAAATCCGGGTCTTTAAGATCCAGGTAGCTGGCATGCAGGCTTAAACCCCAAGGTTTTTCCCGGTGGATCCACGAGTAGTTGATTTGCGAGCTTTCCAGCTCATCTTCTCCCCTGGCATAGGTCATTGACAGTTGTTGTCCCGGTGCGGAATTGTCGCTGGTTTTAGTGACAATATTAATCAAACCGACAAAAACATCAGCGCCATAAAGAGAGGAGGCCGGTCCCTGGATCACCTCCACCCGCTTAACATTATAAAGGGGATATTGATGGACGACATGCGCCTTGTTGCGGCTGATTTCATCGGCATCCCGGCCATCGACCAGTATCCGGGTCTGCGCCCAGGTGCCGGTAAAACCTCTCTGTCCTCCCTGCAGCCAGGAATGGGCATCACCATATTCCACCCCGCAGGTATATTTGAGTACATCTTTAAGATCCCGAAAGCCATAACGGCTAAAGTCCTGTTCGGTAAAAATATACACGGTTGCCGGGATTTGGTTTAACGGCTGCTTATGCTTAGTGGCAGACGTCACTTTAAGCTCAGACAACTGCGCCAGGGAGAGACTAAAAAGCTTGTTGACATCTTCTTCTGCGCTGACAGCAAAACAGTTCAGTGCCAGGAGGTAGCAAGCAGCAGATAGGCCCGGGTGAAATAAGCATCGCATAAGGTATTGTCCAGTCAGAAGCTGACAATAACTATTTTAGCTTACCCTTTATTTTATGCCCTGGACTTGGCAGCAGATAACAGCAGGAATTAATAAGAGAACAGAGGGAGTTGAGTAAAACAGCGCTGCCGTATTAGCAGCGCTGAAAACAACCAGTTAAGAAAAGCGGCTTAACCAAAAATCATGCGCATTAAATTCAACACATCTTCCACTTTTTTGCCCTTTTCCACTTCGGCGACAATAGAGTCGCGTTTCGCCAGGATATGCTCGGGAATATCTTCAGCGGCCAGGGCGCGGTCCACCAGCATAGCGGCGGTATCTTTGCTGCGACGGCCGCCTGTTCCAGCAGCCCGTTCCGCCTTCACTTTTACCGGCTTGTTCAGTAATTTCAGGTAATTGGAATTTTCCGCCGTTTGCTTGTCGGCATAAAACAGCATATCGAGCAAGATCGCCCTGTGCTGCCACAGGAACAGTTCCTGTTCATCTTCCGGCGCATCCTGACGCCACCAGGCCATATTGCGTACGCTGCCGATCAGGGCAGTGAAATAATCGTCAAAACTCTGGTTGCCTAAACGCGGGATGCCGACCCCCTGGCATATGCTGTCGATTTTGCCGCTGGTCAAGACCACAAACTGGTCCGGGCGGCGCATCGCCAATAAGCGGGTGGCAGGGGGCAAGGTGGCTTTTTCACCGATTTTATCGAAGGCAAGTTTAAAATCGCGGACAAACGCCTGATAATCGCTCTTGGTGACTTCCCCGGTTAACGGGATATGCGCCAGGGCAGTATCAAGCAGCTCAGGGTACTGGGCCAGGACATTATGAAACGCCTTAGCGCCCTTAGTGCCGCCGAACCATTCGACATCAAAATTATACACGGCGGTATCATGGCCGCTGCTATGTTTGCCGGCAAAAGCCAGGCGGTCTTCATTAATCATTTCCGCCAGCGGCGTAGCTTTTATTTTCTCAATAAAAATCAGCAAGCGGCTGCGCTCTTCCAGGGCATGAATCTCGGCCTGTTCCTGCAAAAAACCGACATAAAACGGCCAGGGAGCAATACAGGACATACGTAACTGGCTGACGCTGGCGCCAAGCTTCATCAGCTCGATCAATTTGTTTAACGGTTTAAACTGCGCTTCGTCCAGCAAATCGCGATTAACTTTGTATAAGCAAATTTCCGCCAGCTCACGGCACCATAAATTAAATTCACCGGGGTGATTGTCAACTTTCACCGCCATCAGATTTAAACTGATGTCAGATACCTGTTTCAGGGCATTTTGATAAATAATGACTTCATTGTCGGATAAAGGCATTTTAGACGGGGAAGTTAATAGCTTTCTCACTGTGTACAAGCGCTCCGGAAATAAAAACCACTGGCTTAGTGGCAGAATTATTAAATTGGGTCGTGCATCATACGGATTTTTAGTTTGAAGACAATATTGACAAGCAACTAATTTGTTATCAAATGAAGGGGGGTTCTCGATTTTTGATTAAATTTCAGCGACTTTTTAAACTGGTAAAAATATCGTCAATCATCATTTCCAGCTCGGCTTTACCCACCTGGCTTTTGGCATATGCCCTGAGCCCCATAAGCTGCATTTGCAGCCATTTCGCCAGCCGCTGACAGTCGGCGCCGGGAGACAACTCCTGCAACTCCCTGGCCCGCAACAAGATCTGCTCAAATTTATCTTCCACCAGCAATAACGCCTGCTGGGCGGCGGCGATCAGCTCTTGCTGCTCTGCCGGCAGCTCACTTAAGGTTTTTGCCAGCAGACATAAACGGCATTGGCCAGGCTCCTCCTCACCTAAAGTGACATGATGAATAAAACTTTTTAATCCCGCCAGCGGGCTTGAAGCATCAAGCTGAAAGCACTCCAGTGCTTGCAGGCATTGCTCGCCGTAACACTTGATCACTTCTTTGAATAAATTGTCTTTACTGCCGAAGCTGGCGTAAATGCTGCCCGGGCGCATATCCAGGTGCTGCTGTAGGTCACGCATGCTGGTGCCGCCAAAACCCTGCTGCCAAAAGAGCAAGGTGGCTTTATCTATCACTTCATCGCGATCAAATTTTACTTTATTGGCCATAACAGCTTCACTTTCCTACTTTCCTACTTTCCTACTTTCCTACTTTCCTACTTTCCTACTTTCCTACTTTCCTACTTTCCTACTTTCCTACTTTCCTTTAGCTAAGGGTAAAACAACATCCAAAAAACAAATTTGAACACTTGTTCAAATATAACTTGAACGATCGTTCAAGATCAACTAATGTTTATTAAAGCGTGAATATAAACTTGAACATTTTCTTTATCCAAACACTGAAAAAATCGAGGTAAACAGCCATGAGCAGCTTTGAACTACACACATTAGCAACAGCGCCGGAAGCAGCAAAACCCCTGCTGGAACAGTCGGTGAAATCCTTTGGGATGATCCCCAACCTGCATGCGGTTATGGCGGAGTCTCCCCAGGCGCTCGAGGCATACCAGCAGCTGCATGCCTTATTTATGCAGTCATCCTTTGATAAAGAGGAATTAACCGTAGTGTGGCAAACCATCAATGTAGAGCACCAATGCCACTATTGTGTACCCGCCCACACGGCCATCGCCCACAGCATGAAAATCGATGAAAGCATTATCACGGCATTGCGGGATGAAAGCCCTTTGCCCAGCGATAAGCTGGAAACCTTACGGCAAACCACTTTACTGATGGTAAGAAACCGCGGCGTGATAGATGCCGCCGATATAGAAAAGTTTTATGCCGCCGGCTACCAACAAAAACACCTGCTGGATATAGTGCTGGGTTTGTCCCAGAAGGTGATGAGCAATTATGTTAATCACCTGGCACAGACCCCGGTTGATGAGCCGTTTCAAGCTTTTAGCTGGCAAAAGCAATAACCCCGTACCTTAAGTACAACAGCACCTATGCAAAAGCACCGGGGGACTCTCCCCTGGTGCCCCCCAAAAACTAAGCTTATATTTCCCCCTGTCGGCCTAAGGAAAATCCCGGACAATTTTCCGCCTAAAGTTCACTTTTACGCCATTTTTTATCCCCGCCTCTTGTTTACCGCGACAGATATGGCAGTTTTCCTGTCAAATTTTGTCATCGGACCTGTAAGGGGAAGGCATGCCCCATCAGAATAAATTAAGGAAAATACATGAAATATCCGTTGTTAAAAGCTTCTCCCCTCAGCAATAGAGTAAGTATTTTTATCTTGCTATTGCTGAGTTTTTTTATCACCGCCGCCAAGGCACAAACCACCGAGCAGGCCTTTAAGGAGCGCCAGCAGGCACATAACCAGATTGCCGCCGCCAGCCCCTCCACCAGTGCCATGCCGATACTGGCGGCCCTGGATATCAGCAACCCTTCAGTGGTGGATGATTTGCTCGACGACTACCGCAGCTCAGACAAGGCGGATTTCACCCTGATCAAGCTGATCCGTGTCCTCAACCTCAGTGACGAATACGACCAGCAAATCACCGGCGGCATCCAAGCCTCCGGTGTGCCCCTGTGGCTGGAGTCCGGCGAGAAAAGTTATATTTACTGGTCGGAAAACCATATGATCATGTGGCTCTCTTCCGCCTGGCTGCTGGATGAACATCACAACAAGGCTGCAGACAGCCTGATGCGCCAGCGTTTGGTACATTTTCTTGAACTGAAAAACAACTATGGCTTTTATGAGTTCCTGTCTCCCAACTACTTTCCCTATACCATGTCGGCCTTGCTGAATTTGGCCGACTTTTCCCGGGATCAAACCATTAAAACCCTGGCCACAGGGGCGGTAAAACGCCTGTTAACAGAAGTGTTATGGGCCACCAATGATCACGGGGTTTTTTTCCCGGCAGCAGGACGCTCCAATACCGGCAAATACCTCAACGCCTATACCGCCAACCACAGCAAGGTTATCTATGTGTTGACCGGCCTGGGCCAGGAGCCAACGAGTGCCAGCGCCGGCAGTGCCTTTATCAGCACCACAAACGTAGACATGACCTCAGTGATCGAAAGCTGGTCGGCAGTTGAAAATAAAACGGTTGCCAACGGCCACAGCATCACGGCATCCGTCAACAGCAAGCTCTCCCGCCAGGACAGGGTATTGTTCCAGTGGAGTTTCGGCGGTTATTTCCATCCCGACACCTGGTCTGATACGTTCTGGGGCATAGACGATTATTACTCCCTGGAAGATCACCAGTCGTTTAAAGATGTCGCCACGCCGCTGTGGCTGCTGGGTAAAAACCTGACACCGACGTTTACCCGCGGCTCCAACCTTGCCGGGCTTAATGTCGATATCTATAAAAACAACTCTGTAGTGCTGAGCTCGCTTGGCAACCACTACGGCGGTTATATGGGTTATCAGACCTGGCCCTGGGTTGCCACGGTGGAAGATATCGCCGTCTGGAGTCAGTCCGGCGAAGTGAAAAGCTTTGACAGCCGGGGCAGCCAAACCAACAACACCCACCTGCCGAAAGTGATCCAGCAGGACAACCTGCTGATGGCCATCTACTGGCCCAATTCGGAAATCAATGCCGGCGACCTCTTTGGCCCGCTCGATACCGATGTCAGCCTGCACTGGCCAACCGAGGAGTTTAATGAAATCCAGGAAAATGGCCGCTGGATTATCGGCCGCAAAAACGACTCCTATCTTGCCGTCTTTCGGGGTTGCAGCAGTAAGATCAATGGCGAATACGGCTGCGAAGGTAACCGCGGGCGACAGCTTTGGGGAGCCTATGTCGGCAATAGCAGCACCCATGGCAATTACCAGAATTTCCTCAACAGCATAGACAATGCCTCTTATTACAACTCCCTGGATTTCCATTTCTCCTGTTTTTGCAACCGCTACCATGTCCGCATCACGGTAGACGGCAACAAGATTGACCATTACTGGAATGATTAATCCTTTATTGTTTATGCATTAGATAAATAGTTAGCCTCACTGCGCTTTCAAATTATTGCCCGGGCTTGTCCCGGGCCGACAGCTAAGGCCCGGAGTTTCCTCATGCGCTCCAGCCAAGCCGGTACACATTTTCCACACATTTAACGAAAACCTTCGCCACCACCAAAAATAACCTTAAATATCAAAAAACTATTAGCACATTCATTTCCATTTTTCCCCCATATTGCCTCGATATACTGATCATCATTAACTCCTCATCCAGCAGAAACAGGTGATCTTTATGCATAACAAACTGAAGTCATTTTACGCTTTCCTGATAATTCCCATCCTAAATGCCGGTAGCGGCAGCAACTGCCGCCGGGGCAAGTCATCATGCTGAGCTTGATTAAAAAAACCTATACCGGCTACCGCTATTACCTGGCTTATCTGTTACTGAGCACTATCTTTATTTGCTGCCTGATATTGGCCAGCAGCGCCCTGCTGAGCAATAAGGCCTATGGCCACGCTTTAAAAGAGAATACTGCCAAAATCACCCTCAGGGACGGCCAGGTGGAAATCTTGCTGCAGCTGGATCTGGCCCACTGGAAAACCAGGTTGCAAGACAACCGGGCCTGGCTGACGGGGCAGATATCCGAACTCATGCCCGCCACATTAACGCCGGAGCAGCAAAGCCAATTCCTGAGAAGCCTGCTGATCAAAAAAACCCGCTTAGCTATCAATGACGAAAAGCTGTTATTAGAACAGATAGCATTTTTACCGCAAAGCCATCATGGCTTTACCCCGGTCAAACTCGTCGGCAGCCACGGACAAAAGCAAATTAACCACCTCGATATGCACTTTCCGCCGTCGCTGGGGGCGGTTTATACCAGTGTGGCCAAACCCCAATATCAAATGATCCCGGCAGGGAAAAGCGCCCGGGTCGCCTTTGGCTCTCAGAGAGTAGCCAAAACAGGCATCAATAAAACACACCAACACCAGGGAGAAGCGCACTCACACCAGGATACGGATAAACACTAAATCACATATTAAGGAGATATCTCATGAAGCCTAATCTAATCACTTCGGCCTGCCTGCTGGCATTAACCCCTTTGGCCCAGGCCTTTATACCTGAACCGCCGCCAAGACCGGCAGGCCCCGGCGGCCAGCCCCCGGAGAAGGCAATAATAAGCTGTCAGGACCAGGCAGAATTCAGCCTGTGCCAGGTAAGCCGGGGCAACCGGATTGAAAACGGCTATTGTGAATTTACCCCGGATCGACAGTATTTTGCCTGCAACCCGAAAAGCCCGGGACCCAGACCCGGCTCCGGGAAAGAACAAGAAGAAACAAGCACGGAGCCAGACCCGACAACAGCAAATTTTAGCTTAACCAGCCCGGTGATGACGGATGGCGGCGACTTACCCGGCACTTATACCTGTGACGGCAACAGTATTTCTCCCCCGGTAAGCTGGCAGGGCGCACCGGCGCAAACCACAAATTTCGCCTTATTAATGGACCACCAGGCCCCTGACGGCGAGAACCACTGGTACTGGATAGACTATGATATTCCCGCCGGTATTAATGCCATCGCCAGCGGTGAACTGCTCGGCACCTTAGGCACCAACAGTGTCAACGGCCTTAATGAGTATACGCCCCCCTGCTCCCAGGGGCCGGGAGATAAAGCCTATACCTTCACCCTGTATGCCTTATCCGATCATGCCAACCTGGGAGATCCTACCGCAGCAGACCGGGACACCCTGCTGACGGCCATTGAAGATATCACCCTGGCCTCAGCAAGTTTAACCGTCAGCTATACACGCGACCTCGATTCAAATTCCGGTACTGAGAGCAGCACCAATGGCAACATAAGCCCTGGCGCCTGCCAGCGGATCTCTGATTCCGTTACCGCCTCTGGTTTTAGCGACGTCGTGGTGAGCTGTGATGAAAATTATGCCTATATCACCTCAGATACCTATCCGGATCACGACCTGATGAACGGCATTACCGGCACCAACGAGCAAATTCCGGTACCTGCACTCAACTATGCCGCCCCGATCAAACTGGCACCGCAACTGGCCAACAGCCCGACCACCATAGATGCCGCCGTCGGCGTAGCGGTAAACGGGGTACCGATTTACGATTATTCCGCCCAGGGAGAATTAGATATTTATAACTATGACCCCAACAGCGATACCCTGGTTTTGGGCCAGCTGGATAACTGCGGCGGCCATGCCGGTCGCGGCGACGATTATCATTACCACGCTTCCCCCAACTGTATGATTGAAGCCATGCCAGATAAAGCCGACGATACCATCATAGGCTGGGGTTACGACGGCTACCCCTTATACGGCAATAACAATCCGGACGGCTCGGTGATTCAGAACGGTGCTTTAGATGTTTGCAACGGCCAACCCGATACCAGTTATGGCTACCGCTACCATACCTCAGAGGCGCCGCCTTATATCATCCAATGCCTGGTGGGGGAAGTGGATACCAGTATCCTGCCGCGTGTCAGCCCGTTAAACGGCGATAACACAGGCGCCCGCGCCAACCTGACCCCGCCGCAAGGTGGCGTCGACAACCTCAGCCATGTCATCGGCCAGGATGGCAGCCGCACCATGAGCTATGACTACCGCGGACAAAATTATTATGTGACTTACCGGCCATCAACAAGCTCGGCCAACTGTTATGATTTCGAGCAGAAAACCGTCAGCAACGGCGGGGAAATTGAAACCGGTACTTATTGCCGTTAAACCCAGAGAGCCGCTTAAGCGCACCTTTACCCATGCGCTTAAGCGGCAGAAAAATCAGCTAAAAAGCCAAAAAGAGCGGTATTTTCTCTGCCAATGGGGTTATGCTAGTGAACAAATCCGAACTCAATCCCAGTACCGCCAATACCGGATCTTATCCTTTGAAACTGCTACATAAATTTTCACTCGCCTTTTTAATCAGCAATTTTATTGCCGTGCTGTTATTGCTGGGCCTGGTGATCTGGAGTTTAACCTCAGGTTTTAATGCATTTGTCGATAGCAGCGACCAGCAATACTTTACCCGGGTAAAACAGTCACTCACTCAGGTTTATCAGCAACATCAAAGCTGGCAGCCCCTGACGGAAAACCGGGAGTTGTGGCGCGATGTGTTTAAACCCGACTCAGGCAGCGCAGAAACCAAAGAGGCGCCCGGTTCTGAGAATCGCGCCAGCCGCAGACCACCGCCACGACATGAACGCGGAGACTGGAACGACAGAGCGCCCCCCAGAGAAAAACGCCGGGACAGAAACAACCGGCCGCCAAGAGAAGAACGCGGCAACAGCAATAACAGACCACCGCCAAGGAACAATAATGACGATGTGCTCAAAACCGAGCGCCGCATCAGTTTTTATGACGCCAATAAAGTGCCTTTTGTCGGCCGGCAAGATATTGATGAAAACGAGTGGATCGAGGCCATCACCTTTAACGGCGAAACCGTAGGCTACCTGGCGCTGGTACCCGCCCATGCCCAGGAAAACAGCCCCGCCAGCATTTTCCTGAAACAGCAATACCAAATGTTTGCCCTGATCGCCCTGGCGGTGATTTTTCTCGCCGTGGTTATGGCGCTGGGCTTATCCCGTCACTTGGTAGCGCCGATAAAAAGCCTGATAGCCGCCACCAACCGATTGCGCAGCGGTGCCTATGATACCCGGGTGCCCTTGCTGACCCGGGACGAACTGGGGCAATTATCGGAAAACGTCAACGACCTCGCCCGGACCCTGGAAAAAAACCAGAGTAACCGCTACCAGTGGATGTCGGACACCTCCCATGAATTAAGAACCCCGCTCACGGTGATCAAGTCCCAGCTGATTGCCATACAGGACGGTATATTCCAGGCGGATGAGAAAAAAATCGCCCTGTTTATCGATGAAATCGAGAAATTAAACCGCCTGGTGGACGACCTCTACCAGCTTTCCAGCTCGGATATCGGCGGCCTGACCTACAAGAAAACAGAGCAACAGCCTTTGGTTCTACTGTCGCAGGTAGTCGAGAACTACCGGGGGAAATTTGAGCACTGTAACCTCAGCATCAGCCATAACCTGGATGCCCCAAACGCCGGAGCGTTCAAAGCCATTGTCGATAAAGACAGAATTCAGCAACTGTTTTCCAATCTGCTGGAGAATTGCTGCCGCTACACCCACCCGGGAGGCAAGATTAATATCATCAGCTATAACACAGGGCAAACGCTGGAAATTCAAATTCAAGACTCAGCTCCCGGCGTTGCCGTGGAAAAACAAGCCAGGTTATTCGAGCGTTTTTACCGGGTAGAGGCTTCACGCAGCCGAAAATATGGCGGCTCTGGTTTGGGACTGGCACTGTGTAAACAAATTATCGAAGCGCACCAGGGCACAATCACCGCCATGTCTTCCCCGCTGGGGGGATTATGCATTAAACTGACCCTGCCGCTGTCAAAGTACTGATCGTTTGAGGTGAATAAAAACATGCGCAAACAGCAAATCCTGATTGTTGAAGATGAAATGAATATTGCCGAAGTGCAAATCGCCTATTGTAAAAATGCCGGCTTTGCCGTGACCCATATGGACAGCGGCAAAGACGTGGTCAGCCATGTGAAAAACAATCAGGTAGATTTGATCTTACTGGATTTAATGCTGCCGGACAGCGACGGCATAACTTTATGTAAAGAAATCAGAATGTTTTCCCAAGTCGCTATTATTATGGTGACCGCCAAAAATGAAGAAATAGACCGCTTGCTGGGCCTGGAGCTGGGAGCCGATGATTATATCTGCAAACCTTTCAGCCCAAGGGAAATGATCGCCCGGGTCAAAGGGGTATTAAGGCGGGTTGGTGTTTCAACTGAAAACCTGATCAAACAATCGGGTTTTACCCTTGAACCGGACAAATACCAGGTCAGTTTATTTGACCAAGCGCTGGAGCTGACCCCGATAGAATTCCGCCTGCTGGAAAAACTGCTCACCAACAGTCACAGGGTCTACAGCCGCCAGGCGCTGATCGACAGTGTGTATAATGCATCCGAAGAGGTCAGCGACCGCAATATCGACACCCATATCAAAAACATCCGCCGCAAAATCAGCAATATTAAAAACGACTACAACCCTATAATATCGGTATACGGCGTCGGTTACCGCTTTGACGACGGCTAGCTTGCCTTAGCCTTATCCCCGGTAACGGCTTTAACCTTAGTGTTTTGATCATGGATCAAAAACCAGCTATCCCCCTGCTTTTTAAACACCAGATATAAATAATGCTCCAGGTCATAAGGTTTACCGTTACGGTCATCTTCATGGTAAAACACCTTCAATAGCACAGTACCCATTTCGCTGGTTTCCTCCACCTGGAGCACCTCGGGCGTAAAACTCCAGCCCCCTTCGGCAAACCAGCCCTTGAGTAACTTGCGGTAGGTAGCGCTGTCCTCAAAAAAGGTACCGTCGGGTAAGATAAAGGTGAGTTTTTTCCCGGGAGTAATGGTAGATTCGAACGAGGCCAGATCTTTTTTCTCAATAGCACTGATATGCTTTTTATAGGTACATTCAAAATCACAGGCCTGTACTGAAGCAAGAGTAACAACGGTGGCCATGAATAAAAACATTAAAAACTTCACAGACATTTACTTTCCTTTTCGTATAATTATCCCAATAGAACCCTGATACCACCTGTTTAAAAATGAGCAGCGCAGTCCGTTCCTCTATAATCATTTTTCTGTAGATTCATTTAACTTGCTCAATGGCATAACCACTCAATATACAGACAGCTATAGCCGAATACAGAGATGCTATTGCCCGGTAAAACTGTTTCGACAGCCCAAAAACCTCTCCAGTAAAGCTTTGCTGGTATAATAAACCAAGAGGTAATGTCGCAAATATATGTACGACAATTGCACTATATTACTGCAACCTCCCCCGAGAAAAAACTAATAAGACCTTATTATTTAAATGGTTATTTATACTTTTCCCCAAATCCCCCGTACTAGCCGCACTAAGGCAGCAAGTTCAGAACACACACCAAGTGACTGGTTAATCCTACAACTTAAACTATATTTGAGTAAATTAAGTCTGAAAGAAGATTACAAAGTTCAAAAACTACAATAATAAGCTGATTTTAAAGGAGTTAAGCAGTGCGGCATACGAAAGAGCTAAATTTAATTAGCGTTATTAATCAAGAATTAGAAAGCAATTCCCTGGAACTACCCACTTTACCAATAGTCGCCAAAAATGTACGTGAAGCATTAAGCTATTCCCCCTACATATCTGCCTGGGAAATTGCCGATATCGTAAGTACAGACCCGGCGATAACAATCTACCTGCTAAAAGTCGCAAATAGCCCGCTATATTCCTCCAAAAACAGAAAGGTCTCAGGAATTAAACAAGCCATTAGTATACTTGGTAATGCCCGGACAGTAAGCTTAATCACCACTTACTCAATAAAACAAATCTTTAGCGCTTCATCAGCAGCATATAACAAATTTTTCGACGCAACTCTGCAACACTCCCTTTCTGTAGCAGCCCTTAGCAGAGGCATGGCATTATTTTCACAAAATTTAGATCCTGACAAAGCAATGCTGGCCGGGCTCATTCATCAAGTAGGAAAGTTACCTATTTTAAAGTTTTTGAATAATGCCAAAATCCATCTATCAGAAGTAGAAACAAATGATCTTTTAGAAAAAGCACACCCCTATATCGGCCAGTTAATTTTACAGAATTGGGAGTTTCCGGACGAATTGGCTAATGTGCCTGCTGAATATTTACATTTTGATAGAAACAATTGTTCTGAAGCGGATTATGCAGATGTTGTGACAACTGCGTACCTCCAAGAGTGTGTTAATTCATCTCACCCACATGGAAACATTGACTGGTCAAAAGTTCCTGCATTTAACAAGCTCGGCTTATCGTCCGAATTTAGTGAATTAATGAGCGATGAGCTCATAAGAGAAATCAATAACGCACACACTACATTTATGTAGGAGATTCGTATGAGTAACTATAAAATATTAATTGTTGATGATGAAGAGCTCAATATTGAGCTGATGACTGATACACTGGAAGATGATGATTATCAAATTGAGACGGCATCAAACGGTGTTGAAGCGATAGAAAAATTCAAAGCATGCAAACCTGATATGGTACTACTTGACGTGATGATGCCTGTGATGAATGGTTATGATGCCTGCGCTGCAATACGGGAATTAGAAGGCGATACAGATGAAGTTCCCATAATTTTTATTTCTGCCAAAGCAAGCCTGGAAGATAAAATATCGGGGTATAAAGTGGGCGGAAATGAATATATCACCAAGCCATTTGATAATTCCGAGTTACTGCTAAAAATAAATTTAGCTTTTAAACAAAAGGAGCAAATTAAAACTTTAAAAACATCTGTTAACGACGCTAACAACTTAGCGCTCAACCTGATGGTCACCTCTTCAAAAGTCGGCCTGATAGGCCAGTTTTTACGTAAAACATTAACCTGCAATACATTTAGCGACCTATTAAAAGATTTCTTTGAATTAACACGCGAAAATAAACTCGGTTGTACAATCAAAGCCATAATGAATGGTGAAACCTTGATACAAAGTGACGATGGTATCGAGCGTCCTATTGATTTTGAAATAGTCCAGCATTACACAAGCTCCGAACGAATATTTTATTTTGGCAAAAAACGGGCCTTATTTAATTGGGGCAACATTACTATGCTGGTGCGTAATGTTGGCGACGAAGCCGACAATATTGCCCTTATGCTTGACGGCATGATAGCTAGTATGCAGTTTATGGAAATGCAATCTTTATTATTAACCGCTATTCACTCTTTTCAAGAACAAAATTCTCAATTTAAAGTAAAGGCTGCAACTGTGCTTGAGAATATGGAAGAAGAGTTACGTATGACCTTATGTGAACTCGGCACAAGCACCAACCTGACCGAAGAAGAGGAAGAAAACCTGACAACAATTGTCGACCAAAACAGGACGATGTTAAATGAGGTTTTTTTAAATAGCCAACAATTGGAAGAAAGCCTGACTCAAGCGCTCTCTAACTATCAAAGCAGGTATTAATAATCATCATGTCATCAAACGAAACAGCATTACAACAATTGCAGAATGAGGTTAATACTCTAAAAGCAGATAAAGCCCATATCCAATCAATCTTAGATGAAACACTTAACGCTACCAATCACTTAATCTTTTCCCAAGGAATATTAAAGGCTTTATTATACAATGCACCTGATGGCATTATTATTATCAATTCAGACTATCAAATAGAAACATTTAATAAAGCAGCCGAAGCCCTGTTTGGCTACCAGGAAATAGACTTAAAACATAAAGCTGTAGATGATCTAAATTTGTTTCAATTACCGGTTGGCTATCAGGGGACTGTCACTCAATACCTTATGGAGCCCACCGATCTGAACAACAGCCATAAAATTTTCGGCTTGGCGAATAATCAGCAAGTAATCCCGTTACGAATATCGATTAGTAAACTGGACAATATTCAACCCATGCTATTTGATGAAGATGGAGATGGAGATGAAGAAACCACTAATTATAACGCACTACTTTGTTTTATAACGGATATCAGTACTGAAGTGCAACAGTTGAAAAACATGAAAGTACAAAGTAGCCTGATGCACCAACTGGCCATGAAACATCGTGACTTACAAAAAAAGTCTGAACATGCAAATCAGCTAAAATCTGAGTTTCTTGCCAATATGTCACACGAATTACGCACTCCCATGCAGGCTATATTGGGTTTTTCTGACAGGGGTATTCATAAAATCGACTCGGGTCACAGAGCGACCCTACTAAAATACTTTAACAACATAAATAAAAGTGGCCACCGCCTGCTTGAACTGCTAAATAATCTACTTGATTTATCAAAACTTGAAGCTGGAAAAGTTGACCTCTGCTGTCAAAATAATGATTTGCGAGACACTGTTACTAACTGCATTCAAGAACTGAGAGTATTAGCGGAAGCAAAACATATTGAAGTTTCCATCAACGACGCAAATGCCCCCACCATTGCCTATTTCGATTTTAATAAAATACTTCAGGTTGTCCGTAATATTATATCCAATGCCATTAAATTTACTCCTGATCATGGGAAAATTACCATATCCTTCACGACGGCAGCCCTAGACAATTCTTTTGATGAAAACACAACAACACCTGCCATTTCAGTTACTATTGCCGATACAGGTGTTGGTATTCCGGAAAATGAACTGGATGCAGTATTTGATAAATTTACCCAAAGCACAAGAACCCGAACAGGCGGCGGTGGTACGGGACTGGGATTGGCTATATGCAGGGAAATATTGATAGCCCATAATGGCAGTATTTCGGTAACCAGCAAAGCAAACGAAGGCTCGCAATTTACATTTACACTTCCCTATGAACTAAACAACACCCAACTCAACTGAATGTGACTGAATGGCCCTCAACCTTCCACAAAGAGCGCCATTTTCCACAATATTTTAAAGAAAATTAATTTTCTGTACTTGGCGTATTATTCCGCATTTTAGTAGCATCTCGCCGCTGAAATGATTTCAGCGGCATATAACAAAGGAAGTATTTTATGTTTAAGAAAAGATTGTCATTAACGGCATTAGCATGTGCTTTTGCATTCTCTACAAATAGTAGCGCTCAAGGCCATACTTAATTTAATTGACTGCGGACAAAGCTGTAATAACCTTCATCAAGTCGCAAGAGAAATAATAGCACTAGCAAGTCAGGCATTTTCTTCAAATGATATATTCAAATTATTAGATTCTGATATTGAAGTTAACTCTATAACTTACCAGCAATATCTCTCAGATACCGAAAACACCCCAAACTTCTTACAAGAAATTGTCCCAGCTGATTCTTTTGGAACAGAGAGTGCGTTGTCTTGCGAAAGTGATCGAGAATATGACTGTGAAGCATGAAACGATTATACCGGTGCTTATAAGTCATATATAGTGGCCATTCAAAATCAGGTTTATGATTTTGAATGGGATTATACAATTACTCAATCAGACATTGATAGGTTTGATACTGCCGCAACTACAGTACAACTTTGCAGTTGGAGTATTAACCGTTTTACCTGCAGCCCGACTCACAACTATAGTTACAAAAGGCTTACAAGTTAGTTTGGGACAGATGGCCGGACACCTTATAGCAGGTGGTGTCACCAATGTTATTATTGGAGAGTTTTTTCCGGGGCAGCAAAGTGAATCACTCGTCATTTTTTTCTTTAACAGCTCTGCAAGTATCCGTCATTATTTTCTTTACCGTAAAAAATGAAAAACAAGTGAAATGAACAGATATAAAAATTCATTAAAAGACACCGAATAACAGCACCTTAACCATTGCCACTATCACTTGGCATAATCTTTGTCTGCTTTGATTCGGCTCTGTTCACTTAGTTGTTTTTTTCAAAATACTTTAAGGTGTTAATAATGAAATTATTGCTCAACAAACGACACTATTTTTCCGGCAAAAGAGGAGTTTTTACCGGGGTTATGGCTCTGATTAGCGGTTTAGGTTTACTGGCCGTTATGCAAGAGAATACCAAGGGACTTATACCGGAAAAGACCGCGCAAGCGGAAAGTATACAAACCAGCGTTGTTAACCAGAGTAAGAAAGTTAAAGGCACTCCCCTTTCTTTGGTTGATAACCGACAGCGCTTTATTGTTCAAGGAGAGAACCTGAGCAGCGTTCAGACACTGTTGGCGAAAGTGGATGCCCCTGAACTTAAGGCATTAGCCAGTATTCATGCGGTCGGCACCGAATTAACCCAACAGCAGCAAGAGACACTGGCGAATATGCAACCAACATTGAAGTTTTTCCCCGACCGGCCACTGGCATTAGCTGCCAACCCGAACTCGCAAGCCGATCCCTGCCAGCTGCAACTGGATGTCCTTGATCAGTTCGAACAGGTAAGCTTTGCCAACCATGACGGCGCCGACCGCTGGAGCAGTAAGTGGTGGGAATGGGAAGCGGATTACAGCTACGGCGCAGATGACGGCCATATCCAGATCAATAACGGTCGGCTGGAGTTGCGTCCCATGTCGGGCGGCGCCTGGATTAGCCGCCAGGTGATTTTGCCTAGAGGTGCCGAGTCCTTGATGTTAAGCCTGGATTATAGCCTTGAAGGTCTGGCCGAAGGGGAAGAGCTTAAGGTCTTATTTTCCGAAGATTCGGTGAATTTTGATGAACTCGACACCCTGAGCCATAGCAGCGCAGGCTTGTCCGGTAGCCGCAGTTACCATGTCAGCCGTTACAATAAAAACTCGGGCGGGCAGTTACGTTTCGCACTGGCCGCAGATCCGGTTGCTGCTGATCAGGGAATATTTGCCATTGATAATGTACATTTTTATAAAGACCCGGGGGACATGCCTGCCTATGTCACGGCGGAGACCGGTGCCGACCTTCTGCATCAGCAAGGGGTAACGGGCAATGGGGTAACGGTAGCGATTGTTGATACCGGTATGTATAACCATGAATATATTCTGGGCAATAATAATTCAAGAGTTCGCGCATCGGTCAACATGGTGACAGGTGAAGATCCGGACAAAGCCGATTTTCATGGTCACGGTAGCCATATCAGCAGTATTATCGCCAGCAACTATCTGGCCACCGAAGTGGACAGGTCAAACTGTGTGATAGCCCAGCGCCACCAGGGGATGGCGCCGGATGTTGATCTGGTGTTTGTACGGGCTTTTAACGATCAGGGGCAAGGCTCCTATATGGATGTGATCGCCGGTATAGATTATGTGATTGCCAATGCCAAGAGTCAAAAAATTAAAGTATTAAACCTGTCATTTGGTGCTCAGCCGAGATCTCATTACTGGGATGACCCCTTGAACCAGGCGGTGATGAAAGCCTGGCAGGCAGGCATAGTGGTCGTAACCTCAGCCGGCAATACCGGACAGGCTCCCGGCAGTATTACCGTTCCCGGCAATGTTCCTTATGTGATCACTGTCGGGGCTATGACCAATGCCTATACACCCTTTGATACCAGTGATGATCATCTTGCCAGCTTCTCTGCCGCCGGACCGACCGTTGAAGCCTTTGTGAAACCGGACCTGATAGCCCCCGGTGGCCACCTCCTGGGACTGGCTCACTCCAATTCAACCTTTGCCACGGAGCATCCGGGGTATAGCGATGGCAAAAAATTCTTTGTTATGTCCGGCACTTCACAGGCGGCGGCTGTAGTCAGCGGCGCCGCAGCCTTGTTATTGCAGGGCGAGCCGGATTTAACCCCGGACGATGTCAAATGCCGGTTAATGCACTCGGCTCAAGTGGCGGTGGATGAAAACGGATTGCTCAGCTACTCCCCGTTCCGCCAAGGTGCGGGGAAATTAAACGTTTATGCCGCCAGCCAGACGGATATGTCAGCTTGTGCCAATCAGGGGCTGGACATTGAAGCCGATCTGAACGGTACTATGCATTTTCAGGGACCTGCCACAGTCGATGAAAATGGTCGGTTTGCGATCTTAACCCCGGGTGGTTCGATCTGGAACGAAGGCTCTATGTGGAACGAGGGCTCTATGTGGAACGAGGGTTCTTTGTGGAACGAAGGTTCTATGTGGAACGAAGGTTCTATGTGGAACGAAGGTTCTATGTGGAACGAAGGTTCTATGTGGAACGAAGGTTCTATGTGGAACGAAGGTTCTATGTGGAACGAAGGTTCTATGTGGAACGAAGGTTCTATGTGGAACGAAGGTTCTATGTGGAACGAAGGGGCCATTTGGAATGAAAGCTCCCTCTGGAATGAAGGCTCACTTTGGAACGAAAGTTACAGCCAGTCGATGGGAGTAAACTTTTGGGTAGATCAGCAGTAATACTTGTTGATGCCGGCGTTATTGCCTAACGCCACAAACCGCTAAAACCTATTTGCCAAATCATGAGTCAGGCACCGTAAATGCTAACTTACGGTGCCTTTGATGTTTATAGAGATTAAAAATTTATGTTCAGTATCTGGCGTGCCATTCATACCAAACCATAATGGCTTAAAACGTACTAAATGCCTTGGTTAGGATAGCAATCAACGGAAATGCCGAACATTTATCCGTGGAGCAGATACTTAATGAACCAGGCATAACCCGCTCCGTTGGCAGCAGCATTTCAGCACTATCAATATCAAATACTTCTGAAATTTGTTGAGCTAATCATTTATCGGCACCTGTAGGGATGCCAATAAAAAAATCAGCTCAACTTTACTATTTAAAAACTACAACATCTTATTTTTAATGGTCAAACAGCGCTGATCTTCTTGGTGGGCTTCCAATAACCGCCGCTGGGTACCGGCAGATAAAGCCGCTGAATTTTCAATGGCAACATCAAGACGCTTAACACTGGCTTCACTACAGGTCGCCGGAATCAAGCGTCTGGCGTAACTGCGCATAAACACAGGGTTATTGTCTTTATCCATCTGAGCTAAAGTCGCCAACCTTTGCTGCGCCGTCTGCTCTGCCAGCTGGTTCTGCTCCGCCGGATACAAACCATTCATCGCCGTGCGCAGTTTTGAAAACGGCAAATCGCTGTTGCCGGATTGAATTTTTTCCAGCCAGGCGGCTTTTACCTTGGCATCGGGCACTATTACCCGGGCATAAAGCGCCGACTTCTGCCCGCTATCCGAATTATCCCGGGCCAGTTCCTGTTCGATCAACTCACCCGCTTGCGGATGCTGAAAGCGGCTTAACTGGCCGATGATCTGCCAGCGCTTATCTTGATCTATCTCCAGGTTGTCAACGGCGGTTTTCCCCTGCAACAGCTTTAACAGCTTATCCAGCGCCTGAGGCGAACTGGCAAAGGTGCGGTAATAGCTAAACCAGCGTCTGAGTTTATTGCGATCTGCTTTGTTGGCTAAAGTCGCACGCCAGCTCAGCTGTTCCAGTTGTTCACTGACCGCTTGCACCAGGCTGTGCTTCGGACCGTAAATACGGTTGAGATAATTTTTCCCCTGGCTGATTTGCGACAATACCTGGCCTAAAATGGTGTAATCCTGCTCCTGCTCTATGTTTAACAGGGCAATTTCCAGGTATTCGTTTAACGCTAACTGACCGTCACGCACGCTGTCCCACAGGCTTTGCCACAACATGGAGCGCAACAGGGGATCGGCTACCCGGCTTAGCTGCTGTTTGGCAGTATTAAAAGATCGCTGATCCAGATTCACCTTAACAAAACCCCAGTCCTGATAGTTCGGATAGACCAACTCAGGGCACTGGCGGCCAATCAGTTCATCAACCTGGGTAACTGCGCCTTTATAGGTAACCGCCAGCTTGCCGGTAAGTTTTAACTGCTTGTTGTCGCTGTTAAACAAGCCCAACTGTACTTTTTGCTCTCTCAGGGTCGGTATACCTTCCTGTGTCGATTGCTTTAAGGCAAAGCGGCTGATTTTTCCCTGCCGGCACTGATAATCGGCACGTATGGTATTGACCCCGGCATGATAGAGCCAGTCCTGCTTCCACTGATCAAGATTTCTGTCCGCCGCCTTGGCTAAGGCATTGATAAAATCATCCAGCTCGGCATTTTGATAGGCATTTTTTGATAAATAATTATGAATGCCGCGCCTGAAGGTTTCTTCGCCGAGCAAATGCCCCAGTTGCTTTAACGCTGAAGCCCCTTTGGAGTAGGTAATGGCATCGATATTGTCAAAAGCGTTGTGACTGGTGGCTATCGGCACTTCAATAGGGTGTGTGGTGACCCTTTGGTCCTGGCGGTAGGCCGCCTGCTTGCCCCTGGCATAAAAAGTACGCCAGACATCGGTAAATTCTGTGGCTTCCGCGGTGGCCAAGGTGGCCATAAAGGCGGCAAAACTTTCATTTAACCACAGGCCGTTCCACCATTTCATGGTCACCAGGTTACCAAACCACTGGTGCGCCATTTCATGCATGATCACCCGGGCCAGGTTTTCCCGCTGGCTGTGGCTCATCTCTCCGCTGCTTAAAAAGCTGCTTTCGGAAAAAGTGATGGCGGCGGCATTTTCCATGGCGCCATAAAGGAAGTCAGGCACTAATACCTGGTCATATTTGCGAAACGGGTAATCGATACCGTAATAGTCTTCGAAAAAACCAACCCCCTGGTGGGTAAAGGTAAACCAGTCACTGGGGTTCACCTGCTTGGCCACCGACTGGCGGGCAAACAATCTGAACGGGTATTTGCCGCTGTTGTCCTGCCACTCCCGGTAAGGGCCGGCATGCAAGGAGAAGTTATACGGACTCAGACGCAGGGAGGAGTCGAAATACCAGCGCTTTTTATCGCCGACTTGTTCAGTGCGGCTTTCTTTCATGGCGGTGAAAACGTGCCAGTCGTTTGGTGCCAGCACCCGCATTTCAAAATTGGCTTTTAAATCCGGCTGGTCAAACAGGGCAAACATCTGCTGGGCCGCCGCCGGTTCAAAATGGGAATAAAGATAGACTTTGCCATCAACCGGGTCTTTAAACCTGTGCAGCCCCTCGCCATTGGTGCTGTGCTTGCGCTCGAAACTGACACTGACGCTATTGCGGCCCAGCTTAAGGTTTTGCTCACTCAAGGTGATAAACCACTGATTGTAATCAATGCTGACTTCTTCGCCATTAACCACCACTTTAGTGACTTTGGCCTGATCCAAATCCAGGGTTAACGGCGACGACACATCATTTAAATCAAAATCGACCCGGGAAATTGCAGAGAAGGTTTCCTCTGTACCCAGGGTAAAATCCAGGACATAATCAACATTCGAGACCCGGGCGGATCTCAATGCCGCCTGCTGCTGCGTTAAATAACTTGCTTGCTCCCTTGGGGTGTAGGACAAACTTTTCCCGGCTGCATCATCCTTTGATGCACACGCCGTTAAGCCCAGGCTTAATGCTAATAATGTGGAAATGCCAAGTTTCAAAATATTTTCCTTATCTGACAGGTATTAACGACCTTAAGATCGTACTCTCGGGCGAAATTATAAAGGCATATGACTTTTTGATATAGAGCAAGCCCCGGCTAAATCCCCTTGGCGGCGAATTAATGGCATTACCCGAGTAAACTTTCTTTAACAAAACAGTAAGCGGCAAGCCGGGCTGTGCCCGGGACTATCAGATGCCGTCTTGTGGCCGTATCACTGGCGCTTTATACTGTTTGCTAACTATCTCAAAGACATAGACCTTTATGTTGACAAAAAAACCATTGAAAAAAATACTGATGTTATTGCTGCCGGCAATACTTTTAACCGGCACATTCAAGGCTTTTGCCCTGGGAAAAATGGGCCATCAACTGGTGTGCCAGCTCAGTTATGACCACCTCACCCCCGCCAGCCGCCAGAAAGTCACCCGGTTATTAGCCGAGCTGCCCCCGGAGCACAGGAAAAAAATCGCCGCTTATGCCAAAGGCAAAGAAGGCACGCAAGGCGATGACAATATCAGCTTTGCCGATAGCTGTTTATGGGCAGACGCCATTAAAAAAGATAAAGCTTTTGATGCCTTTAAACCCTGGCATTATTTGAATATCGACCGGGACATTGAAGTGATCACCCCGGATGCCTGCCAGGAGAATTGTGTAACCCGGGGGATCTTGTTTCACCAGCAGCACTTAACAAGTGCGAGCGATAACTGGCAAAAGCTGCAGGCACTGATGTTTTTGGGTCACTGGCTCGGAGATATCCACCAGCCGCTGCATATCAGCTATGCCAGCGATCTTGGCGGCAACCGCAGTGAAATTAACTCAACGCTTGGAAAATGCAGCAGCATGCACTGGCTGTGGGATGACTGTTTACTGACTTATCCGGCAGAAAGCGAGCAGGCGCTGGCGGCACATAAAAAAGCCTTATTGGCACAATTAAGCTCCCAATGGCAAAGCGCCCCTGTCGGCAATTGGCAAAAAACCGATGTCTGGCAATGGGCTACCGAGTCACTACAGATAGCACGCCAGGAAGACGTCGGTTATTGCCGGTTAACCGGAGACAAGGAATGCAAACCTTATGGCAGTTGCAAGGTTACTATCGGGCAGGATTACCAGATGAAATTTTCCCCTGTGCTGCAACAGCGTATCTTGCAGGCCGCAGTGCGCCTGAACGCTTTGCTGGAGCAGGCTTTATAAGCCTGCGCGCTTAATCCTGTTCCTTTTCTTGTGAAGAGTCTTGTGAAGGAGTGAGTGACTGCTGTTGCTGCTCCTGCAAGTGCGCCAGCTTATTCTTCGATTCAATCCACTGGGACATATACTGGGTGCTTCTGTGGTGATGAAAATTGAGCATGGCGCCGATAAAGTTTTGCTGGCGGTGCCCGTCTAAATCGTCACTGACTTGCGTTAATTTATCCGCCAGTGCGCTAAAGTGCTGCCGGCGGTCAAATAACTGCCGGGCATTTTCATGCCCCCGCTTACTGCTTTGCTGCCACAATGCTTGCTGCTGATATAACTCAACTGCAGCCTTGGCTATCGCCTCGGCGTCATTGGCGATAACCCCTCCCCATGCCTGCCCGGTTTGCATGCCTTCGGCGCCGACATCTGTGGTTACCGACGGGGTATTGCAAATCATCGCTTCCGCCAGCTTACCTTTAATCCCTGCGCCAAATCTTAGCGGCGCCAGACAAACCCGGGCGGACTGCATTGCCTCTATGGCATCGTCAACCCAGCCTTTCACCAGAAAACCCGACTTCACATCGTGCAATGCCGTCGCTTTAGGGGGCGGGTAAGCACCGTATATATACAAGTGCGCTGTTGGCAAGGCTTTACGAATTAACGGCCAAACCTGCTGTTTTAACCACAATACCGCATCCCAGTTTGGGGCATGACGAAAATTACCGATAGAGATAAAACCCTGGCGCTGTTCGTAATCCGGGTTATCCAGCGACAATGCTTGTTGTTCCAGCATAAACGGACTGTAGTGCAGTAACTGCCGGTCTACCTTATGTAACCGGGTTAATAAATTTATTTCCTCTTGGGAAATCATCAGGCTGAGATCACAGCGGAAAATAGCCGCAACTTCCCGCTTTGCCAGATCCGAGTGATAATCTTGCGGCAAAACTTCACGCTGCGCCTTATGGGCTTGATGCCGGGCATGACGCAAAAATTGCAGATCTTCGGTATCAAGTATGGTCATGGCCTGCGGGCATTGCTGGCGCACCCGCCAGCCAAACTGCTCTTCCATCATAAAGCGGTCAAAAACCACCATATCCGGCTGTAGCTGTTCAATATAAGCATCAAAACTTTGGCAATTTAAACTGATGTCCTGGCTGTCGACGCCACAGGCGGCCAGATCCACCATATGTTCGGTGCGCTGCGCCGGACTGGTAAAGGTAACAGACCACTGTTGAGCCTTGAAAAACTCGATTAATTGCATCATACGGCTACCGGCGGCAGAAGAATTCGGCTCGGGCCAGACATAACCTATGATCAAAACATGCTTCATGAAAACTAACTTTATAACAGAAGAAAAAACAGGGGGGATTATACGGAAATAACGTAAAGGGTACGAGATGAAAATGAAGCGGTTAAGCCAGGCGATGTCAGCGACACGCTTTCTGTCCTGATGATGGTGTCTGGTAACTTGTTCAATATTTCAGGATAAACATTGAGTAAATTTACGGGCAACAAATGAAGAGGGGCACATGCCCCTCCATTTGAACCTGGGTGCTATTTTTGCGGGTGAGGGAAGAAATCCATTGGCCCCTCCCATTGAATAAACAGAACTGTTGGCTCATCGGTGGGAAACGAGTAATTATGCAGTTTTCCGCCTGGTTGATACCAGTAGTCTCCCGGGTTTTGCAGTGGTACCTCAGCTTCACTTTCGCCCGCAACATAGTGCTTTGATGCACCGGTTACGACCATACCGTGGTATCCATGTGTATGTGTGTGCATGACACCGGGGAAGTTTGCAGGGAACTTCATCACAACGTAAGGTCTCTTCATTGGCTTTCCTTTCAAGACGGCCAGTTCGTAGGGCGCCCCTTCAATTTTTGAAATTTAACCTGTTGCCATTGCCCCCTGTACTGGAAAAATTGTTGCCGCTGCTACAAAAGCACTAGTTGACTAAATAACGTGAACCAATTTAAATTAAACAGTTATATTTCCTTTTGTTAGGATTGTTCAGGGTGGTCCGAAATAATCACTAGACTTTTTTACCACCAACTACATGCACCCGCATGTACAACCGTACAATAGGTGCACTTGCATTTAGTGTCAAGTGTCGTAAGAGAAACCAACTATCGTAAGTTAAACTAATGTCGAAAGAACCTGAAGAATATGTTGTTGATGCTTGGATCGCGTTATTGCGGGGGAAAGAGCACGCCCTCGATCATGTAGAGAAGTCTTTTAAGAAAAATGGCTTGCCACCATTTTTTTGGTACGATGTTTTATGGGAGTTAGATAAAGCCGGAGAAAAAGGTCTCAGACCCTATGAAATAGAGCAAGGAATGCTGTTACCTCAATATGGCCTTTCCAGACTTTTGGCAAGAATGGATAAGGCAGGTTACGTTGAAAGAACCCCCTCACCTGTCGACGGGCGCGGTCAGCAAGTTACTATTACAAAACAAGGTAGCGAGACTCGCAAAAATATGTGGGAAGTCTATGCAAAAGGAATTCAGTCAACCATTGGAGATAATTTTAACGAAGAAGAATGCCGAACGATTCATAAGCTCCTGACCAGGCTGCATCGTCAAAAAGCGTAAATGTCATAAAAGAGTATGTTATTGTGTAAACTCATTAGCCCCGAGCTGACAGTAGCGATTGAAAAACGTGTAACTGTCAGCTCAGGACTAAAGCACTACAGTAATAGATGGCTTCAACTAGACCCGGCGGACGCTCTTGAGCTGCGAGTAACAGATGCTCAATCATTGACTTGCCAATACCTGGGCCAATACATGAAGTTAATAAGCTTAACGGGTTAAATATCCATGCTACATTACACAGAAAAAGTTAAGTTTATTGCCATCCAGATCACGAAAATAGCCCCCGTAAAAATTTTCCCCTCTTTTCCCCGGGCTGCCTTCGTCGGTAGCACCAAGCTCTATAGCTTTAGCATGTAATGTGTCGACTTGCTGGGGGCTTTCTACAACGAGCGCAACCATAACACCATTGCCAATCGTTGCAGCATCGCCGTTAAAAGGTTTAGTTATGGATAATTTCGGTTGATCTGGAGCAACAGCCCAGGAAATAAAGCTTTCGAATTCCATAAATCTTGTAGCGCCAATTTCTGACAGTAATTCGTCATAAAAATGGGCGCCTTTTTGTAAATCGTTTGTGCCTAACGTTACGTATCCAATCATTTTATAAGCCTCTATGTGTTTTACCGTGTTTAAGTTATAACCAATTATCGGGAAAATCCAAGGGTAAAATTAGGCTTAAGAATGGCTGTGCGCATTTCGATGATCTCTTGATACTCGTTGCAACTCCAAAAGTCCTCCAGGTGTTGGCGGGAAGGAAATTGGATCATGCTCAGTCCGACATCTGCCGGCCATTCGCCCTCGAATATTGACATGTCGGAAGCTTTTGCACCCGCTATAAGCAACTCGCCTCCAAACTTTTCTAATATGATATTCGAGGCGCGGGCATATGCGCCAAAACCCTTCATGTTATCTGTTTCGATAAAGCTGAAAAGTAGATAGGCGGCTTTATTATTGATCATTCGGTTTCCCTTATTTATATCGTTAAAAAATCCCCCCTCAACCTATTGATAATGAGGGACGCAAGTTGCCAGCAAGGTATATGAAAATTTACTTCAATGATTGAACGGCAAAGCTGCTGCGGCTGTGCAGGTAAAAGCGCACTGCAATAGCTCGAAAAATTTCTCTATCAACGCCAGTATCCAGGGCGGTAAAAATGAGCCTAATTGCTTACGCATATAAGCTCATGAGTGTTTCGCCCTTAATCGCTTAATTTAGCTTATGGTTTTATCCACCATGGAAAATTGAATAAACCATACGTTCAACATGTGCAGCGAGATCATTGTAGTTTCCCAAATCTTTATATTTTGGCAGTTTCACCTGCTTTGGCAGCGTATTTACAACAGCCATAGTTGCCGCAAAACTTTCTTTCATTGCCGCTTGTAAAATTGGCTCAACCGCATCAAACAAGTCGTTATAGAAATCAGCAGCCAATTCAAGGTGTTTTGGGCTTATGTCTGCTGAGTGCGTTGTAATTGCATACTTAGGTTTATATGCAACAAGTGCGTTAAGCAGTTTTCGGATACCTAAGTGGTTTGAATCGGCAATAAAAGCGCCTTGTGTAATCGATCCGGCTTCATACAAGTCGGCTGAGTAAACCACGCTTTCTTTTGGCAGGTGCACAGCAAGCATGCCAACACCATCAGCAGCACCATAGTGTAAAAGGTTGACCTTTGTCTTCCCGAGCACCAAGGTTGTTTTATCTCCTACATAATGATGCACTTCTTTTGGTGCTTGCCCTGTCACATCCAAACGAAAAACCGGCTTAGTTGCATTGTGTGCATAGATTTCGGCGTTTGGGAAAACCTCTGTACCGCCAACGTGATCATAGTGTTCATGTGATAGCACAATCTTAGTCACCGGAAGGTTTGTCAATTTTGTAATTTCCGACTTGAGCAAAGCCGCCCGGCCCGTATTTGCCGGATCTGTGATCAGAACCCCTTTATCACCAATGACTACTATTGACTGGTAGTGGTACAGAAAGAGCGAATAAACATTATCCGATAGTTTTTGAATTCCAGCTTCTTGTGCCGATAGCTGAGCTCCGAACGACAAAGTAAAAATAATTAAAACAATGTGTGTTATGTGTTTCATGATTAATCCTCAAATCACTAGATTGATAGAACCTAGCTCGTAGATGCAAGTGCATGTATAACCGCAATATACATGCACTTGCATTCATAGACAAATAAATATGCATGCGCATTTACATTGTTTGGCTGATCTCTACATGACTCTCGAACCGAAAGCTCATGTTCTGAAAGCTTGGCGTTCTTCAATAAGCACTCAGGACTCCGTCCTTAACTTTGTCGAAAATGCTCTGAAAGCGAATGGATTACCTCCATTTTCATGGTAGGACGTTTTATTTAAACGAGAGAAAGCCGGCCATAAAGGGCTTTGTCGCCATGAGCTGAGAAAAGGCTCATTGATACTTAGTACGGACTTTCCAGATTATTAAGGCGAATGGAGAAAAAGTTTACCTAAAGCGATGAGAGAAAGTGGTATTAGCAAGTACCCTGCTGCCCATACGCTTCGTCATCCATTTGCAACATAACATTTACTTAACAACGCAGATATTCGAACCGTTCAGGGTTTTCTGAGAGGTGATACCAATTTTATTAAGCTTTAGAATTTAAATCAGGTAGTTGAAGTTAAGACTTGTTCAGATAGTGCCATACAGCCTATATACCGGCACGCCATGACATCCTGTATATAAAAAAAGCCAAAGCGGATCGTCACCCCCTTTGGCTCTCATATGCTTCGCTTTATCGGCAAATAAACGGCCCGGCAATTATCCCGGCCGGTTATAGATCAGGGATTACTCTGATTTATCGCCAACTTCAGCCGGTTGCTCAGCTTTTTGAATTTTCAATAATTCAATTTCAAATTCCAATACCGAGTTGCCCGGGATACGCGGTGGATTACCGACAGGACCGTAAGCTAAATCAGACGGGATAGTGAATTTATATTTAGAACCGACAGACATCAGTTGAACACCTTCGGTCCAGCCGCGGATCACGCGGTTTAACGGGAACACAGCCGGTTGGCCACGGTCATAAGAGCTATCGAAAGTCTCACCGTTTAAGAAAGTCCCTTTGTAGTGAACTTCTACGGTATCGGTTGCACTTGGTTTATCACCTGTACCTTCGGTGATCACTGAATACTGGATACCGGATTCAGTGGTTTTAACACCTTCTTTCTTACCGTTTTCTTCCAGGAACTTCTGTCCTTCCGCTAAACTGGCTTCGGCTTCTTGCTTAGCCATTTCCTGCTGTTTAGTTTTCATGGTTTGTTCAAGATTAGTCAGTAAAGCCTGGATCTCTTCTTTTTCGATCTGGGACTTGCCTTCAAGGCTGTCAACAAAACCTTTAACAATTAACTCTTTATCAAGTGAAAGGCCCATCTTGGTGTGCTCTTCCAGGTTGCGCTCCATATACATACCGATAGACGCACCCAGACCGTAAGCCTGCTTTTGAATTTCAGTATCTAATACCGCGGCTTTTTCTTCTTGTTTTGCTTCCTGACATCCAAGCACAGAAACAAGTGCTATAGCCACCATAGTGGGTTTGAACAATTTCATTTATTTCTCCATTTTTTTCACAGTTGGAGAATCGCCCCCAAGCCGCAGTTGAAATATTGTAAACAATACGATAAAAACGCTTTATACTAACGAGAAATGCCAAGAGAAAAAAGTATTAATATCTTGTACAAATGTAATAAGACTTTAAAAGTAACGATTTTCTTAATTTTTTCGCTGTTACTCAGCGCCTGCCAGCCTTCCGGCAGTACGCCCAGCCAGCGCTGGCAGCACGCTGTAGAAGGCGCCTATGCCGCCGATATTTCCAATGACGCCAGTTTAAGCGTGGTCTCTTCTATCCACCACGGCATCAGCTTATGGGATCTGGAAAAGAACGCCCTGAAATATACCTGGTACCAGCAACAGGACAGCGCCGACAACCTGGTGCTGGCGGCGGATATCAGCGACAACAACAGTCATGTGCTCACCGCCAGCAGCAGCAATTTTGCCTTATGGAACATCACCACCGGCGAAGCGCAGGGATATTGGCAAGTCAGGGAATCCCGCATCCGCGATATCGCCCTGTCCAACGATGCCGGGCATATCTTACTGGGCAAAGGCAACGGCACTGTGGTGCATGTCAGCTTAGTTTCCGGGCGACGGCTGGAATTTCTCGGCCACCAGGAAAGGATCAACTCGGTGGATATGCTGCCCAACGGCCGCGTCGCCATTTCCGGCTCCAATGACTTTGTCGCTTATGTCTGGGATACCCGCTCGGGCCAGGTGATCTACCGCTTTAATCACCCCAGCCGGGTCACTAAAGTAGCGCTGGATCCCAAGGGACGTTTTGCCTTTAGCGCCGACAGCAAAAAAGCCGCTTATATCTGGGATTTAAAAACCGGCGAGCGTATCGGCAATTTAAAATATACCAACCGCCAGGAAGTGTTCAGCTCGGTACAGTTTTCCGAAGACGGCAAACATTTGCTCACCGGTGCGCCGTCGAGAAAAGTCAGTTTATGGGAAATCGCCTCGGGCAAACGCCTGAAAAGCTGGCGGGTCAGCCCCAGGGAAGATATCCGGCCGGCGGGTGCGGTTGTGTATAGCGTGGCTTTTCGCGATAATAACCACATATTAACCGAAAGCTCTTCCGGATATGCCGAATTATGGCCGATAACAAACTAGAAAATCCCCTGACCGCCCTGATAGAACGTATTGATGCCCTCGAAGCCCGCAATGTTTTTCAGGACGACGTCATCGAACAACTCAGCCAGGAACTGGCGGTGCATCAGGCACAAATTGCCGATCTGAAATACCAGCTGCAAGTCCTTGCCAGCCGCATCAAAGACAGTACTGCCGCACAGGGCATGAAAAATGAAGTCGAACCGCCACCGCCCCATTACTAATAATAAAGTTAACAATAAAAGTTAACGGGTAAAAACGGGTCTGATAAGGTAAAACCGGGACTTTTATTCCGGCTTAAACACTCCTATCACCTGCTCATTGGAGCGTACTTGTGTGGTCACATGCTCCTCGGGCTGGCTCATCTGTTCACCGCAACTGACACAGGTAACGGTTTCCACGCCCTGCTCTTTGGTCAGGGCCATGGTATCCATGGCCTTGCATTTAGGGCATACCGCCCCGGCAATAAATCGTTTTTTCACGTTTGTCTTCACACTTCTGCCCGCCTTTGCCAACTTTATATAAAACGGCAAGACTAATCACAACTAAAGTAGATATTTTACCTTGAATAAGCCCCTCAGGAAAAGCGACAATAGCCACTGATAATATCCGACAGGTAATAAAGAGGAAAAAAGATTGATCGTAGCCAACGAATTAAGCTTAGACAGAGGGGCTAAAAACCTGATTAAGTCGTCTAGCTTCACCATACACCCCAATCATAAGGTCGGCCTGGTCGGTGCAAATGGCTGTGGTAAATCCTCTTTATTCGCCGCCCTGCTAGGCCAGCTACAGGCAGACAGCGGCAGCATCAGTATGCCCGGCAGCTGGAAAATCGCTACGGTTAAGCAGGAAACCCCGGCACTGGAAATGTCGGCATTAGATTATGTGATGGACGGCGATAAAGAATTCCGCCAGCTGGAGCAACAACTGGAGCAGGCCAGGGCCAATGACGACGGCAATGAAGAAGCGATACTGATCAATAAAATCGATGCCGTTAATGGTTACAGCCTGCCTGCCCGGGCCGGCGAACTGCTGCACGGGCTTGGATTTCTGCAACACGAGCTCAGTGCGCCGGTCAAAGACTTCTCCGGTGGCTGGCGCATGCGTCTAAACCTGGCCCAGGCGCTGATCAGCCGTGCCGATCTGTTGCTACTGGATGAGCCCACCAACCACCTGGACTTAGATGCGGTGATCTGGCTGCAACGCTGGCTGAAACGTTTTACCGGCACCCTGGTACTGATTTCCCATGACCGGGATTTTCTCGATGATGTTATCGGGCAAATTTTGCATATCGAGCAACAGCGGGCCAAATTATACTCAGGCAACTACACCGCCTTTGAGCGCCAGCGCGCCGAGCACCTGGCCCAGCAAGATGCGCAATATCAAAAACAGCAAAAAGAAGTCGCCCACCTGACCTCTTTTGTTGACCGTTTCCGCGCCAAAGCCAGCAAGGCGAAACAGGCACAAAGCCGGTTAAAGCGCCTGCAAAAGCTGCCGGATTTAGCCCCGGCCCATGTCGACACCCAGTTTACTTTTACTTTCGAACAGCCGGACAGTTTACCTTACCCGCTGCTGTCGTTAACCGACAGCCAGTGCGGCTACCATGAGAACGCCATTATTTTAAACCAGGTGAACCTCACCCTGGTGCCCGGCAGCCGTATCGGTTTACTGGGCCGCAACGGCGCCGGTAAGTCCACCTTAATCAAATCCCTGGCGGGAGAGCTGGCGCTGCTACACGGCGAACGGTATTGCGCCCAGGAATTAAAAATCGGTTACTTTTCCCAGCACCAGCTGGAGCAATTACATGCCGATGCCAGTCCCATCAACCATATTTTAAAGGCCAAACCGGCATTAACAGAGTTGCAGGCCCGCTCCTTCTTAGGCCGTTTCGGCTTTAGCGGCGATCAGGCCCTGGGCCAGGTCGGCACTATGTCCGGCGGCGAAAAAGCCCGTTTGGTGCTGGCGCTGATCGTACTGGAAAAACCCCAGCTGTTGCTGCTTGATGAACCCACCAACCACCTGGATCTGGAAATGCGCCAGGCACTGGTACTGGCACTGCAGGAATTTGCCGGGGCCATTATCCTGATTGCCCATGACAGATTCTTACTGGAATCCTGTGTCGATGAGTTTTACCTGGTGGCCAACAACCAGGTCAGTGATTTCAGCGGCGATATCGATGACTACCAGCAATGGCTTAATGACGACAAAAAACAAACCGGCCAGGGCAATAAAGTCGCCAAAGAAAATGTTGTCGATAAAAAACAACAACGTAAAGAGCAGGCTGAGCTACGTAAAAAAGCCGCGCCTTTGAAAAAACAGGCAGATAAATTTGAAAAAAATATTCACCAGTGGCAGCAAACGCTGCAAGAGGTTGAAACCGAGCTTGCCGACAGTGAAATTTATCAAAGCGAGCATAAAAAACGCCTGACGGAATTATTAAAACAACAAGCCAGCCTGGTGCAAGATATCGAAGCAGCAGAGATGGAATGGATGGAAGTTGAAGAGCAGATAGAAGAGATCATGTCGCAGGCTTCAGAATAACCGCGTATTGTTTTAACTCTACTTTTAAGATAAGTTGCTACAATAAAGGGTAGCAATTTCACCGGATTGACAGCAGAGAGTTCTTATGAAAAAAAACGTATTAGCGTTAATGTTACTTTCACTGAGTACGGCCTATTCAGCGAGTGCCAATGATCTCGAATTAGGTATCTATCAGCTTAACCGGGGGGAATTTAAAGCCGCCATTAATGAATTTAAACCTTTGGTGGTTGAAGGTTATGCGCCGGCACAATACCAGATGGGACTGATTTACCTTAACGGTAACGGCGTCAGAAAAGATCCCGGGCAGGCCTTTGAATTATTTTCCCTGGCGGCGGATCAAAACTATCCGGATGCCCAGTTTCAGCTGGCCGTGATGTACAGTGACGGCATAGGCGTCAAGAAAAATGAGAAAATGGCGTTTGAGCTCACGGAAAAAGCCGCCAAAAAAGGCCTGCCCAGCGCCCAGTTCAATTTAGGGGTGATGTATTATAACGGCGAAGGGACAGTGAAAAACTATTTAACCGCTTCCCGCTGGTATGAAAAAGCCGCCAACCAAAACTATGCCCTGGCACAGTTTAATCTCGCCTTGATGTACTACGAAGGAAAAGGGGTCGAAAAAGATCTTGAAAAGTCTTATATCTGGAACATCATTTCCGCTAAAAACGGTTATGTCCAGGCACAAAAAAGCCGGGATATGGATGAACGGGATTTAAGTGTCGAGCAGATCGAAGAATCCCGCGCCAAAGCCGAAGACATGTACCGCAAAATCATGATGCAGGTCGACCTGAAAACCAAAGAAGCCTATAAGGGCTTGATCTGATCCCTTGATAACAAATCATTCGTTGATCTAAATCATAAGCCATTACCGGCTCTTTAATTACACTAAAACAGTAGATTAATTAAGGAGCCTGTAATGGATATTTTCGCAACATTATTAAAAGACCCGGTAATTTGGTTCTCATTTGGCGGACTGGCTATCGTACTGGGCATTTGTGCCTTTTATGTTTATTTCTTTATGAAAAACATCAAAGAAAATAACTAACAGCCGGCACCCGCAACCAAGTCGATAAGACTATTGAATTGGCCGCTGCGCTTTTCGCCATTTAACATCAGAGGTTTTTCCCGCTGAACCAGTGTTGGACCTGCTCAAAAAACAGGCGAACACTGGCTTGCCTGTGGTATAATTTCAAATAAGGACTCCCGCATTTAGTCTATAGAGGGCCTTATTATGGATTTCTCCATCAAGCAAACCTCAGCCAATCTCAGCTTTATTGAGCGTATCAATAAAGAGCGCGAACAAGCCCAGGAACAACTCGCTTCCGGCAAACGCATCAACAGCGCCGCCGACGATGCCGCAGGCCTGCAGATCGGCAACCGCCTCACCTCAGGCATCAATGCCTTTGAACAGCTGGCAACCAATGCCAGGGATCAGGTCAATATCAACCAGGTACAAGATTCGCAGCTCAGCGCCATTAATGACGGCCTGCAGCGGGCCAATGTACTGGCCATTCAATCCGGCAACCCCCTTTATCAGGGAGATGCCATTCAGGGTGAATTAGATCAGATCACCCAGGAGATTAATGTCATTGCCGGTGAAGCCCTGGGTCAGGATGATTTTATCCAACGCCTCGACGCCGGCGATCCCGCCACCACCCAGGCGGCATTGGCAACGGCACAGGCAGATATCAACGACAGGGCATCAAGCCTGGGAGCCGAAAGTAATGCTTTAGCGAGCCAGGTGGCCACGTATGAGATTAGCAGGGTCAGCCTGAGTGACAGCCGCTCGCGAATAGAAGACACCGACTTTGCCCGGGTGACGGGAGAGAGAGACCAGGCGGAGACCCGGTTTCAAATCGCGTTATTAAATAAGCGCGACGAGGAAAGCCGTAAAGGGCTGCTGATTGATCAATTGCTCTGATAAAAGCAGGCAGCCAATTACGCAGGTTGCAAATCGCATGATTAAATAAACGCAACGAGGAAAGCCGTAAGGGGTTGCTTATTGACCAGCTGCTATAAAGCTTTTATGGCATTAATTTAGGCTTTTTACCGTCTTTGCCTTACAATACCAGTCCAGTAAACAATTACAGGCCTTACCCGGTTTTATGTTTTATAAAAGTCAGTTTAAAGCCGCCTGGTGGTTAGCAAACCCTCACTTACAAACCATAGTCGCTAAGTATTTACGCCGAAAAGAAAAGCTGGCGACGATCACGGAAACACTGGAACTGCCGGACGGCGACTTCATCGATCTTGCCTGGACCGAAGTTCCGCCACCGGATAATACCCGGCCTTTAGTGATATTGTTGCACGGTTTGGAAGGTTCCATCGAGAGCCATTACACCCGGGGTATGCTCAAAGCCGTCAAACAAAAGGGCTGGATCGGGGTCTTAATGCATTTTCGCGGCTGCAGCGGTAAACCCAACCGCCAGGCCCGCTCTTATCATTCCGGCGATACCCGGGATATCAGCTATTTATCCGGTTTGCTCAAACAGCGCTATGCCAATTGTCCGCTTTTGGCGGTGGGTTTTTCACTGGGGGGCAATGTCTTAGCCCGCTATCTGGCCCTTAACCCGGACAATCCCTATCAGGCGGCGGTGATCATCTGCGCGCCGCTGCACCTGTCCAGTTGCAGCGACCGCATCAACAGGGGATTTTCCAAAGTATATCAGCAATACCTGGTGAAAATGCTCAAAGCCAGCACAGGTGAAAAAATCGCCCGACAACAGCTCTCCCGGTTCGATGCCAAAAGCCTGGCCAACATTAGCACTATACGTGACTTCGACAACCAGGTAACCGCCCCCATCAATGGTTTTGTGGATGCCGAAGATTATTATCGGCAAATGAGCGGCCGGGATCTGTTGGCGGATATTCGCCAGCCCTGTTTAGTGATCCATGCCATGGACGATCCCTTTCTAAGCCACCGGCATATCACCTCCCGGCTCAAGCTGTCGGCGAGCACCACTTTTGAACTTTGCCGCCGCGGCGGCCATGTCGGCTTTATTGCCGGCAATAACCCGTTTAAACCGAAATTTTGGCTAGAGCACAGAGTGCCTGCCTACCTTAAGGAGCAGTTAACAACATGATCATTCCGCCAGATAAACTTTCCCCCGAGGTACTTGCCGCGGTTATCGAAGAATTTGTATTAAGGGAAGGCACAGAATACGGCGCCGCCGATATCGATTTATCGACTAAAATAGCACAAGTTAAACAGCAGCTTGCCGACGGCAGCGCGTTACTGGTTTATTCTGAACTTTATGAAAGCGTCAACATCATGCCCGCAGATCAATTTAATGCCGGCACGCACGAGTAACTTAAACGGAATTGAAACAAGAAATCAGGGAGCAGATAGACTGCTCCCTGGTTTTTCCCTAAGGAAAGACTAACCGGTATGGGCCTGGTTAAAAGACAAGACAAAGCTTACCGGCACGGCATTGCTGATACTGGGCAACCCCGCCAGCTCACGTAACTTGGCAACACCGGCAACCAGATCATAATTTTTAGCATTGATCAGTACCGGCTGCATGCTGGAAACAACAAACTTATCCTTAGTGAGTTTTGCCACCAATACCTGGGTGCTGACTTCCTGTTTTTGCCCGTGTAAACTGATGCTGCCAGTTAACGGCATCAGCAGGGTTTTACCGCTGGCAAGCTTGTTAATTTTCTGCATATCCAGTGCGGCTTTAAAATTAGCTTTAGGGAACTTATCGGTATTAAACAAAAACTGTTTCATGCGGTCATCACGAATAGCAATCTTAGTATCGACACTGGTCAGATCTACGGTAAAGTTCACCTTGCCTTCTTTATTCACTTTCCCCGCCAGACGGGCGAAATGATGATTTTCGGCAATATCACCTTTTTTTATGGTCACAAAACTCAGTTTGGAAAACTGGTTATCCAGTAACCAGGCACTAAAGGCCGGGAAGGTCGTTAAACTTACCAATAATGACAATAATAATATACGCACGTATTTCTCCTTTTAGATCTGCCGCCGTTTGTACGTCACCGGCCCAGATCGGTTTATTTTTCTTTGGACACAAAAAGTTATCATAACAATTATAACCAAGCGCAAAAGATTAACTAGCGAAAAGTCATTGCTAAACCATCCGGATTGCCAGAAATAACCTTTATTTATAATAGCGTTAGCCGGTAAGCAGCCAGAAAAAGTACCCGGACGCCAGGTCCGGGACAGCGGCTGAATAAGGGTTAACGTGCGGTTTTATGGGGATGTATGATTTGTTTCCAGGGAAAATCGCCGTTACCCATGCTGATAAAGTCCGGATTGATGAGCGTATCACGGCGGTTATAGCTCAGGGGATTAAACTCACTGTCTAAAATGGCCCCGCCCGCCTGCTCTAAAATACACTGGCTGGCGCCGGTATCCCACTCGCCGGTAGGACCGATACGTAAATAGCAATCGGCGCCGCCTTCAGCAATCAGGCAATTTTTTAACGAACAGCTGCCCAGGGCAACATACTCAAAATCAAAATTTTTATTAAGGTATTGCGCCATCAAAGACAGCTCTTGCCGACGGCTGATGGCCACTTTGACCGCCTGTCCGGGTTTATAGGCAGCGACTTGGATCTGATGGCTGCCCTGGTCATTATCTTTAAAGGCACCGAGATTTTTTTGCCCGTAGTAGGTCAGGCAATGATCCGGGGCATGGATCACCCCGATGCTGGGCCAACCGTCTTCAATTAAGGCAATGTTCACGGCAAAATCACCGCTGCCGATAATAAACTCGCCGGTCCCGTCTATGGGATCGAGCAACCAGTATTTTGACCAGCTCTTGCGCTGTTCAAGCCCCTCAATATCAAGTTCTTCCGAGATAATGGGAATATCCGGAGTCAGGGTTTTTAACCTGTCCATCAATACCTGGTTAGCGGCGAGATCGGCGCTGGTCACCGGGCTCTCATCCCCTTTTATTTCGGTATCGAAATTACCATGACGATAATAACTCATCACCTCATCACCGGCTAACCTGGCGCTTTGCAGCGCGATATCCAACAATCGGTCTTCGCCCATATCTAGCCTCTCAAGTGATTTACCACCAACAACAGTGCAGCTATGCTGCGTGCTTCCGTAAAGTTTGGCTCCGCCAATAATGCCTGAAAATCATCCAGCTGCCAGCTGACAACTTCTAACGGTTCAGGTTCGTCCCCTTCAAGTGACTGGGGGTACAAGCCACGGGCAAGAAAAATATCCATCCTGGCGTTAAAAAACGCCGGCGCCATGGAAACCTGGTGGATAGGCTGTAAAATCTCGGCGCCAAAGCCTATTTCTTCCTGCAATTCCCGGTTGGCCGCCACTTGTGCCGTTTCCCCGGGATCGATCAAGCCTTTGGGAAAGCCCAGTTCGTAACTATGGGTGCCGGCACAATATTCCCTGACCAGCAAGAGTGAACCGTCCTCCTGCAGTGGTACTATCATTACCGCTCCACGGCCCGAGCCCTGCATACGTTCGTATTCCCGTTGCACCCCGTTGCTAAAGGTCAGATCGATTTGTTCAATGGCAAAAAATCGGCTTTTGGCGACTTGCTTCCTTTGGGTAATTTTGGGTAACTGGGTCTTAGCTGTCATGTTTATCGGCGGCCTGATCTCTTGTTATAAATAGCGGCTAACGGGACGATAAACTTAAATAGACAGCCGTGTTTTAATTGCACAAGCAGGTATCAGTGATTTATCGCTTTAATATAATTAAACACATTCATAAGCCAGGATGCAACCTGCCGGGCCGGGATAATTACCCCCTTCGGTCAAAAGCGGCAATATTTTCAGTAATCCTTATCCGACAAGCCAACGGCATATCACTTACCAGGCAGGTAATCTACTTAACTAAAGGCCGCGGATTGGCTATCATGAGTCCACATAGAAGAGAAACAAAAAGCGATACCTTATGCTCAACTGGTCTGAAATCTCCACCGTATTACTCGATATGGACGGCACTATCCTGGACTTACACTTTGACAACCAGTTCTGGCTGGTACATCTGCCCAAGCGTTACAGCGAATACGCCAACATCAGTTTCGAACAGGCACAGGAAAAACTGCACAGCCATTACGAGCGGGTTGCCGGTACCATTGCCTGGTACTGCCTGGATTACTGGCAGGAACAAACCCAATTGCCGATCACCACCCTGAAACGGGAAATACAGCACTTAATTCGCCTGCGGAAAGATGCCGTGGCTTTTCTCGAAGCCTTGCGGGAAAGCGGCCGTGAAGTGGTGCTGGTAACCAATGCCCACCCGGACAGTCTGTCACTGAAAATCGAGCGTACCCAGTTGGATCAATACTTTGACCGCTTATATTCCACCCATGAATTCGGCGCTACCAAAGAATCTCAGCTGTTATGGCAAAGGCTGCAACAAAAACACCCGTTTTCGCTGGACAATACCCTGTTTGTTGATGACAGCCTGCCGGTGCTCAACTCGGCAAAAAAATACGGTATCAAGCATCTGCTGGCCATCGCCAACCCGGACAGCCAGCAGGAGGAGCGCACCATCACTGAGTATCAGGCCATTACCGACTACGGGATATTATTGGAAGATATCAGAAACACCCCGGTCGGCAAATAAACCGGCCGGGATGAAAAGAGAAATCAGAAGCCCAGGCGGTATCGCCCCTGGGCGTCCTTTTTTCCTAAGAAAGGTAAAGCCCCTTTAAGGGATTCGGGAAACTTGTCTGCCGGCTGCAAATAGCCCTGTCCTGAGAACTTGCCCCCCTGACGCAGGTAAGCGGAAAACGTCAGACCTAAATTATTTTTCGGCTGGATATTAAAGGCCAGTGCCCCTTCTTCACAGCCGATATCGGCGCTGAGCGGTCCTAAGGTGACATTTTGCTCCAATGCCGTCACTTTCGCCTTTTTCCAGGAAACCAGTCCCGACGCCTGGGCGCAAAACGGCTTATCGAACACTAAGCTATCCAGTTTAACCGAGACATCGCCGGAAGCAGTCACAGGCACGGGTAAATCCAGTTGCCGGGAAATATCATTGGCCGCCAGCAGGATATCGGCATCCGACAGGGTCAGGTTGCCCAGTAAACCACTCACTTTCACTTCCCCCTGGGGTCCGGGCAATAAATCATCGCCAAAGGTCAAACTGACGGCAGGATCAAATACCAGTAAGGACAAAGGACTTAAACTAGCCGTAACCCGGTTAAGCTCAATATCCCGGGTGGCCAGGCGCTTTATTTCCGCTTGCCATACCGTACCCGAGAGGTTTTCAACAACAATATCCTTAGGTAAAGAAACAAAGTTAAAGATTAACTTGGCCGGTATGGTGGCAATAACGAAAATCAAATAAACACTGGCGAATACGCCGGCGTAAACAGTACCCTGCTTCATTAACCTCTTCCTAACTGCAAGCGTCTCACACCGACAACCCCGGGTTGTTTGGCATTATTGAGATCTATGGATTTAACATGTAAACCTTCGTTATTGGACAGTTGCTCTAACCACTGCAGCAGCTGGCTAAACGAAACTTCATCGATCCATATCTGAATATCATTGCCCTGGGGTTGCATCCGGGTAATGCCGATACCGTTACGTTTTGCGGTACGGTTGACTATGCTGGATAAGCTGCCGCCCCTGGATGATTGCTTGTTTTTATTGGCCTGCTGATAGCGGGCGGTATTATCGCTGACCCAGGTCAGCAGCTCTTGCTGGCGCTTGAGCTTGGACTGGGTTTTTGCCAGGTTTTCATTAAGCGGCTGCCATACCAGGCTGTATAAAATAAACACCAGCACCACAGCGCTTAACGCTATTATCGACTTTTGCTCGCGAGCATTGAGTTGTTGCCATTTAGCCTTCATGATTATCCCTTAATACTAAATGAGCCGGAAATCTGCTCACCCTGGTTGCTCTGCGCCCCGAGGTTCACCGTTAACCTGGCTTTTTCCAACGCATTTTTAAATTTATCAAACTGCTGATAATCACTGGCAAGCGCCTGCAGGCGTAATTCCTGGCGTTTGCTGTCAAACTTAATCGATGCCGGTTTCATCCCGGGTACACTGGCAAAAGCCGGTTGTACCTTAGCCAGCATTTCCAGAAAACCGCCGCTGCTGTTACCCGGCCCCAACTCATTAAGCTTTTGCTTTAACTGTGACTTGATCGTGGTTACCCGCACCCTTTTGGTGGCAGGAAACGCTTTTTTATAGGTGTCTATAATCTGCTGTTCAACCGCTGCCTGCTGGTTGGACACCTGCATCAGAGAGGCGCCTTTAATGCCGACATTCATCACCAGGGCAAATACGGCAATACCCGCTGCCCACAGCCAGCTGGTGGTTGCTTTAGACCTCGGCTGCACCTGCTGGAACTCTCCCTGTAACAGGTTTACCAGAGAGGGGTCGACATGTTGTGCCAACAGAGCTAACGGCAGCTCTTCCGGCTGTGCCCGGATAATAAGCTGATCGTCGCCCTCAAGCGCCGAATAGGCATCAATGACCAGCTCGGCAGGGCTGTTTTCACTATCGGGGGGTTCATGACCTTCCTCTGAAACTTCGCCATCATTGCTTTCGCTTTGTGGCTGTGTTGCCTGCTGCCATTTTTCACGCATCAGCGGCCAAATGCCGTTATCCAGGCATAGCCCTTGCCACTGGCCCTGGCGCACTAACGTTTGCTGCCCTAAACCAACGGCTGACCAGCCGGCGTCATCATTTTCGGGTAAAGGCATCGCCAGTACATCCGGGATGATATGCTTGGTGCTGATACCGGCATCCGCCAACCAGCTTTGCCATAAGTGCATTTGTTCGCGATCGACCACAGCGGTAAAACAGTTATGCCCCTGCTCGTCTTCTTTAATATTGCCGTAGGCAAAGAATAGCTGCTCGACATCCTGGGCCAGATCATCTTCGAGCATATAAGGGACCGCAAGCCGGACAGCACGCCCGGATTTACCCGGCACTTTCAGCCGGCGCAGGGAAACGTCACAGCCGGGGACAAAAACCGTCACCTGACGGTTTTCCGCCTTGTCCCTCAGCTCACTCAATTGTCCTGTATGCTCCAACTCGCCGCTGGCAATAATCTCACGGTTAGCCCCGGACCAAATCAACCAATGGATACATTCCTGGCTCTGGCTGGGCAGTCTAATAAATAAAGTTTCAGCCATCAATCACGTCCTATAGTGCGGCTAATTACCTGTACCTGATTATTATTATCTACTTTCATAATCGAATTCAGTGCAAAATAACTATTGTTAAACTTGGTTGTTGTTTTTAGCTTAAAATATTCGCTGTCGACAACAAACTGCTTCTTCTTATCATCATCTAATTTCGCCTTGCTTATTTCCGGCAAATTAAAAAAATCGTCTACCGACTGAAAACCTTCCTCTTCGCGGGAAGACAAGGCCTGCTGGACATCCGATAACGGAATATCCAATAACGCCTGCAACACCACCGCTTTCTCGGCATCCACGGTATTGATATTCAGCGCCAGGGTCGGTTCACCCGGGATCACACACACATGCTCCTTAAGGGCATTGATCACCGGCACGGTAAAGTGCTCGACGATGCGTAACTCATTGACACTGCCAAGTAAGTTGTTCGCCGGCAGATAGGGAAATTCTTTGGCGGCATAATCATTATCTTCGGCGCCGCCGGCACTGACAATGGAGCTGTTGTCATCGAGCCAGTCCGCCAAAGCATCCGCCATATATTCTGCTTCAAATTGCCCGACCCCTTCAACATTCAGGTCAGTGATCAATTTTTCAAAAGCTTCATGGGCAGGCGATTTATTGTTGCCGCTATTGCCGCCGTTATTGGCATTTTGCGAACTCGGCGGGGTTCTTAAGGCATTTAAATTAAAACACGCCTGTAAATCAACCACCTCGGCTGTGATCTGGCCAAAGTCCACCGGGTAACTGACTTCTCCCTGGGCCCAGGCCTGGCCCAAATGGGTTACATCCGGTTCATCATCATTGATCAGCAAGATCGCCCTTTTACCGTAGGCTTCGGCTGCCATCGCATACCAGTAGGCCTGCTGGTTGAAATTAACATTGGTAGTGCGCTGCATCTGTAATTGTAAACGGGCAGTCATCTGGGTTGCCAGTATCGATGCCAGGGCAACGACCAGCATCACAGTGATCAGCGCGACCCCTTTTTGCTGCCTGGCCATTATTTGCTCCCCTTAGAGGCACCGCCGGAGTTATTTCCGCCGCCTGTTGAGTTACCGCCATTATTGTTCGAGCCTTTGCCCCGAGAGGAGTTGCCGCGCGACGAATCGCCGGGGCCGCTGTCCTCAGGCACATCACCCGCCACTAAATATTGGCGGCGAACCAGGCCATAATCTTCCAGTTCAATTTCAATGGCAATGGCCAGCGGCAAAGTCCCTTTGGCCAGTTCTTCCTGCCACTCTTTGCCGTCAAAAAAGTTAAATTTCAGCGATGTTACCCCAGAGATCAAAGGACGCACTTTAGGCTCCTCTCCCGGCACCGCATCGACAAAATTAAAATGCAAACGCTCCAGGGTTTCTTCGTTTAGCTGATAAGCCACCGACTGCATATCGCTGCGGGGCAATAACAACCCCGGGTTGGTCCAGCCGTTGCGGACAAAACCTATCGCCTGGGTTTCAGAAAAAAAGCTGCTCTCGTCGGTATGAATATAACCGTCCAGGGGCTGCTCACCGTTCACCCGGATACTGCGCCGGGCAATTTGCGTCAGATCTCTTTCAATCAATAAAAACGCCCGCTGCAATTCATTCATGCGCTCGGTGCGGGTTTTCGACGCTTCTTCGCTGGAAAGCACGGTATCAAAGATGGTAAAACTAGACAGGCTGACCACGGAAAAAATAGCAATAGCAATCAGCACTTCCAGCAGGGTAAAACCCCGGTTATTAACAAAGGCCTTCATTAGAGGCTACTCTTGGCCAGGTAGGTGGTTAAACTGGTCAGCGGTTTTTCGGCTTTTTCCTCTAAACGAATTTCCATCACCACCTGTCTCATATTGGTGTCGGCGGTTTTCACCACTTTTTGTTGCCAGAACCATTCGCGGCCGGCCATCTCTACCTTGCCTTTTTTATTATTTTTCGGTGGCCAGGTAGTCACCAGACTTGTCGCCACCAATTGATTGGCCGCCACCCAGTCGGCAAAGGTTTTTTGCTCCAGATAACCCAGGTTGCGTGAGTTGGTATCGGCAGCACCGAGTAAGGCAACACCGGCAATAGCAAAAACAGCCATGGCCAGCATGACTTCAATCAAAGTAAACCCGGCGGCTTTAAAATGCTTATTCATCGGCTTCGGGTCCTGCGATAACTTTGCCGTCAATTAAAAACTCCCTGGTCAAAGGCGTTGTAAACAAACCCGTTACCCGGTAGGCAAATTCCTCATCCAACACTAACTCTTCGACAAAACTGAAGGTCAGGCTAAAAGGCGTAATATCACCGCCTGAGAGGATATAGACCTGGGGAATTATTTTTTCTTCTTCCTCTTCGCTAAAGCTGTCTTCCTCTTCCACTTCAAAGATACTGCGGTCATATAAGGCAGGCTCTTCTATCGGCAGGTCATCGAGCTCCAACGCCATTGCCAGATCTTCCGAGACACTGTAAGAGGCAAATAAATCTTCATCCGGCAACGGACTCCAGCGTACCCCGTCATAACCGACAAACTGGTAGCTATTTTTATCCACCAGCAGGCCCAGCTCGACATTGTTGAGCATGGAATATTCGGCGGCAATATCGAACACGCCGGCAAACCTTTCACTGGCTTGCCTGAGTTTTTCTTCCGGGCGGTTGCCCGACGTTGAAAACTGTACCAGGGAGACCATGATGCCGATAACCACAATCACCACCATCACCTCAATCAGGGTAAAACCTTTGCTCCCACGTCCTGTCCGTAAACCTTTGCCCGATGCCTTAACACCGGCGAAAGCCCCTTGCCTGCCTAAATTCATGATTACTGGTAATCACCCAGGTTCCAGTTACCGATATCGTCTTCGGTACCCACTTCACCGTCAGGTCCCATGGAGAAAACGTCCATCTTGCTTTGCTCGCCCGGATTTAACAGCTGGTAGTCGTTGCCCCACGGATCTTGAGGCAGACGTTTCACGTAGCCGTCTTCAGGGAAACGGCGCGGCAGTGGCTCAATATCGGTTTCCGTCACTAAGGCTTCCAGCCCCTGGTCTGTACTCGGGTAGTTATAGTTATCCATCTTGTACATGCTTAACGAGGTTTCCAGGGCATTGATATCCGACACCGCCTTTTGTACATTGGCACGTTCCTGGCTGCCCATCAGGTTAGGCACTACCATACTGGCAAGAATACCTAAAATCACGATCACCACCATCACTTCGAGTAGCGTAAAACCGCGCGCTTTTTTCGCTTTGTGTAAATTTTTCATCATTAACTTCCTGCTTAAGTTCCCATTAAATTATTTAGTTGCATAATAGGTTGTAAAATTGCCATGACAATAAACAACACTACCCCGGCCATAGACACCATAAGTGCCGGCTCAAAAGCCTTTAATGATATATTCATCAAGGCTTCAAATTCTCTGTCCTGGTTATCTGCCGCCCGCTCCAGCATGCCTTCAAGTTTACCGCTTTTTTCACCGCTGGCGATCATATGCAGCATCATAGGGGGAAACAGCTTGGTTTGCTCCAGCGATACCCGCAAACTCGAGCCTTCGCGCACCTTGTCCGCCGACTCTTTGATCTTTTGTTTGATATAAAGGTTATCCAGTACCTCGCCGGAAATACGCATGCTTTCCAGTAAGGGCACGGCACTGGCGGTCAATATGCTTAACGTACGGGCAAAACGGGCGGTATTCAGGCCACGGGCAACTTTGCCTATGCCGGGCATGGCAATAAGCCGCTCATGATAAGCCAAACGGAAGGCAGGTTTTTGCAGTAACCTAGAAAAGCCCATCATTACCAGCATGATAAACAAGAGGATAAATAAACCATAGGCCTGTAAAAAGTCACTGGAGGAAATCAGAAACTGGGTGGTACCCGGCAGGTTTGCCCCCATATGCTCGAACTGGCCGACAATTTTCGGCACTACCGCCACCAACAATATTGCGATCACCCCGACCGCAACCAGGGTCATGATCACCGGATAAACCAGTGCCTGGATCAAGTCGGAGCGCATTTTTTGCCGCTGCTCGGTATAGTCCGCCAGGCGGTTTAAGACCTTGTCCAAATGACCTGACTTTTCCCCCGCGGCTACCATGGCACGGTATAAGTGACTGAATATTTGTGGAAATTCCGCCATGCTCTCTGCCAGACCATAACCTTCGGTGACCTTGGTACGCACCGCCATTACCATACTTTTGATACGGTTTTTTTCACATTGTTCCGCCACCGCCATCAGGGATTCTTCCAACGGCAAACCTGATTCCACCAGGGTTGCCAGCTGACGGGTCATCAGTGCCAATTCAGCGGCAGAGACCTTGCCCCTGCCGCCGGTTTTTTTGGTGTTTTGTTTGGTTTTTTGCAGGCTGGGCACTACCTCAATCGGCATCAACCCCTGTTCTTTGAGCTGGGTGCGCACCTGCCGCGGGGTATCTCCCTCGATCACCCCTTTTTTCGTTCTGCCGCGGTTGTCTACCGCCTGATAATCAAATGCTGCCATCTCACCCCCTAATCTTCACGCGTGACACGTAAAACTTCTTCCAGGGTGGTTAAACCGGCCATCACCTTATCGAAACCGTCACGGCGGATACTCGGGGTGGTGCGGCGGACAAATTTTTCAATCGCCTGTTCGCCCTTGCCGTTATGGATCATTTCCCTGACCTTGTCATCCACGACCAACAGTTCGTGGATACCCATACGCCCCTTATAACCTTTATGGTTACATTCGCTGCAACCCACGGCGCGGTATATCTGCTGGGTATTGTCATCACCCAGGCCTAACATATGAATTTCTTCTTCATCCGGATAATGGGCTTCGCGGCAATGCGGACATAAGGTCCTCACCAGTCGCTGTGCCAGTACCCCCAACAGGGACGAGGATAACAGGAAAGGCTCAACCCCCATGTCTTCCATCCGGGTAATGGCGCCGGCGGCGGTATTGGTATGCAGGGTAGATAATACCAGGTGACCGGTTAAACTGGCTTGTACCCCGATTTGTGCGGTTTCCAGGTCACGTATTTCCCCCACCATCACCACATCGGGATCCTGACGTAAAATGGCGCGCAAACCGCGGGCAAAGGTCATATCTACCTTGTTGTTTACCTGGGTCTGGCCTATGCCTTCGATGGCATATTCGATCGGATCTTCCACCGTCAGAATATTTCTTTCCCGGCTGTCTATCTGGGTCAAACCGGCATAAAGCGTGGTACTCTTACCGGAACCGGTCGGGCCGGTCACCAGGATAATGCCATGGGGTTTATCAATTAAATCGCTGAAACGCTTGCGGTTGGAATCTGTCATGCCCAGATCTTGTAAATCGAGGCGGGCAGCGTTCTTATCTAACAAACGCAATACCACCCGCTCGCCATGGCCGGTAGGCATGGTCGAGACCCGCACGTCCACCGCACGACCGGCAATACGCAGGGAAATACGGCCATCCTGGGGAATACGCTTTTCCGCGATATCCAGCTTGGCCATAACCTTGATGCGCGATACCAGCAAAGAGGCCAGCTTACGGTTGGGTTTCAATACTTCCCTGAGCACGCCATCGATACGGAAGCGTATCTGCAGCGCCTTTTCAAAAGTTTCAATATGGATATCCGAGGCATTTTCCTTGATTGCCTCGCTGAGCATGGCATTGATCAGCTTGATGATCGGCGCATCATCTTCATTTTCAAGCAGATCTTCAGATTCCACCATTTCATCCGCCAGCGAATACAGATCGACTTCGTTACCTATGTCTTCCATCATCTGCTTGGCTTCGGAAGAATCCCGCTGGTAGGCCAGGGTCAGCAACTGTTCAAATTCATTTGCACTGTGGAATTCGACGCTAAAAGGCGCCCGTACCCGGCGACGCACTTCCATCAGGATGTCGGCATCAACGCTTTTCAGGCAGGCCAGTACCAGGCCGCTTTCCTCTTGGCTGATCAGCACACTGTGGCGCTTGGCAAAACCAAACGACAGGCTTAAGTCGGCCGCAGGACCTTGCTCCTCAAGCTCATGGTCAAGCCCGGCAGTTTCATCCTGCTCTGCCCCTGAAAATTGCTCAGTGGCGATTTGCTCAGCTGCCACTTGCGCAGCTTCTGCCTGTTCAGCCTTTACTTGTTCAGATGCGGCTGAAAATGTTTCCGGCTCTGTCACCTCAGCCTCCCTATCCATAACTTTCATCACTAATGTTCTTGCTTATCGGATGAAGTATCATCCGATTTTTTCTGCTCAATATATTCATCAAACGTCGGCGGCAGCGCCAGTTCATCATTCCACTCGGGGATCAACGGCAGCTCGGCATCACCTATTAAAGATAACCCGCGTTGTTGTTTTTCTAGCTCGCCTGCACGGATAAAGTTATATCTTTCTTTGCTAATGGTACGCATGGTCTCGCCGTCCCGGATAATGGTAGGACGCAGGAAGACCATCAGGTTACGCTTACGCACGCTATTGCTGGTGGATTTAAACAGGTGCCCCAGCACCGGAATGTCTCCCAGCAAAGGGACTTTCTGCAAGCTTTCCTGGACATCGTCATCGATCAGGCCGCCCAGCACAATGACCGCGCCGCTGTCAGCCATCACTGTGGTTTTGATTTCACGTTTGTTGATGGAAATATCCACCCCGGTAGCACCGCTCACCGAGGAAACTTCCTGCTCTATGGTCAGCTGCACCCCTGAACCTTCATTGACCTGAGGCGTGACCTTCAATTTAATACCCACTTCCTGGCGGTCCACCGTCTGGAAAGGGTTAGAGTTATTGTTACTCGCAGTAGAGCCGGTAATAATCGGGATTTCCTGACCAACGATAAAATAGGCTTCTTCGTTGTCTAAGGTGGTAATGCTCGGACGGGATAACAGGTTAGAGTTAGTATCGGTACTGACCGCCTGTAAAATCGCCCCCCAATCGTTATCGACAAAACCTAACATGCCACCGCTGACCGAACCTAAGGCGCTGGCCAGGACGGTAAAGTCACCATCGGTATCCGGGTTCTTGGTTTCGATTGGGCGATTATTTTCATCATAAGTGGTGATGGTAGTCCCTTCTTCACCTTCAGCCGCAGCAACACCGGCCGCTACCGAACTGATAGTCGCGGGCCCATTGGTGAACTGGGTAAAGCCGCCTTTTTCGTGGAACCACTGCACCCCGAGGTTGGCGCCATCGCCGTCAAATACTTCAACGATAATGGCTTCTACCAGTACCTGGGCACGGCGGATATCAAGCTGGCGAATAACCGCTTCAAGGGAACGTAACATATCCGGCTGTGCGGTGATCACTAAGGTATTAGTGTCTTCATGGGCTTCAATGCTGATATTGCGTTTTTTCGCGCTTCGGGTCTTGGTTTTGCTGTTTTGCCCTTCCGCTTCAATCGATTCGCTGACGCCGGTCAACACCTTCACCATGTCTTCCGCTTTGGAATATTTCAGGTAATACACCCGGGTATTGCCGCTGGTCTGCAGCTCGCTGTCCAGGCGTTCAATCAAGTGGGCGACCCGCTCACGTGCCTGGCGCTCACCACTGACAATCACGCTGTTGGTTCTGTCGTCGGCAACAATTTTCGGGATCAGGAAAGTCGGGGTACCCGCTTTACCCTGGCTGGATTTATTCATGGCTTCGACGATACGCACCATTTCACCGGCCGAAGCATGTTTGAGACGGATGATCTGTACGTCTTTATCACCGGCCCGGTCAACCCGTTGGATGATTTTCACCAGGCGCTTTACCACGGCGGCGGTACCGGTCAGCATGATGACGTTGGCAGGGTCGTAGTTGACCACATTGCCGCCACCGGCCTGATCCGATAACTGGCGCAGCAAAGGCACCAATTCGCGTACGGTAACATTTTTCACTTCGATCACCCGGGTGACCATTTCATCACCCATGCCCGGGTCTTCATTGCCCACTACCGGGATAGAAGAGGTTTTTGCGTCTTTGGAGCGGATAATCTTTATAACATTGTTATCCATTTCCACGGCTGAGAAACCGTAAACCTCAAGCACATTGAGGAAAAACTGGTAATACTGCTCTTCCGTTAATAAGTCATAACTGCGGACATTAACCTTACCGCGCACATTGGGATCGGCGATCATGGTTTTCTTTAAATTTTTACCGACAATATTAACGAATTCAGTGATTTCCGTCCCTTTAAAATTAGGAGAATATTGCGCGGCATAAACCGGCTCCGGCACAGTTAAAGTACTAAAAGCAATGGCGGCTGATACGCCCAGTACCAGTTTTTTCAACTTAGGAGCACTTACTGTCTGGCTCATTAAAAAATTTCTCATAACTAATTATCTATCCTGAACAATATTTCTGTCATTTCGCCATTACGATCTATCAGTAAAGCCACTTCTCGTTCTTGTTTTAAGGCTCTTAATGCCTGGGCCGCATCCGACGGTACCGTTAAATCGAAACCATTCATTTGCACCGCAACATCACCGGATTTTAACCCTGAGTTCTGGAAAAACTCGGGATTTTTACCCGGCATCAGGCGATAACCGGTGACACTACCATTTTCTCGCTTGGGGGAAATCTTCAGGTAATCTGTGATTTTCCCCGGGTCCTCTGTGATATCATTACGCAAGCTGGTCACACTTTTACTTAACTGACGGTTATCACGCTGATCTACGCGCTTTGCCGATGTTTTGGCCCCCTTGCTTTTTTCCCTTGATTTTGTCCTCGATGACTTAGCCTTACTCTTATTCTTGCTGGTCACGGGTTTGGCACGGAAAGCTTTCGTTTTACCTCCTTTGCCCTGCTCATAGTCAAAGCCATCGAGCATTAAGGTTTCCAAACGACCCGACTGTTTTATTAAGACCCTGTCATTGTGTACTTGTTCCAAGGTTGCCCGGGTGCCTGTAATTAAATCGCCGATACCATAGGTTTCCTGGCTCGACTGATGTTCAATAATGGCAGCGGCATTGTCGCTTTTATTACTGGCCACCACGCCGGTCAGGGTAAGGTTCAACCGGGTTTCCGGCGCATCTTCAATTTCAATCACTTCTTCCTCGACAGCCTGGCTATTATACTCTCCGAAAAGATTTAATGCCTGTATCTTGGAGACACTGATGTTTTGCTTTTCCTGTGAGACGTTATTGCCTCCGGGTACACTGGTTGCGGTATTGTTAGCGGCGGGTTCGGGCACTAACATCCATGTAATCTGAGCTCCCAGATATGCAATATAAGCTAACATCAAAATAATGACAGCTTGTGCAATCCTTTGTTGCGGGAGTTTGGCTATCGTTTCAGTTAACGAGGCCATATTATTTGGCAATTCCATATAGTTCTATGTTTTTCTTTATAATTTACGTTAAATGACGATATTAAGCTCAACCGATGATACTTGACCATTAGATAAGCAACAAGCACAGCGGTGACATTGTCACTAAAATTTACAATTTAAATCCTTATGGCGAAATGCGCAGGGTTATGTTAACTTTCGCCCAATTTTTAATCGGGGGAGCAGCTATGGCAACAAAACCAGTGGCATCGAGCACGGAAACTAACACGACTCGATTAGACAAATGGCTCTGGGCGGCACGTTTTTATAAAACCCGGGCCATTGCCAAGCAAATGATCGACGGCGGTAAAGTCTTTTACAACGGACAACGTACTAAATCAGGTAGAGCCGTGTCAATCGGTGATACAATAAAAGTTAGGCAAGGTTACGAAGAAAAAGAGGTAACTGTCATCGCACTTGCGGACAAACGCAGGGACGCCACCTTCGCGCAAACCCTGTACCGGGAGTTAGAAAGCAGCCTGGAAACACGCGAAAAAAATGCCCTGGCCCGCAAGCAGGGAATTTTATTAAGTCCCGCCGGTGACGCTAAACCGGATAAGAAACAACGCCGTAAAATCCGACAACTTAAAGAAAGGATATAACTGAATATGTCTCGTTCTGACGTTTTAAACCGCTACTTATTTGATGATCTGCATGCGCGTGGAGAATTAGTACAATTAAAACAAAGCTACCAAGAAATTTTAGGTGAACACGACTACCCCGCCGGGGTACGCACCTTACTGGGTGAATTACTCGCTGCCACCTGTTTACTGACCGCCACGATAAAGTTTGAAGGCGAAATCACGGTACAGCTCCAGGGAGACGGCCCCGTGGGTTATATTGCCGTCAACGGCAACCATAACCAGCAGATGCGCGGCATTGCCCGGTTAAAAGAAGCCACAGATGCACAAGGCCTGAAAGCCCTTATCGGCAAAGGCAATATGATCATCACCATACGCCCGAACCAGGGAGAAGCCTATCAGGGCGTAGTGGCCCTGGACCGGGACACCCTGGCGGATTGCCTGGCCCACTATTTTGAAGTATCTGAGCAAATCCCCACCCAAATCTGGCTGTTTTGCGATGAACAGGCGCAGCAAACCGGCGGCGCCCTGGTGCAATTAATGCCCGACGGAGAAGATAAAGCAAAACAGCAGCAGGACTTTGACCACCTGTGCCAGCTGACCCAGACGATAAAAAGTGAAGAACTCTTTACCCTGGATGCCGAAACCTTGCTATACCGCTTATATCACCAGGAAGAAGTGCGTCTGTTTGAGCCTCAGGATGTCAGTTACCAGTGCAGCTGCTCAACGGAGAAATGCCTGGCCGCCATTGCCCAGATTGAACCGGCAGAGCTGAAATCCATTCTGGCAGAGCAAGGCAACCTCAGCATGACCTGTGATTATTGCATGACAACCTATGCTTTTAACGAACAGGACTTAAGCGCTTACCTTGACGAAGGTAAAGACGCAGCAGGCGGTGCAGTCACTAAGCACTAGTCAACTCAAGTCCGGCGCCATTGCTGCAACAGCAATGGCGCTTTATTCCTGCCTTGCCTCACGACCCCACCATCATTACATTCTGGTTACATTTTCAGAGACTTTTATTTACATCACTAGCCAAGCCGTGCTAAAACCTCTGGCCTTATTATTAAATTTAAGCTTAAATGCTGCTGTTCAATAATTAACCTAGCGTTGGAAGTTAACGTCTGCTCGGCCCCCTCATAAGCCAAGCTGGCGCGAAGTAGAACAATTATAAAATTTCACCCCGGTGAAACCTGGAGTATCCATGAGTAGTAAAGTAGCCATTGCCGTATCCGCGGCTTTGATGTCAATGTCCCTGAGTTCGGCCGCCGAAAGCCAGTTAACCCGGTTAGGGAAAAGCCAGGTGCCACAAGGCACACAAATCAAAACTGTAGCCAAAAACGCCAACACCGGTGTTGCGGCCGTTTTTACCCCGGAAGCTGACTTAGCCCAGGGCACGCACCGCTATTTGGTCCGCCTGAGCGAAGATCCCGTCGCCTTATACCAGGGCAATATTGCCGGTTATCAAGCCACCAGCCCGGCATTGGCCAAAAGCGCAGCCACCGCAAACGGCAAACTCAATACCAAGGCCCCTGAAGTTAAGGCTTACCGCAGCTTATTGAACAAGCGCCAGGATCAGGTGATTACCCAGGCAGAGCAGGTGCTGAGCAAACTGGACATCAAACAACGTACTACCCTGGCCTTTAACGGTATGGTGGTTGAAATGACCCAGGCAGAAGCAGAAAAGCTGGCCAAGGTCCCGGGCATTGCCCAGATCAAACGTGAAGTCATGCGCTACCCCACCACGGATGCCGGTCCTGCTTTTATCAAGGCCCCGGCGGTTTGGGACGGTAGTGCCAGCGGTACCGCCCATCAGGGTGAAGGCCTGATTGTCGGCGTCATCGATACCGGTATCAACAGTGATCACCCATCTTTTGCCGATGTCGGCGCAGACGGTTACGATCATACTAACCCCAACGGCAGCGGTGTCTACAGCGGCGACTGTGCCACCGAAGAATGGGCCGGATTATGTAACGACAAACTCATCGGTGTTCACAGCTATCCGCTGATCACAGACGACTACCCTTTATTCGATGAAACCGTGGCTGCCAACGGCGTCGACCACAACGGTCACGGCTCTCATACCGCCGGCACCGCCGCCGGTAATATCCTCAAAGATGTTACCCTGGATAACGGCCTTGAAGTGGCGGAAATGTCCGGTGTTGCCCCGCATGCCAATATTATTTCTTACCAGGTTTGTTTACCGGGTGAACCGGGTGATGCCATCGAATTCGACGGTTGTTACCCCTCCCTGACCATATTGGCGGTAGAGCATGCCATTGAAGCCGGTGTTGATGTGATCAACTACTCGGTTGGCGGCGGCAGCTCAGATCCGTGGCAGGACGGCGATTCCCTGGCCTTTTTATCTGCGCGCAAGGCGGGCATCCATGTAGCGACTTCCGCCGGTAATGACGGCCCGGATCCATACACCCTGGGCTCACCCAGTGAAGCCCCGTGGATCACCACAGTGGCCGCCGGTACCCATGACCGCGAGCTCATCGAAAACCAAATGACGGTCGATGGCTTTGATTACGATTATGCCGACAGCACAGGCCCTGAAGTTGATGCAGAATTTTCCGGCACCCTGCTATATGCCGGCAGCGTAGACGAAGCCAATATTGAAGGCTGTGAAGCTTATGCCGCAGACGCCTTCAAAGATAAAATCGCCCTGATCAGCCGCGGCAGCTGTAATTTCTCCGATAAGATCATTAACGCCAGCGATGCCGGCGCCAGTGCTGTGGTTGTCTATAACAACCAGGGGGGTGACGACTCATCCCTGAGCATGAGCGGCCTGGCCGGCACCACGATTCCTTCGCTCTTTATCTCGGAAAATTCAGGCAAAGCCATTATCGGCGCACTGGCTGAAGACCCAACATTAAGCGCTTCCTTTGCGCCGTTCCAGATCGCAGAAGCCGACGGCGGTGTGATGGCTGATTTCAGCTCCCGCGGCCCTAACTTAGCGGTAGCCGATATTTTATCTCCGTCGATTACCGCACCGGGCTCAGGTATTCTCGCGGCTTATGCCGACGAAATCTCTGCCGGCATGGTAGAATCCCCGGCGCCGAGCGATTACGGCTTCTTAAGCGGCACTTCCATGGCCAGCCCGCACGTTGCCGGCGCCCTGACGCTATTGGCGGGATTACAGCCAGACTGGACCCCGGCACAGGCACAATCGGCATTAATGCTGACAGCCAATCAGGAAGTATTAAAAGAAGACGGTGAAACCCCGGCAGACTTCTTCGATATGGGCTCAGGTTATGCCAACGTTGCCCTGGCCGCCGCCAGCGGCCTGGTAATGGATGAAAACTATGACAATTATGTCGCAGCCAACCCAACCACAGGCGGTCAACCGTCAGCCCTGAATTTACCCAGCATGGCAAATGCGACCTGTATCGATACCTGCTCCTGGACCCGTACGGTAACGGCAACTTCAGATGCCAACTGGCATGCCAGTGCCGAGTTGCTGGATGCAAACAGCGGTTTAACCGTCACAGTATCGCCGGAAAGCTTTGAACTGGCTGCCGGTGAGTCTCAGGTATTAACCATTACCGCAGATGTCAGTGCCACCAAAAACGACTGGAGTTTTGCCAATATCAAGCTAACGGCTGCAGGTTTCCCTGATGCCCAGTTACCGCTTGTGGTAAAACCCGGCGAAAGCAACCTGCCGGAAACCTTAACCTTGCTTGCGGACAGTGCTCAAGGCTCAAAGACCTATAGTGGCTATCAGGATAAGAAACTGTCCATTATCAGCGCCAGTCTTTACACCAAAAAAGAAGTGATCAGCGAAGAAACCGATGAACTTCAGGAGAACTTCGCGCAGGAATGGCAGTTAGACCTGACAGAAGATGCCGCTTTGGTGATCTTCTCCCTGGGTGAAACTACGGCACCGGATCTGGATTTGTATGTTTATGATAGCGATCGCAATCAGTTAGGCTCATCGGCAACAAATTCCTCGGATGAAAGCATCACCCTGACTGATGTCGCCGCCGGCATATATACGGTGGAAGTGGTCAATTACCAGGCCTCAGTTGCCGGAGGTACAGACCCTTATCAGTTAAATATTTCAGCCATCTATCAGGATGAAGCTTCACAAGACGAAAATGTCACGGTTGCTGTTGTTCAGGATGAAAGCAGTGATGAGTTTTCCCTGAAATTTGACTGGAGCCTGAGCAACAGTTTGGATGAAACCACCAAGGGTTTACTGTACTTAACTGCCGAAGACGGCAGCAATTACCCTGTTAATTTCACCTTCGATATCACAGAGGTAACGCCGACAGCGACAATTTCATCCTCTGCAGTCAATGTGGTCGAAGAAGAAAGGGTAACTTTAACCGGCTCCACAGCTTTTAATAAGAACGGCGCTGAGGTGAGCTATCACTGGGAGCAGCTATCTGGCCCTCAGGTATCCTTTGACGCCAATGGCCGGAGCATCAGCTTCTTGGCCCCTAAAGTCAGTCAAGATGAAACTTTATCATTCACCCTGACGGTTACCGAAGCCAACGGCAACACCAGTACAGAAACCACCAGCGTTAACGTCATTAACAGACGAAACGGTGGCGGCGGTTCTTTTGGCTGGCTCTCGTTACTGGCGGCACCTTTGTTGTTCCTTCGCCGCTTGAAGAAATAACCGCCAGCTAAGCTAAAAGGGCGCCCGGCGCCCTTTTTTTATGCTTGTTATGTATCCCCCCTTGCCTCCGATTTTTAATTGCCAATAAAAACATTACTTTTTCAACCGGCAAACCGACCTTTTTACCTGCCTGACAGCAAGGTTAACTGTCTAAAATACCCAGCCTGAAAGTCAATCACAGTCCAAGTTGGCAATAACGACAATAATCACTGTAAAAAACGGAAGAAACTCCCTGATCAAAATGCTAAGAAAATTCCATAAAAACCGGGGTTTTCTTGAGTAAAAAAGGTATTTCTGATCAAAAATGAAAACTATTATGAAAACTTTCAGACAAAACAAATTTAGTGCTTTTGTTTTAACCGCTATTGCCCTAGAATGAGCGCCCGGAACAAGTGCCCTATAGCTTAATTTTAAAACCTGTCATACCGTTAGGAGAGTGTTTACCATGACCGCAGTACACAGCTCAATTGATTTGTCTTTATACGGAATTAAAGACGTTGCTGAAATTGTATATAATCCATCTTATGAGTTGCTATTTGCCGAAGAAACCAAAGAAGGTCTCTCTGGCTATGACAAGGGTGTTGTCACTGAACTGGGCGCGGTCTCCGTTGACACCGGCATTTTTACCGGCCGTTCGCCAAAAGATAAATATATCGTCCGTGACGATGTGACCCGGGATACCGTGTGGTGGTCAGATCAGGGTAAAAACGACAATAAACCTATGACGCCTGAAACCTGGTCTGAATTAAAAGGCCTGGTTACCGAGCAGTTATCCGCCAAGCGATTATTTGTGGTTGATACCTTTTGCGGCGCCGATGAAGCGACCCGTTTGAAAGTTCGTTTTGTGACCGAAGTCGCCTGGCAGGCGCACTTTGTGAAAAACATGTTTATCCGTCCGACGGATGAAGAGCTGAAAAACTATGAACCGGATTTCGTGGTATTAAACGGTGCCAAAACCACTAACCCGAACTGGCAAGAGCAGGGACTGAACTCCGAAAATTTCGTTGCCTTCAACCTGACAGAAAAAATGCAGCTGATCGGCGGCACCTGGTATGGCGGCGAAATGAAAAAAGGTATGTTCTCTATGATGAACTACCTGTTGCCGTTAAAAGGCATAGCTTCCATGCACTGTAGCGCCAACGTCGGTAAAGACGACGACGTTGCCATTTTCTTCGGCTTATCCGGTACCGGTAAAACCACCTTGTCCACAGATCCTAAGCGTAAGCTGATTGGTGATGACGAGCACGGCTGGGATGATAACGGCGTATTCAACTTTGAAGGCGGCTGTTACGCCAAAACCATCAACCTGAGCAAAGAAAACGAACCGGACATTTACCAGGCCATCCGCCGCGATGCCCTGCTAGAAAATGTCACGGTGAATGAAGGCGGGTTAATTGATTTTGACGATAACTCAAAAACCGAAAATACCCGGGTTTCCTACCCGATCCATCACATCGACAATATCGTAAAACCGGTTTCCCGTGCCGGCCATGCGAAAAAAGTGATTTTCTTAACCGCTGATGCCTTTGGCGTATTACCGCCGGTAGCCAAGTTAACACCTGAACAGACGGAATATTACTTCCTGTCCGGTTTTACCGCCAAACTGGCCGGTACCGAGCGTGGCATTACCGAGCCGACACCGACCTTCTCCAGCTGTTTCGGCGCGGCTTTCTTAAGCCTGCACCCGACGCAATATGCCGAAGTATTAAATAAACGCATGCAGGCGGTTGGCGCCGAAGCCTACCTGGTCAATACCGGCTGGAACGGCACCGGCAAGCGTATCTCGATCAAAGCCACCCGGGCAATTATCGATGCCATTCTTGACGGCTCTATCGACAATGCAGAAACTCAAGTATTACCTTTGTTCAACCTGGAAATTCCAACCAAGGTTGCCGGTGTCGAAGGGGATATTCTGGATCCGCGTGATACTTATCAAGACAAGGCTGAATGGCAAGGTAAAGCAGCCGATCTGGCCAAGCGTTTTGTCAATAACTTCGAGAAATTCACCGATACCGAAAACGGTGCTTCATTAGTATCTGCCGGTCCTCAGTTATAATGACTCAGGGTGACATTGCCACTTCCATGAAGGTGTGACATAAACTTCATCCTGAACATAGTCTTTAACATAAAAAGCCGCTAATGCGGCTTTTTTTATGTCTGTTTTAAACTCACTTTGGAGCAAAGCAAAACTTTAATATGACAGAGGTAAATAAACCTTGGCCTGTAACCCCCCCTGCTCGCGGTTGGATAAGCTTACCTTGCCGCCATGGGTATCGACGATACGCTTGATAATCGCCAAGCCCAAACCGCTGCCTTCGGTACCGCGCGCCTTATCTCCCTGGGTAAAAGGCTGGAATAAACGGTCAATTTCATCTTCCGGGATCCCTTCCCCTTCATCACAAACGCTGAAGTAGGCATACTTGATCGCCGGTCCGCTGCCCGCGGCCCTGGCTTCAATACCGGTTTCAATAAAGATGCCGCCCTCGGTATAGCGCAGGGCATTTTGGATCAAGTTTGCCACCACCCGCTTAACCGCCACATAACGCAGAGGAATTTCCGGTAACTCACCGGCGCTAAACTGGATAATTCGGTCCGGCGGTGTTTCGGTATGCACCACCTCTTCAATCAGGTAATTGAGGTTGCCGGGCTCGGCTTTGTCTTTGGTATCATGACGAATATAATCGATAAACTGATCTATGATGCTGTTCATATCGTTGATATCGCTTTCGATGCCTTCTTTAAAAAAGTCATCTTCACCAGACATCATTTCCGTGGCCAGGCGGATCCGGGTCAACGGCGTGCGCAAATCATGGGAAATACCCGCCATCAACAAATTCCGGTCGTCTTCAAGTTGTTTGATGCCTTTGGACATATGGTTAAACGCCTGGGTTACCGCGGCTATTTCCGTGGTACCCCGCTCTTTTAACGGTTCGGGAAAATCGCCGCGCCCCACTTCTTCCGCCGCCCGCTGCAGGGATTTGAGCGGCCGGTTGAGTTGCCGGACAAAGAGCCAGCCGCCGGCGACACTGAGTACACCGATCAAGCTTAAGAAAAACAATAGAGGTAAGAAATTGGCTTCTTCCAGCCCGGTCAGGGGAATTTTCACCCATAAGCGCGGTGCTTGCGGCGGCCGGATCCAGAATAAATATTCGTCTCCCTGGGTGATACGCACTTCCGCCGGGCCGCCGAGTAACTTACTCATTTCATCGGAGCGATACGGGTAATAAACCGCCTGTGCCAGGCCCAGCTGCAGGGCATCTTTTTCCCGGTAGAGACCGATACCGGTTTCGTGCTGGAACGCCTCGGCCATTGCCGGGCTCAGCTCGGAATGTTTAACGTCGATAAACACCACCCGGATTTGTTTTGCCAGCAGCTGATGAATTTGCTGAGAATTCGGCTGGATATAAAATATCGCCATGGACACCCAGGACACCACCTGGTTAATTAACAGCAAAATCCCGATCAATAGAACCGTCTGGCCAAACGCACTGCGTGGTAACAACTTCATATTTACTGGATTTTCTCTTATACCGCTTCTTTACCGTCGGGCACAAAGACATAACCTAAGCCCCACACGGTTTGAATATATCTGGGTTTGGCGGGGTCTTCTTCCAGCATACGGCGCAGGCGGGAAACCTGTACGTCGATACTGCGCTCCAGCGCCGAGTAATCCCGCCCCCTGGCCAGGTTCATCAGCTTATCCCGGGATAAAGGCTCCCTGGGATGGGTGATCAAGGCTTTAAGCACGGCAAATTCACCACTGGTAAGCGGCATGTTGACATCGCCTTTCTTCATTTCCCGCGTGGCAAGGTTTAATTCATATTCGCCGAAACTGATAACATTTTCTTCCAGCGAAGGCGCACCCGGCGCTTCCTGAACCCGGCGTCTGAGTACCGCCTTGATACGCGCCAGTAATTCGCGCGGATTAAAAGGTTTCGGCATATAATCGTCGGCCCCTAATTCCAGGCCGATAATACGGTCAACTTCATCCCCTTTCGCCGTCAGCATAACAATAGGGATATTATTGGAATTTTGCCTCAGGCGACGGCAAATAGATAAACCGTCTTCACCCGGCAACATTAAATCCAGCACCAGCAGGTGAAAGTTTTCCCGCTCCAGCAAACGATCCATTTGATCGGCGCTGGCGGCGCTACGCACAGTAAATCCCTGCTCTACCAGATAACGCTCCAGTAAAGCCCGTAATCTCATATCATCATCAACAACTAAAATTTTCGGTGTTTCATGTCCCATAGCGCACTATTTTCATACCAGATTAACTTGCTGCCACTATAAGACATCTTCCCTTAGATTTGAAAGGGCTGAGGGGATAATTATTCAGGCATTTGTTACAAATTATGAAATGCTATTTCGTTGTCCCCCGGCAAAGGAATAAAATCCCCCCTTAGGGATGGCGATAAAAAACAAACATTAAGCTAGATACAAATGCCGTTAAATATGGGACACTGAGCGGATGAAAGTATGGGTCCATTTTGTCAGAGCACCAATTCGCGTCGTGCTGATCAGCCGTAAAAGAACTACGATTCGCCTCAAGCGCCAGATGGTCAGGGTTAAAATTGCCCTTGCCCAGGAAAAAACCGAAACCAAAGAAATGCTGGTGATATACCGCAAGTATACCCAGGGAAATGCCAGCGAAGCAGAAATGAAAATGGCCAACAAGCAATTTTTGGATGTGCTTAAAGGCCTGGGACTCGGGGTGTTTGCGGTTTTACCTTTTGCCCCTATTACCATTCCCGTGATGATCAAAGTCGGAAGATGGGTGGGAGTGGATATTATTCCCAGCTCTTTTTCATCAGCCAAACTGCCGCGACAACAGCAGGAAAAGACCCGGGAAAAATCTTAACCGGTTATTTCAGGTAACGGATGGCTTGTTCGGTGACACACTTGGTGAGACTTTTTTGCCTTTCTTCCCGGGATAAGGAGGCGATCGCCTGGCGTACCAGCTTCATCTTCTGCTGCTTCTCCACCTTAGGCATCTCAGAAAACTGTTCGTTAAAACAGCCGATCAAACCGAAGTTAAGGGCAACATCCGATTTTAAGGAGTCGTCGGCAAGACAGGCAGTGAGCTTATCCGCCAGCTGCTCCCTATCCATCTTCAACACCAGTTCACTGATATGATAATTGATGGGATCTATTTTTCTTTCTTTATTGCAGCCATAAAACATATCCGCCACGGTTACCACGGGAATAAGTTGCCGGTGTTGCTGGGAAAATTGTTTTTTCAGCCATAAATTATGGGCTTCTTGCTGTTTTTTTGCTTCATCAGCCATAACAAGGTCAGCCGCTAAAAAACTAAAGCTGGTTAAGGCGATCAAAACAGCATTTTTAATAACCTTCATTTTCGCTTCCGGGTATTTTTATTCAAAGACATCGGCAACAAGTTTACCCCGTTCAAGAAGGCGAATACAAGTGACCGACAGGCGCTTAATGAAAACTTAATCTCCTGATCCGGACAGGAAACTTTACCGTCAAAAAATCTATTTGCACTCACCAGGCAAAAGCATTAGTGTTTAAAAGTCAACAACATCCATGGAAAGCTTATGTCTAAACTTTTTGCTGTCTGCTGTTATCTGTACCTGGCCACCTGGGCTGTTTCCGCTTATGCCGAAAAGGTAACCCCAACTGACGAACTGGCCCGGCAACTGGAGCAGCATACAGGTAAAGTGATTTACCTGGATTTTTGGGCATCCTGGTGCGGCCCGTGCCGCAAGTCCTTTCCCTGGCTGTCAAAAATGCAGACACAATATCAGCAACAAGGCTTTGTCGTACTCAGCGTCAATCTCGATCATAACAAGCAGTTCGCCGACGAATTTCTGCAGCAGCTAGCGGCTGATTTTCCGGTGATTTACGATCCCCGGGGCGAACTGATGAAACAATATAAAATAAAAGGCATGCCCAGCAGTTTTTTGTTTGACCGCAGCGGCAGCATCATCAGCCGTCACGCCGGCTTCAGTGAGAAAAAAATCCCTTTATATGAACAGGAGATAGCGAACGCCCTGACCCGGTAAACCGAGCACAAGAAAGACAAAAGAAACAAAGGAAGTATCGACAAAAGCGCTTTGCCGCGAAAAAAAGCGGGGAAACTAATAAGTACTACTACGCTACCACTACCACCGCACTTATTAGCTAATCAAACCATGGTATCGCGCTATATCAGCTTAGCGCAGCTTTATTGATTCAGCCACTGCCTTTGCCTGAGGGCGATCAGCAAGAGAAATAAACTGAATAAGGCCAAGGTCGAAGGCTCGGGAATATCCGTGGTTTCAATCGTAGGATCCCTGGCCCATAAGGTATAGTTAGACAGGCCATGTTTCCCTAAGGTATTACTCATATCCCAGGTACCGGTAAAGGCAAAATTAAAATCGCCGGCCAATACCGGGTCTAGTCCCAAATCGCCAATATCAAAATCATACATGGCAAACTGTTTGCCGCTTTTGAAAATAATGGCTACCTGGTCAAAAAACAATCCCCCCAGTAAATCCAGCAGCGCTTGCGGATTAGTCGCCGGCGGCGTCCAGGCCCAATCGCCTTTAACGGCATCACCGCCGACACAATTAGTACTGTTATCATCTTTATCCAGGCAATTGCTCATGGTCAGCAAGTCATCGATAAAGGTATAAGAACCGACACCATCGGTACTGGTTTCTCCTTTAAAGCCAGCTCCTTCATCTTTCCCCAGGTAAATCCAGCCGGGATCATCGACATCACCTTCGCCGTCCAAATCGAGCAAATCAGCGTTTTCAATAAAAGCCCCGGGGCCTGACCAGAAAGGTGATTCACTGTTTAACCAGCCATCATCATCATAGCCCAGGTTACCATTGGTGGGTTTAGTAAACAGGCTGTTATTGCCGGTAAAGGCGCCATAACACTCGCTGGAGTCGATCGGTGGAACATTTACCACCGGGCTGCCATCGAGCAATTGAATACTATTCAGTTGGACATCTGCGACATTACAGGGAGCCGGGGGTAAATGACCGGCAAAAGCAAAAGAAAGGTTTAACAAAAAAACAATAGCGGTTAAAAGTATTGTTTTGAACATTTTCATTATTATCAGCCCTCAATGCACGATTAGCATCCTGACTGCTTACAACTCCAGCGTCCTCTTTGCGCTTTTACTGCTGTTCAAGTTTTAAGCATAAATCAGACCTTAATAAATTTTGTTGAATATTCATTAAGTTATATTCAACGGCCTGTCATCACTGTAAAAAATATTGACATAAATGAGCCGGGCACAACCAATAATACCGCAACAAGCCTATAAGCAACTGTTTTATTTGTACCTTACTGGTAATAGAAAGCTTAATCCCAAGACTTTAGCTAAGGTGTGCCTGTCAGTTGTAACTAATACTGACAACAACTACCGAAATCGCGCAGCAAATGCAGAGAAATACTACCCCTGTTTTTGCCAACTGATCAGCTGGTTATTGGCAGGCATCTGAATGTCAGAAATCAGTTCAAACCCCTGCTGCCGCGCTAGCCTCCCCACCTGTTCAAAGTCCCGGATACCGCTTTGGGGATCCCTGTCTTGCAGCCACTGTTGGAAGCTGGCGTTGCTATCACTGGTATATGCCCCTTGATACTTAAAGGGTCCGTAAATCGTGAGCAAGGTGCCCGGCCGACAAACTTTAGGCAAGTGATCAAACATCTGTACCACAGATGGCCAAGACATGATATGTAAAGTATTGGCGGTAAAAATACCATCGTATTGCTGCTCCGGCCAATCTCCGGCAACCGTGACATCTAAAGCTATCGGCACCAGGCAATTATCGATGGCGCTATGTCGGATATTTTCCGTTAATGCCGGCACATTTTCTGCCAGATCTGATGGTTGCCAGTTCAAATGCGGCAAACCGGAGGCAAAGTGCAAGGCGTGCTGGCCCGATAAGCTGCCCAGCTCAAGCACCCGGGTAACAGGTGCAAACAATTGTTCCAGCTCAGTTAAGATATAGCCCTGATTACGCTCACATGAAGGTGAAAAATTTAACATGCCCAGTTCATCCCGATGAATAAAGTCCAATTATCACTATCATACCCTGCTGCCAGGCTGAACTAAACATCAGGCTGACAACCGGGCGCTATCAGGCAATAAATAAAACAGCAAGCATAAAAAAAGACGAACAAGGTTCGTCTTTTTTAGCCAATCAATAGATGATTGATTCATTTTTTGCCCGGTTAGAAGCTGTATTTATAACCTATGGTCATAGTGCGAGGTTTACCCGCCATTAAAGAGCCGTGGGTACGGGTTGTTGCATACTCTTTATCAAACAGGTTATCGATATTCAGGGTCAGCTCCTGATTCTCGGCCAGGTTATAATGAGCCGCTAAGTCGACTACGGTACGGCTTTTAATCACTTCATCATTCGGAATATCGCCACTGCCGGCAATAGTACGCATCTCATCCATATAGCGCACTAAGATATCGCCACGCCAGTTATCTCCCACCAGACCGGCAGCAAATTGCAGCTGATTATCCGGTACATATGGCAACTCTTCACCCTTAGTGACATCTCCCCAGGTATCGAGCTTAGATTCAAAACTGTTTAAGAACTCAGTGTCGGTAAAGGTATAGGTCAAATCTACCGGCACCAACAAGTTAGCCAGTTTAAATTCATAACCTGCTTTCACTTCTAAGCCTTTCACTTCTACTTCACCGGCATTATATTGCTCGCCAACATTTTCATCGGCGCAATTCTGGCTGACGGTACAGTTACCGTGCATATTGTCGTAGTCAGAGAAGAAAGCAATGGCTTCAGCATGTAAGCTTTCGTTGTTATAACGTAAACCTAACTCGTAGTTGATACTTTCTTCATCGTCTGCTTCTTCATTACCCGGTGCCGGTGGCGCGAAGCCTTTTTGGATACCACCAAGCAGTACTAACTCTTCGTTGACTCTATAAGTTAGCGCCAGTGACGGCAACCAGACATCTACGGTATTCTTGGTGTGTTTTACCGGATCCTGGGTGCGGGCAAGATCATCTTTCCAGTCATGGCGTTCTAAGGTGATGTCTTCATAACGTAACCCGGCATTGATGATAAAATTCCCCAGGGTATATTCATCATGAACAAATAACGCCAAAGCTTCTGCGCTGTCGATACGGTTAGAATCAGCACCGTGAACACCGGCATCATCCTGGGTCATCTGGTAATCCTGATCCAGGGTGTATTCATCAACCCACTGGAAACGATCCATTTCATCTTCATGATAACGAACACCAAATTTCAGCTGATGATCGTCAAGGTCGATATCTAATACCGTTTGCAGACCCTTAGACAGGTAATCACGGCTGTTGGCTTTCACCTGAGCATAAATCTCACTCTCTGCACCCCGATCATAATCTGAGGCGATTTCTGTGCCGCCAGAACCCAGGCTGGAGAATTTCTTCACCGGAATTATGCTGCCATCTTCCTGTACTTCATCAACCATTTTTCCAACCTTACTGGTTTTGTACCAGTTACGGCTAAAATCATTGTAGTAAGCCGTGGTCATTAAGTTGAAACGGCCGTTGATTTTAATCAGATGGTTAATCTGCACCTGCTTATGGGTAGTGTCCATATTATCCAGCTGAGAAGCTGAATAACGGGCATAAGGATCGGCGGCAAAGTCTGCGTCCGTCAAGCCCATATAAGTTTCATCGGAGTCTTCATCCGAGTATTTTAATTTCAACTCCAGCTCTTGATCGTAAGCGGCGTTTTTGTCGCTGTTAAAACGAACTTTCGCTAAAATATCATTTTTTACAAAACCGGTATCACGATCACTGTTGTTAATGTCTTTAAAACCATCCGCCTGATAACGGAATACCTCAAATACCGAAGAAACCTGCTCACCGGAACCGCCGGCGTAGGCATGCACTTTTGCATATCCGTCTTCACCGGTTGTCACGTTAAACTGACCGGCAAGGGCATCATCCGGTATCTGGCGGGATAACATGTTGATCACACCGCCTGTAGTGCGCGGACCATACATGGCGCTGGAAGTACCTTTAAGCACTTCTACCTGCTGCATACGACCCGCTGTCGGGAAGTAATAGGCTGAAGGTGAAGCATAGGGCGCAGGGGCCGCTAAAACATTGTCTTCCATGATAGTTACTTTTTCACTGCGATTCTGTCCTGTACCGCGCATGCCGATATTAGGACGTAAACCATAACCGTCTTCTTCCAGCACATAAACGCCGGGCACTGAGGTTAAGGTACGCATGATATCGGTGAAGTCAAACTTGTTCAGCTCTTCTTCCGTGATCATATGGGCGCTTCCTGGCACATCATTTACCGCTTGGGCACTACCAAAAATAGTCAGATGTTCTATATTATCATCTGTATCTTTGGCGACAGCAGTGTGACTAATCGCAGCTAAAATTGCCGAGGCAATTAAAGCCGGTTGAAAAAACGATGAACTACGCATGGGAAACCTTATTTGAGGTAATAACTTTGTAAGTATATATATTTAAGCATTATTACTAATACGAATCAATGTCATTTGTGTTTTATTAACACTAATCCGACTTCATTTGATCGATATCAAACTCTCACAATTTCACCAGAATTCAACCGGTAAGTACGGCGGAAATTGGCCGAAAAAAAGGATGAAAGCACCGCTGACTTTTATCCTCTTCTGGTTAAGCGCCTTAACTGACATTTACTTCAGTAACAGTATCCAGGCCCTGGCGTAATCGGGTAAATGGCCATTGTGACTATGATAATCAGACCAGCCACGATAACTATCCACCAACAGATCCAGTTGGAAAAGATTATTATCAAAAGCACCTCCCTGATCCGCCAGGATCCCCAGCCGGCTGACTTGCCCCTTGTTGTCCCGGTAACTGACCATGATCAATTTCCCCACGCCGAGGTCAGCAATATTACCGGCAAAAGTCACCTGAGGTTTAATCGCAATTTTACTGGACTGATCCTGGCCATAGCCCATGATTTCCGGCGTTTCGACAAAGTACCAATATCTTGGCTGTTCCCGCTTTCCGATAGTGTAGTCATAGGTTATGCCGTTATTACGGTGGACATTAAAATAACGGATCTTGCCATCAACCTTTAACACACCGGTGCCCTGTAACAACACATCATGTAACGCCTCCTCTGTCAGCCACACCAGAGGTTTTGCCAACTTGTCGTTAACCAGGGCGCCGGCGATGATTTGCTGGCGGGTAAAACGAAACCGGGTTAAGTGCTCTTTTTGCTGCTCTGCCTGCGCTAAGCTAAGGCCTTGTTCATCTTTCGGCAGGGCATAAAGTGCCTGATCGTAATGTTCAGTTTTTACCGGACTGCCATCCAGTAGCTTGGTATAATATTTAGTAAGAAAAATTTCTTCATCGGGGATATTATTCAACATCCTTGCTTTGCTTTCGTTGGTGCTTTTCCCGGCAATTTTAGCCGCCGTTTCCTTATCCGGCCGCCAGCGGACAAACTCAAAGTGCTGTTTTAAAAATGCTTTATCATGTAAACGGCTCTGTCGTTTCGCCCGCACATCTTCCCGGTAGGTTTGGCAGATAAAAGCCAGGGTATGTTCTACCCTTTTCAGCGTGATCTGGTCATTGATCTGTTTACCCGGGTGTACGGCAAAAGTGTCTTGCCCTTGACTCTGCAGATAATGCTTGCTGTTTTCTGCCACCTGGCAAAGTTCACTGCCCTTAAAGTCTCTCAACTGCCCTAATTCCGGCTGAGGTTCAAGCGAAAAACTTAGCCCCAGGGCAGCCGGGATAAAAACATTTAGGGCCAATAACATCAAAATAACAGAGTTAATTTTCACACCTCTAATCACCATAAAAAAAGACCTTATTAAAAAATATCTGACGCCCATAACTTGTCTGCTTAATTTCCTTCATAACGAAGGAGATGAAAAGCATGATACTTCATCCGGGGTTAAATAACGCCACTGCCCGGGCTGCAATCCCGGCTCTAAAGCAATATCACCTATTTGCTGACGATGTAAACTCACGACTTTATTTCCTGTCGCTGCAAACATACGTTTTACCTGGTGGTATTTACCTTCCATGATCGACAGTAACACCTGCTGCGGCGTGATGATCTGCAATTGAGCCGGCAAGGTTAAAGCCTTTTCTCCCTGCAGTTGAATACCTGATGCAAACTGTTGGACAACACCGTCAGCAACCGGATTTCTCAGTCCGACCAGATAGGTTTTATAACATAAATTTTTGGGTGAAATAATCTGCTGTGACCAGCGCCCGTCATCGGTAATAAAAACCAACCCCGTAGTATCTACATCTAACCGGCCGGCAAGATGTAGATCATCGACCCGTTCAAAATGCAATAAACTAAAAACCGACGGATAATTTTCATCGACATTAGAGCAAATAGTCCCCGGCGGCTTATGCAGCATAATATAACGGGAGTCACGTGCTTTTAACCGGCTGCCTTTAAACAGAATTTCATTATTTTCATGCACCTGTTTTGCCGGGTCGGTAAGCATTTCACCATTGACCCGGATATTGCCGCCAAGAATTAATTCCCTGGCCTGCTCGCGGGAGAATTCGGTACTTTTGCAAAGAAATTTATCAAGACGCATAGGAAATTAATCAATAAAATTAACGGCTTTTACAGCAGAAAATCTGCAAAAAAGCCACTTAATCAGTGGCTTTAAAAAGAAGTTTTACCAGACAAAAAACATGATTATTCAATATTTTGGATCTGCTCACGCATCTGCTCGATTAAGACCTTCAATTCCACCGCACTGTTGGTGATATCGGCATTAATGGATTTAGAACCTAAGGTATTGGCTTCGCGGTTGAACTCCTGCATCATAAAATCCAGGCGTCGTCCCTGCGGACCACCCTTTTTCAAAATATTGCGGGTTTCTTTAACATGGCTAAATAAACGGTCGATCTCTTCATCAACGTCCATTTTTTGCGCCAACAGCACCAGCTCCTGCTCCACCCGGGTAGAGTCCAGTTCAAGGCTGGCTTCGGCAAATTTTTCGGTGATGCGGTTACGTTGCCATAAAATCACTTCCGGCATCATGGCTTTGACTTTTTCCGCCTCAACCACTATACCTTCAAGCCGCTGTTCAATCAGGGCTTTAAGATTATCGCCTTCGTTGCCGCGGGCGGTTATAAACTCCTTGAGGGCTGCATCAAACCCCACCAGGATATCCGCCTGAATGGCATTGATATCAGATTCTTCCGCTTCCATCACCCCGGGCCAGCGCATAATTTCCAGCGGATTTATCTGGCTGTTAAGGGTTTGCTCATTAACCCAGTTGGCGTGTTGCAGCAGCTGCTCGGCTAAATTTTTATTGAGCGTTAAATTGCTTTTTGCGGCAGGGTTGGCAGTAAAACGTAAATGGCATTCCACCTTGCCGCGGTTTAACCGCTTGCGAAAGCGCTCACGTAATACCGGCTCTATGCCTCGAAACTGTTCGGGTAAGCGGAAGTAGGTTTCCAAAAAACGCTGGTTTACCGAGCGGATTTCCCATACCGCGTTGCCCCACTCACCTTTGACTTCATAACGGGCGAAGCCGGTCATGCTATGGATCATAATTAATACCTGCAACAAAAAGTATGCTAATTATGCCCCAGCAGCAGTTAAGGATCTACCTTAAGCAAATCCTTAAATCACTTTTCCCCGGCTATTTCACGATTATTATTGGTGAACAGGCGCAGATAGCTTCCTGTAAAAAACTCCCGCACCAGAAAATACTTAACCCAGCTTTTCCCGCTGTTTTAACTGCCAGCGCTGTTTAATGTGATCCGCCACCCGAAAGGCATTGGCATATATGGTAAAGGTGTAAGGCACACTGCCCCCGGTGGGCATAAAAGAGCCATCGGTGACAAACAGATTATCCACTTCATGGGCCTGGCAATATTTATTCAATACCGACGTTTTCGGATCATTGCCGAAGCGGCAACCTCCCGCCATTAAATTGGTCGGCGGCGCGCCGCTGACAGACGAACTGATATTGGTCGCCCCCATGGCCCTGAGCAGCTTTTCTCCTTTTTCCGCCAGATATTCGCCGACCTTAAGATCATGCTCGTGGAAACCTATCCTGACCTTGGCCACCGCATCTCCCCATTTGTCGGTAATATCGGGATCTAAAGTCACAAAACAGTCATCATTGGGTAACCAGTCGTTAAAGACTTCAAAACGCAGGGTTTTATAAGTGGTAAACTCCTGCTTTAAATTCTGCTTTAACTGCTCCCCCCACACCAGGTTGTCGTTTTCATCCCACTGGCTGCCCCGGGCACGGGCAATGGGGTTTTGATGGAAAAGAAAATCTATGGTGCCGCCTTTAGCTGCCTTGCCGAAAGCCTTGTCCTCGATACGGTACCAGTCCTGCAAGGCCCGGTTAACAAAAGGCCCCACCTGCTTCATGGTATTCACCTGATCTTTGGTCAGATCCTGATAGAAAAAATCTCCGCGCCCGGTACCGCCGGCACTGAAAATTAAGTTTTTACCTACCTGCCCCTGGTTATTGGCCAGACCGTTGGGAAATTTCCCCCCTTTAGACGCCAACAGCAAGCGGGAGCTTTCGATCGCCTGGCAGGCCACCACATAAAAATCGGCGACCGCCTTATGTTTACGCCCGGCTTTATCATAATAAAGTACGCCGGTGATCTTGCCTTCCTTGTCGGTTTCAATTTTATAAACCTTAGATTCCGGCTTGATGGTACAGTTACCGCTGGCTACCGCATGATTTAACAGCGCCGCCCGGCCGCTGCCCTTGGCGCCGGAAGAGCAGCCGTAACTGCTGCAATAACCGGAATATTCACACGAGTTTCGCCCCATATCCGGCCGGGATAAAATCGCCCTGGGCACCGGCATAGTATGGTAACCAATACTTTGTGCCGCCTCATCTATCCAGGCAGACACCCCGTGCTCCGCCACCGGCGGATAAGGGAACGGCGTCGACCTCGGCTCCTGGTGGGGATGATCAACAACCCTGCCCGACACCCCGACTTCTTGTTCTACCCTGGCATAATAGGGCTCAAGATCCTGATAACTGATCGGCCAGTCGGCAACATTAGCCCCTTCAATATCGCCAAATTCAGACTTTAACCTGAAGTCGTCGGGTTTAAGACGATGGAAATAACCACTCATAAAATTGGATGAACCGCCAACAACCGTGCCGCTCCAGAAACTCCAGCCGGACTCGCTGGTGGGCTCTCCCTGCCAAAAGGTTTCACCGCTTTCTCTTTCGTAAAGCTCTTCAATGACATGCTGCTCATCGGTGAGCTTAGGGTTGTAGGCATCCCGTAAACTGATGGCCAGCTCGTCTTTATAAAACTCCTTTTCCGTTAACCAGGGGCCTTTTTCCAGCACCAGTACCTTGGCTCCGGCCTTGGCCAGGGTATAAGCCACGGGTGAAGCCCCGGCGCCGCTGCCGATCACACAGATATCAAAACTCATGCTTTTTTACTTCCTTTAGCTGCTACAACTTTCACCGCTATGCCCTTTTGACCCGGTAATTCATAATAACGTTTCCCCTTTTTAGGCAAAGGGAAGCCCGGTTTATGCTCCAGCCATTTCCAGCCAACACCGTCGGGATTGCCGCCATACACGGGAGGCGAAAGCATGGCCTCAAAAATATAGTTCAACAGAGTATTAAGCCAGTTCTCCCCCGCGCGGGAGTTGCTGATGGCCCGCAGCAGCTTTTCCTTGTCTGCTTGCTCCAGAGTAACAAACGCCTTACCGCTCTGGCTGTTACTAAAATCATTGAGCCAGCCAACCCCTTTAAAAATAAAGGCTATTTCATCCTGTTCCGTCGGTTGCCTGGTGACGACATTATATAAATAGTCCAGCGCCTGGATATCCCGGGCACCGGGTCCTGAATCCGAGGCAGGTAACAGATGCTCCAACACGGCATTTAAAGTAAGCCAGGGATCGGTTTTCAGCGCCTGTCTAAGCTCCTCAGCCGGTGCCGGGCTCCAGCTTTTAACAGGCAAGGCGGCAATCGCCGAGGCGCCCGCCGCCGACTTCAACAAAGCCCGGCGGGAAATTTTTACCTGAGTGTTCTTTTCTTTAAACCAAAGAGGCGTTTGATAGTTAACATCAAAAAATGAGCGAATATTTATCACTTAAATTACCCCTGCTTACCGTTAGCCTGCCAGGTATTGATAAACTCCAGCCAGTGTTTTACCGAATATTTCCCGTCTTGCAGTAATTCCGCTGTATCCTTGGATAAAATCATTTTGCCCGATGCCGTCGAAACATACATATGGGGATAACCTAACACCGGCGGTAAGGCACTCATAAAAGCTTCATTTTCATTGCTGTCACTGACATTGATTTTTAACAGCACAAACTTATCGTGCAGCTGGCGGTAAACCTCGGGGTTTTGTTCTAGAAAGGCGTCCATCTTTTTACACCAGGTACACCAGTTGCCGCCAATCTCAAGCAAAACATTACGCTGTGTGCTCTTTGCCAGCTTGATGGCGGCTCTGGCATCGGCAAACGGATCTCTTTGATCATCGTAACTGGTGCTGTAAACCGGTAAATTAAGGCCGGGCTCGGCAAAAGCCTGTGCTCCTGACGGTAACAAGACCAGGAATGAAAAAAATGCCGGCACAAACCGGGAAAAAAACTTTTGCATGAAACCCCCTTATAACTCGATATTCAAAGAGACCCAGGTTTAAATAACTATATTTCAAAATACTTGCATTCTCATTGTGTCAAATTATGAGCCGAAAGATTATAATGCGCAGCAATTAATTAACGACAGGAATTTCATCATGCGTCCAAGCGGAAGAACCCCGGGGCAAATTCGCCCTATTACTTTTACTCGTCAATTCACTACCCATGCCGAAGGCTCAGTGCTGATTGAATTTGGTGATACCAAAGTAATTTGCACCGCTTCGGTAGAAGAAGGGGTACCGCGTTTTCTTAAGGGCCAGGGAAAAGGCTGGGTAACCGCCGAATACGGCATGTTGCCACGCTCTACCCATACCCGCATGCGCCGTGAAGCCGCCAGCGGCAAACAAAGCGGACGCACCTTGGAAATTTCCCGCCTGATCGCCCGTTCATTGCGTGCTGCGGTTGATTTAAGCGCTTTAGGCGAAAACACCATCAATGTTGACTGTGATGTCATTCAGGCCGACGGCGGCACCCGCACAGCTTCAATCACTGGTGCCTGCGTTGCTCTGGTTGATGCCTTAAACTACATGAGAAACAAAGGCATTATCAGCACCAACCCGTTAAAGCACATGATAGCGGCGGTTTCTGTTGGTATTTATAAAGGCCAGCCGATTTCAGATTTGGAATACCTGGAAGATTCTGCCGCCGACACCGATATGAATGTAGTCATGACGGAAACCGGCAAACTGATCGAAGTTCAGGGCACTGCGGAAGAAGAACCTTTCAGCTTCGAAGAAATGCAGGAAATGCTGCAACTGGCCAAGCAAGGCATCAATGAATTATTTGACGAGCAAAAAGCGGCCTTAAGCTAAACTTATCCGGTCCACTAACAGCGAGAACTATTTGATGAAAGACTATCAACGTGAATTTATTGAATTTGCTTTAGCTAAACAGGTATTACGCTTTGGCGAGTTCACTTTAAAATCAGGCCGTACCAGCCCTTACTTCTTCAATGCCGGTTTGTTCAATACCGGCGGCGATTTGGCCAAGCTGGGACGTTTTTATGCCTCAGCCCTGGTGGATTCAGGCATCGATTTTGAATTGCTGTTCGGCCCTGCCTACAAAGGGATTCCGATTGCCACCACTACCGCCGTCGCCCTTGCCGACCACCATGATATCGACATGCCTTATTGCTTTAACCGTAAAGAAGCCAAAAGCCATGGTGAAGGCGGCAACCTGGTAGGTTCAGCCCTTGCCGGTAAGGTCATGCTGGTAGATGATGTTATCACCGCAGGTACGGCAATCCGCGAATCCATGGAAATCATCAAGGCCAATGGCGCCGAGCTTTCCGGAGTTTTGATCGCCCTGGATCGCCAGGAAAAAGGTCAGGGTGAGCTTTCTGCCATCCAGGAAGTCGAGCGCGACTTCAATACCCGGGTAATTTCTATTGTTTCCCTGGGCGATTTGATCACTTACCTGGAAGATAAACCAGAAATGGAGCAAAACCTGAAAAATATCAAACAATACCGTGAAGATTTCGGTATCTGACTACAGGTATTTCAGATAGCGACATATAAAAGCCCGCATTTAGCGGGTTTTTTCTTGTCTAAAAAAGATCAAATCACTGTCTTATCAAGACAGATATATTGAAGAAAGGCATGGCTTTAAGAAAATGTGAGAAAAAACGGACTCAAGCCGTCAACTGAAAATTATGACTGACCGGCTTTTCATAAGCCTGATTAATTTTCAGGTAAAAGTTTTCAACCCGGCTGGCGCGCGCATCCACTTCTGGCGATCGAGTTGGCACAACTTCTTCCTGGGCTGCCAGGGTTTTATTGATCAAGGTATCAAAGTCAGAGGCTTCGCCGCTGGCAGATAAACTGCCATTGGTGGCAGCAACAGCCTGGCCGTCTTCCACCGTAGAGTCATTTTCGGCACTCCCTGCGTTCTCATTATCCATACTCGCCGGAGTTGAAAAACGGTTCGACTCCGCCGGATCTGCTCCAGCAAGTTCCGACTGGGCCTGTAAAATAATCCTGCTGGCCGTTGCGGCGACTTGTTTATCCTGGCCGGAAGGCTCTGCCGGTGCCAGCGCTGCCGCATGCACTTTCTGCATTTTCGCAATCGTTGCCTGGGGATCGCCGCTTACCGGAGATAAATCAACGGAAACTTCACCGCCGACGGCATACTTTCTGCCATCTGGCCCCTGTTGATAGGTATAAGTGGGACTGCCGGTTGTCGAACCGCCAACACTGGCATGGGCAAGTTCATGGGCACGTACTTCCTGATCCCTGGATTTTAACGCCTGGATTTCCTGTTGTTCGGCAAGTTGCTCTGCATCAGGTTGTGCTTCCTGTCCGGGCTCGCCGGATGCATCTGCCTCCTGAGCCTGCTCCTGATTTTGCTCTGTCTCTTGATCCGATGATTGTTCTGAAGATTGATTACGGTTTTGAGTGGAGTCGCCAACGGTATTCTCGTCTTGTTCCTGTTGCTCCTGCAAGCTGACAAAATCGATAAACTCGTTGTCCTGAACCGGGGTTCGGGCCTTATCTTTTTCGGAAGCAACCCCTTTCTCTGCCGCCGACTGGCTAAGCGCCGCCGGCTGGGCAATCACATCCCGCATATGATTTTCCCGGCGCAAATTATCGGTCGGCGGATTAACCGCCGTTGCCAGAGGAAGATAATTAAATTGCGGGGTAATGTTCATTATTTTTAACTTGGTGTATTACACACGGACATCAATTAATGTGCCTAAGGTTTCATCCGCAGTTTGTATGACTTCTGCAGATGATCTGGCCTGTACTTCCGCCACTTTTAAATTCACTATCGATTCCGTCAGCCCGGCTGGCGCCTGATTAGCGCTGACCGCATTAACATTATTGGTTGCTGTATTTTCTGTTGTATTGGCCGTTTCAAGCCCTTGCTGACTTTGCAGCTCTTGCTCTGCATTCCGGTTTACCGCTGTATTTTGAGCGATATCCGACGCAGCTCTGTTTACATCTTCAGTAGCTCGCTGAAATCCCTGTACTCCGGCATTAAATGCTGATTGAATTTCCATGTGATGTGCTCCTATATGGTGAAACATAAGCATTACTCGTAAGCTAAATAGAGTAACCACATTACGCTTAAGTATACCTTGCTTAATTATTAACCAAATCAAAGCAAATGTAAATAGGCCGGCTACGGCTCAATCGTGCATGCCAGATAAGCCTGTCAATGAAAGTGCTTCACCAGCCAGGTTTTCAACTGATGACAAAATTCATCCTGATGGGAAATAAACGGCGCATGCGATGCTCCTTCAAAAATCATAACTTCACTCTGCGGGGCAAGTACGTCCATTAACGGATAAATACTTTTAGGCACCAACACATCATTACGGCCATACAAGCGTAAAAAAGGACAATGAATATCCGCCAGCAGATTACGCCTGTCACAACTTTCCAGCAATGATAGTGAATCATCCAAGGTTTTCCTGCCGGGAAGTGGATATGGCATCACCAGGCGATGGATCTCTTTTAAATCCTGACGCAGATGCGGGCTGCCCATTGCCTGGATTTTCAAAAAGCTCTCTATGGTATTTTCAATATTCTCGGATAACTGCTGATGAAACCCCGACAATAATTTTGGCTTGATACCGGGCCAGCCGGGCTTTTCAATAAAGCAGGGAGAGCTGGCTATGGTAACCAGAGCCAATACCTGTTGTGGAAAATTCAGGGCAATATCCGTCGCCACCAGGCCACCTAACGACCAACCGACATAAATTGCCGGCTGGCCAACCCCGGCCTGTACCAAGCAGGCAATCTCCTCCAGGCTGTAGTCATCCGGGATATTATCGGCATTATTGCCAAACCCCGGAAGATCGACTGTGATCACGGTAAAAACATCCGTCAACCGCTCCACCAGGGGTTGCCAGATACCGGAATTAAATCCCCAGCCATGAATAAATACCAGGGGAATGCCAGCTCCCCGGGAGGTGATCTTTAATCTTTCTGCCATGCTTAATACTTGCGGTAAAAATTTGCGCTAGTGTACAAAAAGGAGGAAAGAAATGGAATTAAAGCCGCCATTGTTAAAAAGCGGCCGCCAACTGCTGGCAATTAGCCAAAGCTGCTACCTTCGCAGCCTTATCTATTTTAAAAGCTTACTGACGACCCGGTTAAGCAGCTGTGACCTCTGCGGCAGCCCATGCCGGCAATATGCCTTGCTTTGTCACACTTGTGCCGGGGATCTGCCGGTTTTTAAAACCGCTGGCATCAGGGGAGATCTGCTTAACTGGCCTGCGGTTAACCGGGCATTACCTAAAACCTGCTTTGATCACCTGGTATCTTTATCCCCTTATCAATGGCCATTAAGCATGTGGCTGAAACAGTTAAAGTATCAGGGCAGGTTCGAACTGGCGACTTTACTCGGCCAAGTGCTCGCCGATCACTGGCAAAAGCAAATAAAACCTTATCTGGAGGAGGCTCCCGGATTAGTACTGCCGGTGCCGCTGCATTTCAGCAAATGGCAGCTCAGAGGTTATAACCAGGCCCATTTGATAGCAAAAACCTTTGCCGGACAACTGGATTACCGTTATCAGGCCACGGCTTTAACTCGGGTGAAACAAACCAGTGCCCAGGTCGGACAAAGTGGCATCGCCCGCCGTAAAAATTTACGACGGGCCTTTACCGTCAATACAAAGTTATTGCCACAGCATGTACTGTTAATAGACGATGTCATCACCACAGGCAGTACGGTCAATGAAATCAGCCGACAGCTAAAAAAGCAGGGCGTACTGAAAGTAACCGTGGTCAGTGCCTGCCTGACCCTGCCCGGCTAACGGCTCAAGTCCGGGCCGAGTATAAATATCCCGTTATTTTCTCACCGGCGCATGGAAAGCTTTGGCAAAAAACAAACTGTTGGCCAGAAGCTTGGCACTGCCGTACCAGTAACCGCGAAAAACAAAGTTATCCGTGGTGGCAATAACCCTGCCCTTACCCAGGTTATGCGCCACCAGGGCACTGTTATTGGCGATACGGTTGACCAGGTTACGGTCGGTATAACCGCTTAACAACGGCTCTTCGCTATAGCTGGCAACACTGATGAAAGGTTCTGTCGGGCGATCCATGATCAGGGTGCTGTTTCTGAACATAGGCAATTCAGCCTTGTCATAACCATAGGCAAGGGGGTGACTGGTATCTAAGCGGGTATTAAAGATGGCGCCGGCAATACGCTTACGCCCGGCCAGTGCCTCTTTATCGCCATAGGTTAGATTCTCGGTATCAAACAGCTGATCTAACTGTTTATTGCTAACAAAATCGGCTTTTAACAATTCTTTGTCCGCGAGCCATTTCGCCCCCCGCTTTTGTGCAAACAAGGTGCCCCCCTGTTTCACCCAGGCACTCAGTTTAGTCACCGTTGCCTCCGGGAGCGAACTGTAGTTGCCGTCGACAAAGATCAGGTGGCTATAGTCGGATAGATTAACTTTCCCCAGCCTTTGCTGCTCTACCACGGAAACAGGAATATTGAGGAGCTCATCGAGGTAATAGCGGATCTCACCGGCTTCATATTGGGAAACGCCGGCGCCGCCCACCAGCAAGGTTTTTACCTGAGACAGGGGTCTTAATGAATTACTGCCAAAATCTATGCCTTGCGGGGTAAAACCTGTGCTAAAGCTGATCATTTCTATGTTATTGCTCTGACTGGCCCGCGCTACCAGTTCGCGCCAGTTCGCTTTCTTTTGCAGGCCGGCGGGGATCACTATAGTGCCGGGTTGAAAGCTGCGGTTACCCTTTGCCATCGCGGCGGTAAAAGCCTTGGTGGCGACCTTGGCCTTTATCCCTTGGGCCAGCAATTGATTGAGCATTTTGGGTGCCAGAAAATGGTGCCATTCAAAACCATAGGCATAGGCATTCTCATCTATATCCTGCGGCTGAGACTCGCTGCGCTGCCAGGTATTTTTAGCTAACTCCAATCCCCAGGCGCGCTCGACTTTTTGAAATTCAATATTCATCGCCAGCGCCATGGTCCAGCCGGAAACATCATAAAAGGTATTGTCGCGGAAATGGGTTTCCTGGTTGAACAGCGCCTGGATCACCCGGTATTGTGGCTGCTCCAGCGGCACATAATAACTGTTTTCTTTGCTGTATTGCTTGCCGTTATGGCTGTAGTCTTCCGTTAACGGATATACCTGGATTTGATGCTGTTGCAGCTTGTCTAAAAAAGCAAACAATCTGTGACTGTCCTTGCCCTCGTGCAGCAAGTAACCGCTGAATTTCTCCTTACCCGCCAGTTTCAGCCCCTGCTGATAAAACTTTTTACGATAGGCGGCTAATTTTTCTTTGTTTTTCCAGGCGCCTTCCACCGTCGACAGGGAAGTTAACAAATGGTTTTTAATGCCAAAATCAAAGGTCAATAACCCGTTGAGGGTATCCTGCTGCATACCCCGGCTGCTGGCTTGTTCAAACAGGATCCCTATGCTGCCGTTGATATCCGGATAGGTTGAACCTTTGCCGTAATAAAAATCATCATAATTTTCTTCACTGAAATATAAACGCTGCTCCTGATCCAGCGCCCGGGCATGAAAACCGGCAATGGCTTGCGTGAGGCGGGTATTTTCCTTTGGCGTCAGCGGATGGGTCCTGCTCGGTATGCCCGGCTGGAAAAAGTAACTGGAATTGGCCCCCATCTCGTGGTAGTCACCCAGAACATTAGGCTGATAATAGTGGAAATATTTCAACCGGTTACGACTCTCTTTTTGCGACAGCAATAACCAGTCGCGGTTAAGATCAAACCAGAAATGGTTGGTGCGTCCACTGGGCCAGCCCTGATGGTGTTCGATATGGTTGGCATCGGCATTGGCAACCGTACCGCGGAAGGTGGTTACCCAGTTGACAAACCTGTCCATGCCGTCGGGATTAATGCTCGGCTCCATCACAATAATGGTTTGCGCCAGCATCTCAGTCACCGCTTTATCCTGGCTGGCGGCATAATGATAGGCTGCCAGCATAGACGCATTGGCACCGCTGATCTCATCGCCATGGACACTATAGCCGAGCCAAACCACTAAAGGCCCGTCACTTTCGCTGTCTTTTTTAGCTGATTTCATCAGCGCACCGACACTTCTTTTTTCCAGCAGCGCATCCAGGTTGGCGAGATTTTCTTCGCTGGAGATAGTCACCAGCAGTTGCTGCCGGAACTGACTGCTTTGCCCTATCGGGGTCAGTTTGACCCTGGGACTGGCTTGTCCCAAGGTTTGAAAATAATTCAGCAGTTGATCATGTCTTATCTGGCGGTCGCCGACATCAAAGCCCAGCACGGCAGCGGGCTCCGGCACCCCCGGCAGATAATTATTTTCTTTTGCCAGATACTCGGATAAGGGAGCGGCAGAAACACTCTTTAAAACGAGGAAAAAAAAGAACCCGGCAAGCAGGGAACGAGAAAATAAACGCTGAAAAAACATGATGATTTCCTTTTGTAAGCAGGCATAAAAATAACAAACAAAAGCCATTGAAACCAGTAACAAAGCGATTATTTATTTATTATTATCCACAACTAGTGCTGGCACAGCTCATCAATGCAGAGTAAAATGGCCATACTTGAGTAAAATAGTCAGGTATAAATCCTTATTATACCTGTGTTGACAGTGAGTAGACACAATGATCAGTATTTCAGAATCAGCCCAGGCGCACTTTGTGAAGTTATTATCACAACAGGCGGAAGGTACAAGTATCCGGGTATTTGTTGTTAACCCCGGCACGGCAAACGCCGAATGTGGTGTCTCTTATTGCCCGCCGGAAGCGATAGAGCAGGACGATATCGAAATTCCTTTCAAGGATTTTTCCGCTTATATCGATCAGGACAGCAAACCATTTTTGGAAGAAGCAGAAATTGATTTCACCACAGATCAGATGGGCTCACAGCTGACGTTAAAAGCGCCGAATGCCAAATTACGCAAAGTGGCGGACGATGCCCCCTTATTTGACCGGGTCAATTACTTCCTGCAAACCGAAGTCAACCCGCAACTGGCCGGACACGGCGGTGAATGTACCCTGATGGAGATCACCGAAGACGGTTATGTTGTGCTGCAATTCGGCGGCGGCTGTAACGGCTGCAGCCAGATAGATGTGACGGTAAAAGACGGTATCGAAAAGCAGTTGCTGGCCACCATGGGCAATGAAATCGCCGGTGTCCGTGATATGACCGAGCACCAGCGCGGTGAGCACTCTTATTACTAAAGCCTTATTTACCAGCAAGAGCACAGGTCCGTAGCAAAGTCCCGACCTGCTCTTGAAGTAAAGACGTAAATGAAAGCTGTTTTCGAAAAGCTAGGCCAAAATCCCAAACAGAGTTTAAAGCTGTTTCTTCGGGGTTTTGGTCTTTTTATTGTCGGCGCCTTAGCCATTATCCTGGGTTATTTCACCGATCCCCTGTGGCAAATTCCCGGCCTGCTGTTGCTGGTGCCGGGAATTTTGATGGCCGCCATCGGCTACCTGGGTATTTTTTCCAACCGCCTGCTCAACATCTTTAACCGCACCCGGGTCAGGAAAGATCTGTTTAAATAAACCCAAGTGGCTTGCCCGTTATTTCTCCGGCATCACTTTACCTGCACCGGCAATATGAAAATGCCAGGCCAGGGTCAGGCCGCGCATCAGCATAAACACGGAAAACGCCGCCCATAAGCCGTGATTGCCATAACCCTGCAACAGCCACCACATGGGAAAAAAACAAGCAAAGGTAGCAATCAGCATGCTGTTACGCATCGCCCTGGCCTGCATTAAGCCGATATAAACGCCGTCGTATAAGTAACACCAGCAGCTGAGCAGAGGCAGCAAAATAATCCAGCTAAAGTACAGATTAGCCTGCGTCACCACGGAGGGAATATCCGAAATCAGGGTAATAAAATATTGCCCGCCGATAAGAAATGCCAGGCTATAAGCCAGGGCGAATAAGCCACTCCACACCAGAGAGATATTGACCACCAATTTAAGCTTAATATCGTCACCGGCCCCCTTGGCTTTACCCACCATGACTTCGGCGGCGTTGGCGATGCCGTCTAAACCAAAAGAGATCAGCAAAAGAAAATTCATTAAGATGGCATTGGCGGCGACAATCTCATCCCCCAGGCGCGCTCCCTGAAAGGTGATAAAGATAAAGCAAATTTCCAGACACAGGGTACGGATCAAGATATCCCGGTTAAGCTTAAAATATTCCATCAGGGCAACACGCCTGGTTAACAGGCGAAACCAGTTTTCACCCCGCAACACCAGCTTTAACCCACTGAATTTGCTACGTATTATCACCACCAACCCTAAGGTTAACCCCGAATACTCAGCCACCAAGGTTGCCAGGGCGACGCCGCGCACCTGCCAGCCCAGCCCCAGGACAAACACCAAATCCAGCACCAGGTTAATCAGGTTGGTGACGATCAAAAGTACCATCACGGTTTTCGCCTGGTGGTTGCCCAGGAGCCAGCCTAAAATCACCAGGTTGGCCAATGCCGCCGGCAGCCCCCAGATACGGATCTCGCTGTATTGCCGTGCATAAAACTGTACCTGCTCCGAGCCCCCCGCCAGGGACAGGGCAATATCCAGATAAAACCCCTGGAAAATAAGCACAACGGCAGCAATGAGCAAAGCCACCAGCACGCCGCGCATTAAGATGATCAAACCTTGCTGTTTATCCAAAGCCCCGTAGGCCTGGGCCGATAAGCCTGTGGTCGACATACGCAAAAAGCCGCACAGCCAGGTAATGGCGGTGATCAACATGGCGCCGACCGTACTGCCGCCGAGAAAATAAGCCTGATCTAAATGGCCGATCACCGCGGTATCCACCAGCCCGAGCAGGGGCACGGTAATATTCGACAAGATCATAGGGATCGCCAGGGTAAACAGTTGCTTATGCATATGGCTATTTTTTATCGACAACAAAAATTTTTCCTTAGATTCAAATCAAGAGATATTACGGATAAACTGGGTATTTTTACTAAAAAGCGTTATTTTTAATACTTATCCCGAAGAAAAAGAACATAGCCATGAAATTTCTCCTGCTGATTTTACTTTGTGCCTTTAACCTGAAAAGCGCACAAAGCGCGGTGATCCTACAATATCATCATGTCGATGATAACACCCCCGCCAGTACCAGCATTTCCCCCGACCAGTTCGAAAAGCACCTGGCATTCCTCAAAGCAAACGACTTTAAGGTGGTGCCCTTGTCCGAGGTGATGAACTCCATTAAAAAGCAACAACCTATCCCGGATAAAACCGTGATTATCACCTTTGATGATGCTTACCTTGATATTTTCACCCGGGCAAGGCCGTTATTGCAGCAGTATAACTACCCCTATACCGTATTTATCAATCCGCATCTGGTGGAGAAAGGCTACTCGGGTTTCTTAAACTGGCAGCAAATAAAGACCATGGCAGACACGGGCGCCATTATTGCCAACCACGGCTTAAAACATGACTCCGCCACCCGCAAAGCGGATAATATCACAGATAAAGAATGGCTGTTGCAATACAGCTACAACATTATTGAAGCCGAGCAGATCATCAAAGAAAAAACCGGCCAGAACTGGCAATATTTTTCTTATCCTTACGGCGAGTATTCCCCGGCTATTCAAAACTGGCTCAGGGACAATGATTATATCGGTTTTTCCCAGCAATCCGGCGCCGTAGGTTTAGCCACGGATTTAACCAGCGTGCCCCGCTTTCCGGCATCCCGTCCTTATGACAAACTGGTGAGTTTACGCGATAAGCTCTATTCCCTGCCCTTTAGCATCAGCCTGCCGGACAAGCAAGCCAATACTATCGTTAATTTTCAGCAGGCACCGGCATTGGGTTTTAAAATAATAGTGAACGACTTTTTGCCGAAGAAGCTCAGCTGTTATGTTTCCGGTTTAGGCCGCCAGCAAGTGATCTGGCAAGATGAAACTTTCTTTAGCATCAAGCTTGAAAAACCCTTAGCCCCGGGACGCCAGCGCAGCAATTGCACTGCGCCGAGTATCAGTCAGCCCGGCAGGTTTTACTGGTATTCCCGGCCCTGGTTTATCCTGGATAAAAATAACCAGTGGTACCCGCTGTAAAAACTCTCCCGGGAAACCAGCGCAGTAACTGCACTGCGCCGAGTATCAGTCAGTCCGGCAGGTTTTACCGGTATTCCAGGCCCTGGCCTTTCTCAAGTAAAGTCCGGGATAAAAATAACCAGTAGTACCCGCTATAAACAACTGCCGCTAAAATAACTTCACTATCCTGGCAAAGTCTTCCACCAGCACCTCGCCATTAACACCGGGAGGCTGGCCAATTTCATGTTCGGGTTTAAAGATGGCGCTGATATTGCCCTCGGGATTAATCAACACCAGAGAGGCGCTGTGATCCACCAGGTAGTTTTCATTTTCCTCATCATCTTCTTCCCCCATACCATTAATGGCATACATCAGGCCTAAATTTCGGGCAAAAGGAAACAACACTGAATGACCGGCCCTTAACGCCTTAAACTCGGGATTAAAATACCCTATATATTGCGCCAGCTTTTCCTGACTATCGCGACCGGGATCCACTGACACCAGGAGGATTTGGGTATTATCGCTGATCCCTTTGAGGTCTTCATAAATAAAATTCAGCTCCTGCAAGGTGGTCGGACAAACATCCGGACAAGAGGTATAACCAAAAAAGACCCAGGACCACTTGCCGACCAGATCCTGGTTATCAAATACCTCTCCGGTATGATCGGTAAGCTCAAAAGCATTAATCGCCCTGGGCTGCTGATAATACAAGGCATGCTTGGGCGGGGCCGAATGGGCCACCTGATAAAAGAACAACAGGCCGCTGGCAAGGGCAAACAAGGCAACCAGGCCATAAAGCATTTTATTCATAATAAGAAACTTTCCTCTGTTAAAGCGTTTGTCGGTGCTTACGCCACGGGTAATAAATAGTGATCAAGCAGTAAGATCACAAACAACAACATCAAATGGATAATGGAAAATTTAAAGGTATCCATGGCGGTATTGGCATCGGCGTGAAACTTTAACTTCCAGGCATAAATAAAGAAGATCAAGTTTAACACGATAGCCCCGATCAGATATAGCCAGTTACTCATGCCCACCAGGTAGGGCAGCAGGCCGACCACAAACAAGAGCACGGTATAGAGCAATATTTGCGTCTTGGTGAAACTGACCCCGTGGGTGACCGGCAACATGGGAATATTGACCTTGGCATAGTCATTTTTCCTGTGGATAGCCAGCGCCCAGAAATGCGGCGGCGTCCAGGTAAAAATCAACAACACCAGCAATAAGGCATTGGGATGGATCTCATTGGTCATCGCGGTCCAGCCCAATAACGGCGGAATAGCCCCCGCCAGGCCGCCGATAGTAATGTTTTGCGGCGTTGCCCGCTTTAAATACATGGTATAGACAAAACCATACCCCACCAGGCCGGCGGCAGTCAGACAGGCGGTTAACGGATTCACCAGGTAATACAAGATCACAAAACCCGACACCGCCAGTACGGTGGCAAAAACAATAGCATTGCGCTGACTGATGCGGCCATTGGGCATAGGCCGGTTATGGGTGCGCCCCATGATGCTGTCAATTTTTTCATCGACAATATGGTTAATCGCCGCCGCCGCAGAAGAAAGCAGCGCTATGCCCGCCATCGCCGGCAGCAATAATTGCCAGGGAATAGCGCCGGGCACGGATAAACTCATGCCCACCAGGGCGGTAAGCACCAGCAGGGCCACCACCTTAGGTTTGGTTATTTCGTAATAATCATGCCAGAGGGCTTTTTCAGCGATTGGCGCCTTGAGATCTACACTGGTGGTTTTAGCCATAAGGACCCTCATATTTTGCGTTTTAAACTGTAAGTCAAAGTGATCAGGATCAGCATCAGGCAGGCGGCCACCACGTTATGGCTGACGGCAACGCTTAAAGGCAGGGAGAACCAGATGTTGCTCACCCCGAGTGCCAGCTGACAGAACAAGATACTTGCCAGGCCAAGGGCGGTTTTCTTAAAAAACTGAGACCGGGCTTTACGGTAAATCACCAGCGCCAACCAGGCCAGATAGAGGGCAGTGACAATAGCGCCGAAACGGTGCATCACATGTATGGTCAGCCTTTCGTTATGGCCGAGATGGCCGAATTCATAACTGTCCCGTTTTGGCGGGATCAAATCGAAAGACTCGCTAAACGTCAGCCGCTGTGCCCAGCCGTCCTGGCAGATAGGCAATTCGGTACACACCAGGGCGGCATAGTTAGAGGAAGTCCAGCCGCCGAGGCCAATTTGCGCCGTTAAGATCACCACCCCAAGCAGGCCATAAGACCAGTATTTCTTGATCGGCCAGTCGCCGCTGGGGATACGGTAAGGTTTCAGCCTCAGATATAACAGGAATAACAAACATAAGGTGCAGAACCCGCCAAGCAGATGCCCCATCACTACCACGGGCATCAGTTTCATGGTAACCGTCCACATGCCCAGGGCGGCCTGGAAGATCACTAAAGCCAGCAGCGCCAGGGGCAGATAGACAGGAATCCCCAAACGCCTGTGCTTAAAGGATAAAACACTTATCACCAGAATAAGTAAACCTAAGCTACCGGCAAAATAGCGATGGATCATCTCATTCCAGGCTTTTTCCACCTCCACCGGACGTTCGGGAAAGGCCAGCTCAGCCTGCCGGATCTGCTCACTGGTTTGCGGTACATCAATAAAACCATAACAACCGGGCCAGTCGGGGCAACCCAGTCCGGCATGGGTGAGCCGGGTATAAGCCCCCAGGCTGACCACGACAAGCGCCAGTAAGATACTGATCAGCACCAGGTTTCTGATATTAGTCACATCTTGATTACCCATCTTATCCAATCCTCGAGTATTTCAGTAATTTTTTCAGATCGGCAAGAATACCTTTGCCAAACGCCGGCAAGTCTTTGCTTTCTTGCGGCGGCACATGGGATAACACCAGATTACCCAGGGGGTCGACGATATAAACCTGGGGCTGTTTAATGAGGTTGCGGGCTAAACTGGGAATAGGCTGAATATGCCAGCGTTTAGTTTGAATAGCCGCCAGCTGCTCTGCGGTTAACGCCTCGAAAATCAGCGCCACCGGCTTGACCCTGGGCATTTCCTTGCCCAGGGCAATATAGGTATTATTGACACTGGCCAGGGTCCGCTGGCATTGCAGGGTGCACTCTTGAGGCAAACGGTACAAAATCAGCCAGCTTTGATCAAAGTCCTGCTCCGACAATCCCAACTGCTCCAGGGTTAGGCCGCTTTCCAGCAGCTGCCCCTGGTTGGTCACCCCGTAGTTAAACCATTGTTGCTCCAGCGCCAGCTTGGCCAGCACAATCGGGACGATAAAGGCGCAGCAAACATAAATAAAACTGCGGCGTGATTTCTTTTGCGCTAAGGCACCCATACTCATATCCCTGTCATTTATTATTTTTGCTCTGCCTGTGATGATGCAAACTTGCCCACACCATCAATCCCAGAAAAGCGCAAGCCAGGCTGAACCACTGAAAAGCATAAGCCCTGTGCTTTTGTGGTGGCATAACAACCGCTTGCCAATTTTTTTTATATCCTATTGCTTCATTTTTATCTAAGTAAACAACAAAGGGCAATAGCTGTCGGGCAATTAACGGTGAAAATTTCTCCGGCTCTATCTGCTGGACCCTGAGCGGCCACTCATTTGCCGCCAGCAAGCGCGGTGGCAGTTGCTGTTCCATCAGCATCACCCCGGCTTCGAGCTTACGGACATTGCCCTTTAAGCTGTAGCTGCCGGATATCGGCTGGATCCGAGGCAATAATTGACGGTCCAGTGAGCCCGGCACCCAACCCAGATTCACCAGCAGTGCCGCTTGCCCCGACAGGAACACCTGAAACACCCGGTAACCCAAACGGCCATTGTCTATCTGGTTATCCAGAAAAAACAGCGCATTTGGTGCAAACTGCCCCTCAAGCAATACCGGCATATCATTAATATCCAGTCCCTGCTGCTCAAGCGCCAATACTTGGGTTAACGGCCGGGCATCCTCTAACTGATATTGGGAAATGCGTGTTAATCTCTGCTCTTTTTCCTCTGCCCGCTGAGATTGCCAGACACCAAGCTTGATTAATGAGGAAAATACCAGCAAGGTAAACAACAACCACAACAAATAACCCGGGGCTTTTTGATGCAGAGTGTTATTCATGCAAACTCATAAACTTGCACTGACCATCAGAGCCGTTTTTAGTAAAGCACAGGGAAAAGGAGGTTTTTATGTATCTCAAAATCATAGTTATAGGTTTACTTGCCTTTATGGTGTACAACTTATTCAGGGCCTTGTTTATCATGAATAAAAACGATCCTGAAAAACCTTCGATGACGAAATTTATCGGCCGGCGGCTGATGGCTTCCGTGGTACTGGTGATCTTGTTACTGCTGGGCATATTAACCGGTATTATTACCCCGAACCCGCGCCCTTTTTAGCCCGGGTTCGCTAAACTTGCGGCGTGCAGGAACAAACTCCCCTGCACGCCCTGTGCCTATAAGATGTAAACAAAAACGAATAACATCACCCAGACAACATCAACAAAGTGCCAGTACCAGCTTGCCGCCTGGAAGGCAAAGAAGTTATCCGAAGTAAAGTGCCCTTTAAATACCCGCAGCAGCACCACAAACAACATTATGGTGCCCAGGGTAACGTGCATGCCGTGGAAGCCGGTCAGCATATAAAAGGTACTGCCATAGATGCCGCTATCGAGATATAACTTCATTTCATCGGAATAACCGTGGGCATATTCCATCACCTGGAAGAATAAAAACACCACCCCGAGCAGCACGGTTAATCCGAGCCAGAATTTCACCATAGGACGCTTGCCTTCTTCGAGGGCGACGTGGGCCAGGTGAGCGGTAATGGATGAGGTCAACAGCAAAATGGTATTAAGCAATGGTAAGCCGTACCAGCCCATGGCGGTGGTTTCCGTGCCGTCCGGCGTTTTGATCAACGGCCAGGTGGCGGTAAATTCCGGCCACAAAACTTCCCCGGTCATAAAGTTATTGCCGGCGCCGTCGAGCCAGGGCACAGAAAATACCCGGGCATATAACAGGGCGCCGAAAAAAGCGGCAAAAAACATCACCTCGGAAAAAATAAACCAGCTCATACCCTGACGGAAAGAGCCGTCCATCTGGTGGCTGTACTTGCCGGACATGGACTCGGTGATCACATTATTAAACCAGCCGAACATCATATAAATGACCAGGGCAATGCCCGCCAGCAGCACATAACCGCCGAAGCTGCCTTCTTCACTTTTCAGGTTGGAGACATATTCCCCCGCCCCGACGGCAATTAAAAATAATGCTATGGCCCCGACAATCGGCCAGTGACTCTGGGCCGGGACATAATAAGTTTCATACTCTTTCGTTGTCATCACTATTCCCCTGTTTCACGCCTATTTCGCGTTAAATAACGTTATGAATCAGACTTTTCCGTAACATCATATAAGGTATAGGAAAGGGTTAATGTTGATACGTCTTCCGGTAGTTCTTCATCAACATAAAACTGCAACGCCATTTCCACCTCTTCGTTGGCCTTAAGCGGCTGGTGGTTAAAACAAAAACATTCTATTTTTTGAAAATAGTTGGCCGCCCTACCCGGCGATACCGAAGGCACCGCCTGACCGACGATGTCGCGCATCGACTGATTTTTCGCGTAAAACTTAACAAATTTCATTTCACCGGGATGTACTTTCACTTCATTTATCATAGGTTCGAACTGCCAGGGAATGCCCTGGGCGGTGCGGCTGATAAATTGTACGGTCACGGTACGTTCGCTATCGACACCGGCCCCCTTAACACTGGCCGCCTCGGTCGAGGTTTTGCCGTTAAGGCCGGTAATATCGCAAAACACATCGTATAAAGGCACCAAAGCAAAACCGAAACCGAACATGGCAAACACCAAGACCACCAACTTTTTAATGGTGTTATTGATCGCCTGCTTTTGCTTGTTTTGCTCAGGTACGTTATCCATAGTGTTTAGCCCTTATTTAATTTTCGGTGGTACTTCAAAGGTGTGGTAAGGCGCAGGACTGGCAACCGTCCATTCCAGGCCATCGGCACCGTCCCAAGGTTTAGCCTCGGCTTTTTTGCCGCCTTTGATGCATTTAAGCAGCAAGACCAGGAAGATCAATTGCGACAAACCAAAGGCAAAACCGCCGATACTGACCCATTTATTGAAATCGGCAAACTGCAGGGCATAGTCCGGGATCCGGCGCGGCATACCCGCCAACCCCAAAAAGTGCATCGGGAAGAACAAAATATTCACCGAGATCAGCGAGCACCAGAAATGCCACTTACTTAAGGCATCGTTGTACATATAACCTGTCCATTTCGGCAACCAGTAGTAGACGCCGGCATAAATAGAGAACAGGGCGCCGGTCACCAGCACATAATGGAAGTGGGCAACCACAAAATAGGTATCGTGATACTGGAAATCCACCGGCGTTAACGCCAGCATCAGACCGGAAAAACCGCCTATGGTGAATAACACCACAAAGGCCACAGAAAACAGCATAGAGGTTTCAAAACTGATGGCGCCGCGCCACATAGTCGCCGCCCAGTTAAAGACCTTAACCCCGGTGGGCACGGAAATCAGCATGGTACAATACATAAAGAACAACTCGCCAAACAGCGGCATGCCTGTGGTAAACATATGGTGCGCCCAGACGATAAAGGACAAAAAGGCAATAGACGCGGTGGCATACACCATAGAGCTGTAACCGAACAGTTGCTTGCGGGAGAAGGTCGGAATGGTGGTAGAGATAATGCCGAACGCCGGCAAGATCATGATATACACTTCCGGATGCCCGAAGAACCAGAAAATATGCTGGAACATCACAGGATCGCCGCCGCCGGCAGCATCAAAGAAGGTGGTGCCGAAATAGGTATCCGTCAACACCATAGTCACGGTCCCCGCCAGCACCGGCATCACCGCTATCAGCAGGTAACCGGTTATAAAGAAGGTCCAGACAAACAGCGGCATCTTCATATAGGTCATACCCGGGGCACGCATATTCATGATGGTGACCACGATATTGATCGCCCCCATAATGGAGGAGATCCCCATAATATGCACAGCGAAAACAAAGAAGGCCGTGCTGCCGTTGCTATAGGTAGTCGATAACGGGGCATAGAAGGTCCAGCCGAAATTCGGCGCGCCGCTCTCCATAAAAAACGATGCCAGCAAGATGCTAAAGGCAAAAGGCAATATCCAGAAACTCCAGTTATTGAGCCTGGGCAGCGCCATATCCGGCGCCCCTATCATCATAGGCAACATCCAGTTGGCCAGCCCGGTAAAGGCAGGCATAATGGCGCCAAAGACCATGATCAGGCCATGGACCGTAGTCATCTGGTTAAAAAAGTCCGGTTCGATAATCTGCAGCCCCGGCTGGAATAATTCCGCCCGGATCACCATGGCCATAGCGCCGCCGATAAGCAACATGATAAACGAGAACCATAAATACATAGAGCCGATATCTTTATGGTTGGTGGTATATAACCAGCGTTTAAAGCCGGTCATTTTATGATCATGATGTTCATCACCTTGGTGCGAATCATGTATAACTTCTGTAGTCATTTCCTTTCCCCCTACTTCGCACTTGCAGCGTCAATGTCTGCCGGTTGAACCAGATCGCCGGTATTGTTGCCCCAGGCATTTCTTTCATAGGTCACCACGGCGGCAATTTGTGTTTTTGTTAACTGAGCTTTAAAGGCCTGCATTGCCGGATTTTTCGCGCTGCCGTTAAGCACCATATCGATATGGCCCGCTTTATCTCCTGTGGTGATGGCGCCGCCTTTAAGGGCGGGAAATGCCGGCGGCAAGCCTAAACCTGTGGGCTGGTGACAGGCGACACAGCTGGTGTTGTAAACCTGCTCTCCCATGGCCATCAGCTCATCCATGCTATAGACCTTATTCAGATCTTCTTCTGCCGCAGGCTCTTCAGCCACTGGTGCTGCCGGTGTTGCTTCCGCTGCCGCCTTGACCGGCTCGCTGTCGGCACTGACATCCCCCGCAACCGCATTCACCTGCGAGGCCTGTACCGCATCCCCGGTATTGTTGCCCCAGGCATTACGCTCATAGGTCACTACCGCGGCAATTTCTTTTAAACTGAATTGTTTGCCATAACCCTGCATGCCGGTGCCGGCCTTGCCGTTATAAACGATATCGATATGGGCGTTAACATCGCCTAACGCGATCGGACTGTCTTTCAGGGCCGGGAAGGCCGGAGGCAAGCCGGCGCCGTTGATCTGGTGACAGGCGGCACAATTGGCAATATAGAGCTGCTCACCGAGCTGCATCAGCTCATCCATAGAAGCTTCAGCGCTCAAAGACGCTTTTTCCGCTGCCGCGGCCTGGGCGATCAGCATTTCCTGCTCTTTCAGCCAAAGGGCATAATCCGCTTCGGATCTGACATCGACCACAATCGGCATAAAACCGTGATCTTTACCGCATAACTCGGCGCACTGGCCGCGGTAGATGCCCGGCTCATCCACCTTAGTCCAGGCTTCGTTAATAAAGCCCGGGTTGGCATCCTGTTTTACCGCAAAGGCGGGGATCCACCAGGAATGAATAACATCATCCGACGTAATTAAGAAACGGACTTTTTTATTGACGGGAATCACCAGGGGCTTATCCACTTCCAACAGGTAATGCTCCCCCTTGGCGGCCGAGCTGCCGTCAAGATTTTCGTATTGCTCCCTGGGTGTGGATAACACGGAATAGAACTCTATATCCTGATCAAAATATTTATAATGCCATTTCCACTGAGATCCGGTGATCTGCACTGTGATATCGGCATCATCATTGTTTTCCATATCAATCAAGGTGCTGGTGGCGGGAACCGCCATGGAGATTAAGATAAGAATGGGAATTGCGGTCCAAAGCATCTCAACTTTGGTGCTTTCATGGAAAGTCGCCGGTTTGACCCCCTTGGAATGACGATGAAACGCCATGGACCAAAACATTGCCGCAAAGACTACAATGCCGATGGCAGTGCAGATGTAGAGCACCAGCATATGGAGATCATATACCTGCCTACTGATTTCTGTTACGCCTTGGGTCAGATTTAACTGCGAATCTGCCCATGCCGATCCGGAAAGTATACTTCCCGTGACCAGCGCCCCCAGGTTACGTCTGTTCACTCGACATCTCCTCTGTCCTGATAAAAATGCAAAAAACAGAAAACAAAAACACAGAGTACTACGCGGCTCGCCATTTCGAATTCTGTTATTTATTCTTGTTGTTATCCAAAGGGAGTTTTGGCTAAACCAAACCCCTTTGCCTTTACTATTTTCTCGAATCATTCCTTGATTGAATTCTGTTCTAGAATTACCCAAAAATCGGTCAGCGTCTAGCCTTTTGTGATTTAGATCAAAAAAAAACCGAATAAATACAGTAGAGTTAGCACTCTAAGTCGGCGACATAGCAGAGAATAAAAATAACGCAAAAGGCGTTCAAAAAGCAGACAAGACAAGCCTTGGAGAGCAGTTCATAAAATTATAAAAAGTCAAAAAATTTTTAGAAAAATTTCATCAAAAACAGGAAAATAAAAATAACGGACGTCTCAGTTAAAAAATAGCAAAAGTAAACATCTGTTTAAAAAACAGCCTACCCTGAATGATTCCTATTCAGTAATAACCAGGTAAAAAACCGCGAAACAGGCCGATAAAAAGTGAGCAATAACAGGAAATTTAGGACAACTGGGCATTTAAAATAACAGAGGATTTTGCTAGACAGCTCTGGATGAGGTGTTCTAAGTAGAGAGTTCGGCCCTGGAGGCCAGGCTAAAACCCGTACCTGGAAGTGATAACTCAAGGTTGCGCCAATAGCTGACGCAACCCGATATCATTTACATCCAGTCGGCGGAGCGGATCACCCCTACCGCTATGCCTTCGACATTAAAATGTCCGGCGCTCAAATCCACTTTGATCGGCGAAAATGCCTCATTTTCCGCGTGTAAATACACGACATTGCCTTCACGCTTAAAACGTTTCACCGTCACTTCATCTTCCACACGGGCCACCACTACCTGACCGTTATGGACATCCTGGGTCTGATGCACCGCCAATAAATCACCGTCCATGATACCGATATCTTTCATGCTTTCGCCGTTTACCCGCAGCAGATAATCCGCCGCCGGTTTAAACAAATTGGCATCGATCTGGTATCTGTCTTCAATATGCTCCTGGGCCAGGATAGGCTCACCGGCGGCCACGCGTCCCACCAGAGGCAAACCGGTTTCTTCGACATATTCTTCCGCCAGACGTATGCCACGGGACGTACCCGGCAACATTTCAATAAAACCTTTTTTCGCCAGCGCCTTTAAATGCTCTTCGGCGGCATTGGCGGATTTAAAACCAAAGAAATCGGCGATTTCGGCACGCGTCGGCGGCATACCGGTTTCAGAAATTTTTTCCTTAATCAAATCAAATATCTGTGATTGTCTTGGCGTTAACGGGCGCATAAGTATCCTGTTATTCTGTACAGTAATGTATACTGTCAGTATATACAGCCTTCGGATAAACGCAACTATTGTCTTAATATGAATGGTTTTTATTGCCAATAAAACCCTTTAGCCGCAGCCTTTTAACTACAGGAGCAGTGCCGGGGTAATGGCAATAAAGTCATCGGCGGCGCTCACCAGGGAGGCCGCAGTTAACTGAGGCACGCCGTATACCTGGCTGTTCACCTGGTAATCCTGCTTGATTTTGGTTAACAGCAAATCAAAGTCACCGTCCCCCGACAGCAAGACTACCGTATCTACGGTTTGGGCAACATCCATCACATCCAAGGTGATGCCGACATCCCAGTCCCCCTTGGCAGAGCCGTCGCTGCGCTGGATATACGGCTTTAGCTTGACGTTAAAACCTATATGTTTCAAAGCACTCTGGAATTTTTGTTGCTGCTCGTCGCCGCGGTTGATGGCATAGGCATTGGCAACCACTATGTCCCCCTGCCCACTTAATTGCTGCCAGAAACGACGGTAATTAAACTGCCGCCGGTACGCCTGGCGACAGGTATAATAAATATTTTGCACATCGACAAACACGGCAATTTTTTTCACTGATGACATCCTGAGATAAGCCCGGCCCGCCGCTAAGCTAACAGGAAAGCGGAATAAACTAAAGCGGCTTCAACAAAAACGACCAGGAATTAATCTATTTGCTATAAGGACAAGTTAATTTAAGGGTGTTAAAATGTCGCCCTTGATAAAGCTGGTCGAAACAATATGTTAGCACTACGTTCATTATTTTATTTATTATTAAAACTGCCGGTACGCCTATTAGTCCGCTGTAAAATCGTTCCTGACAACCAGGATAAATCCGCCGCTGCTGTGCCCGAAAAGCCGATTTTCTATATCGTGCGCTACCAGAGCGCCAGCGATCTGCTGGCGCTGCAAAGCGCCTGTAAGCAGCAAAAGCTGCCGGATCCCCTGGGCCAGGTCAAGCTGGGGGACAAGTTATTCCCCCGCACCTTATGTCTGGAAAAACCCTCTTCGGTATTGCCCTGGGGTACAGCCGGTAAAACCACCGCCACCAGCCAGGGGCTGGCAATATTAAACCAGCATCACCTGGACGAAGCACTCGATGCCCGGCTGATCCCCGCCAACCTGATCTGGGGACGCACCCCGGCCAAGGAAAAAAACGATGCCAATGTCGGCACCTTACTCGCGGATCAGGAATCCCCGAACTGGCTGCGCAAGTTTTTTATCGTCCTCTTCCTCGGACGCCATACTTTAGTGCGTTTTAGCCAAGCCCTGTCGTTCCGTTATATGGTAGACAAGCACGGCCATGACGAACGCACCGCCCATAAATTTATGCGTGTGGCCCGTTTCCATTTTTACCGCCAGACCATAGCCGCCACCGGCCCGCGCCTGATGCACAGGCAACAGATGTTTACCGCCCTGTTTGCCAACCCGTCCATCAAGCGGCTGATCGCCGACGAGGTGAAAAATAAAGGGCTTGATGAAGCGAAAGTGAAAAAACAGGCGCTGGCGATCATGGATGAAATTGCCGGTGATTACCGCGATTCCATGATACGTTTCGGCGAACGCATGCTCAGCTGGTTATGGAACCGCCTCTATGACGGCATCGAAGTCAAGAATGCCAAAGTCTTGCGTGAACTTGCCCAGGACGGCCATGAGATCATCTATGTGCCCTGCCACCGCAGCCATATGGATTACCTGCTGCTCACCTATGTTATCTACCATGAAGGCCTGGTCACCCCGCGTATCGCTGCCGGCATTAACCTGAATTTCTGGCCCGCCGGACCGATTTTCCGTAAAGCCGGGGCGTTTTTCATTCGCCGCAGTTTCCGCGGCAACCGCCTTTATTCGACGATTTTCCGCGAATACCTGGGTTTGTTGTTTGAACGCGGCTATTCGGTCAAATATTACTCCGAAGGCGGCCGCAGCCGTACCGGCCGTTTGCTGGCGCCGAAAACCGGCATGCTGGCCATGACCATCCAAAGCCTGCTCAGGGGCATAGACAGGCCGTTAACCCTTGTGCCTGTCTACATAGGTTATGAGCATGTGATGGAAGTCGGTACCTACCACAAGGAATTAAGCGGCAGCCAGAAGAAAAAAGAATCCATCTTCGGCGTGCTTAAGGCGATCAAAAACCTGCGCAATTACGGTAAGGGTTATGTTAATTTCGGCCAGCCGATGAATATCAACCAGTTCCTGAACCAGCAGGTGCCCGACTGGAAGTCAGCCATCGACCCGATCGATCCGCAAAAACCCAGCTGGTTGACCCCGAGTGTCAATGTGCTGGCCAACCAGGTGATGACCTCGGTCAACCGCTCTGCCGCCTTAAACGGTGTTGCCCTGACGGCACTGATTTTACAGTCATCGGAAAACAAGGCCCTGTCCAAAGCACAACTGGAAGCCCAGCTCGACTTCTTCCTGGATATGCAACGCCAGGCGCCATACAGCGACTTGCTGACAGTGCCACAAGAAAACGGCCGCGAGTTACTGGCCCATGTGATCAAGTTAGGCAAGGTTACCGTCAGCGAAGACAGCTTCGGCGCCATTGTTTCCCTGACCGGTTCCTCGGTATTGGAGATGCGTTATTACCGCAACAACATCTTACATACCTATGTCTTGCCTTCCCTGGTATGCCGTATCCTGGAATTCACCCCAAAAATCAATCACAACGAGTTGGTTGAACAAATCCAGAGAATTATTGCCCTGAGCAAGAGCGATCTGTTTTTATGGCAGGATGAGCCAACGGTGGCGCAGCAGGTTGAGCAGGTGTTAGCTTTCCTTGGCCGGCAAGACATTGCCAAACAAAGCAAGGCCGGTTTCTGGTCCCTCACCGATGACACCCAGTTGCGTACCAAAGTACGGCTAATGGGAGAATGTGTCGATGAAACCCTGCAAAGGTTTACCATCATCACTTCCCTGGTATGCCGTTTGGCACCGGTAGGCAAAGGTGATCTGGAAGAAAAAGTCGTCGCCATCGCCAAACGCCTGTCGGTGCTCAGCAATATCAATGCCCCGGAATTTATCGATAAAAAAGCCCAGGGCACCTTGATCAATGCCATGAAAGAGCAAGGTTATATCGGTGTCGATGAACAGGGACGCTTAATCGAGAGCACAGGCTTGGCGGAGCTGAAATCTATCGTCACCAACCTGGTGGATATCGAGGTGTTGCAAAGCATCGCCCGCTAACGGCTGATGCCCGCCGGGCAGCGAACTGCCCGGCCATTTAACGAAAAACCGGAATTAAAGGTATTCGATAAAGAAACCGGTGAAGATCACTAACCCCACCAGGTGATTATTTAAAAAGGCCTGAAAACACAACTCGCGCTTACGGCCGCTGATCAGCATTTGCTGATAACAAAACAGACCGCCGCAAATCACCAGACTCAAATGATAAGGCCAGCCCATGGCAAGCATCTCACCTACCTGTACCAGCAAGGCTAATGTGGATACCTGCAACAAACCGATAATACGCTTGTCGAAGCGGCCAAATAATATCGCGGTGGATTTCACCCCGATCTTGAGATCATCGTCCCGATCTACCATGGCATACATGGTATCGTAAGCCACCGTCCATAACAGATTGGCGGCGAACAATAACCAGGCCACCGTCGGTACCCTGCCCTCAAGTTCGCCAAAGGCCATGATCATACCCCAGCTAAAGGCTGCCCCCAGCACCACCTGGGGCAAATGGGTATAACGCTTCATAAAGGGATAGGCCGTTGCCAGGGCAAGGGCAATAAAAGAAAGTTGTATCGTGAACCAGCTCAGGGATAACACCAGCGCCAGGGCAATACCCAATAAAAAGCCGAATAACGCCAGGGCATCTTTTTCGCTGATCAAGCCGGTGATCAAAGGCCGGCCGCTGGTGCGCGCCACCTGGCCGTCCACCTTGCGATCAGCAAAATCATTGATGACGCAACCGGCGCTGCGCATTACAAAAACCCCCAGGCTAAAAATCACCAGCAATTCCAGTCCGGGGAAGCCGCCGGCCGCCACCCATAAGGCCCAGTAAGTCGGCCACAGCAAAAGATAACTGCCGATGGGTTTATTCAAGCGGGTGATCTCAACCACGCCCCGCCACTTAGTGGCAATATCATTTACCAAAACAAAAACTCCTGCAAGCCACAGGTGCTCACTCACCCATGGTCTGGATCTAAGACATTAAACGACCGCAGCTTCCTGATAGGCAAAGGCACCGGGTAAAAAAACTTCCGCCACCATAATCGGCTTTTGCTGCAGGTAAAATAACGAACGGCGGCCCCAAAGCTCAGTGGTATCTTCAAGCGCCATCATCCGGGTCAAGGCGGCCACCGGGCTTTGCCGGTCCAGACAGGCGATCTCGATATCTTTACGCTCTAAATCGGGGCTGTTGAACAGTACCTGTCCCAGGGGTTGCTCCCCCAGGTGGGCCAGTTGCCGCTCACTGCCGGTTAAGCTGGTTAACGGCAATAAGCTTCTGGCGAAAACCTGAGGCACATCATCACAATAAAGTATCACTTCCCGCACCAGCACCTGATCGCCGGCTTTGATATCGCCATGGGCTTCTGCCGCGCTGCACGGCAACATTTCTTGCCCCAGTACTTCAACCCGAAAGTGTGAGCATAACTGCTTTAATCTTGCGGTTAGGGAGCCGGGAGCAAGCAACCAGTCAGACAAACCGGCATGTAAAGCATAAGCCGCCGGCCTTTGCCAACGCACGTCCAGGGTTACCGGAAATAAAATATGTTGTTCACTCATCGCCATTGATATTAGTAGACTGTTAACTTAAACGCGCACATGATATCAGGGTTTTGAGCTTTCCCATAATGAATCCCTTAGGCAGTACAGAATTTACTGCCTGGCCCTGTTAACGGCTTATCTTGTTAACAGCATTAAATAAAAAACAGTTTTTTATGAAAATGCTAGACTATTTAACCAAAAATCAGGTTATTATAGCGCCAAGGACTTTTCTCTTATCACGAAACACATGTTGACCATTATGAAAAAATCTCTTTTGTTTTTTGTCTGTCTGTTCGCCTTACCGACAACCAAAGCAGCCGATTACGTTTATTATGGTTTCGAGCCGGCAATCGTGACCAACTATGTCGCGGTCAAGAAAAAAATGGGTTATGTGCGCCTGACGGTAGAGCTGATGATCGAAGGCCCCAATAATTTTGAAGTGGTTGAGCACCATTCGCCGCTGCTGCGCGATGCCATCATTACCATTATCGGCCAGCAGCCGGAAGAAAAAATAAAATCCATCCGCGGCCGCTCGGAAATCCAGCGTTTATGCGAGCTTAAAGTACAGAATTTACTGACCCAGGAAACCGGCAAACCTTTAGTGAAAAAGTTACTCTTTACCCAGTGGCTGGATAACTAAACCTTTAAAAGCATAAACAAGCAGGCATAACTGCCTGCTTGTTTTAAGCCATAATAATCAAGTATCTTTTTTCCACACCGCCTGCGCTACCGCAAGCAAACAGCCGCTGATCAGCCCGAGCAAGTGAGCGGTGTTGGCCATATTGATCGGTAAGACATCGGCATACCCGAGCAGTAGCCAGAACAGTAAAAAACCCACCAAAGGTTTGGATAAAAACAACCCTTTTTCCGGCGCCAGCCAGCCCATCCACCAGACAAAACCCACCAGGCCATAAACCACGCCGGACAAGCCGCCGAAATTAGCCCCGGATACCAGGTATTGCCCGACATTGGAAGCAATCGCCGACAAGAGCAATAGATGGACTAACACCCCTTTGCCCAGGATTTTTTCAACGCTGCCCCCCAGCTGCCACCACCACATGGTATTAAAGACAATATGCAACCAGGAAAAGTGGAAAAACGCCGGTCCCAATAGCCTAAGCGGCTGATCAACAAACGCCGCCCAGGAGAATTGCGGATAAAACTGCAGATAACTGAAAATATGACGGGCGCCGCCGAATAAACTGGCCAGAAAAACCAGCCAGCATAAGGCAAACACCGTTAAGGTCACTATCCCGGCATGGGCAAGAAAATGCTCTTTGAAACTTGCCAGCAACGACGGGCCATTGGCCTGCACCTGTCCGGCATTGCCATGCTGCCACGCCGCCTGCTGGTACTTGGGGTGATAGGGCTGCTGGCTGAACTGCTCAAATTCCGCTTTCGCCTGGGAAATTTTATCCGCCGGGCAATAGACCACATACACATCCTGCTCGCTCACCGCCTCAGCCCGGATCCCCAGACTGGTAAGGTGATTAACGAATAATAAGGCGATGGCCTGCTGGTTAATCTCTACCAGTGCCTGCAGCGGCTGCTCAGTCATGAGTGTTCAACATCATCGGGGTAGACCTGCTGCCATTCGGTAAAACCGCCGTCTAACGAATAGACATCGGTGAAGTCCTGGCTGATCAGGTATTGCGCCGCCTGCTGGCTGGAAATGCCGTGATAACAACACACCACCACAGGGGCATCGGGATCGGCGCTGCGCAGAAAATCCGCCAGGGATTCATTGCTCAGATGCACCGCCTTGGGAATATGACCGGCCTGGAACGAGGCCGGATCGCGGATATCAACCACAGTAAACTCGCCACCGGCCAAAACCTGATGCAAGTCACTGGTTTTAAAATGCTTAAACCGGGTATCATCCTGCGACATTTATTCATCCTCCCAGTTGAGAATGACTTTGCCCGACTGACCCGAACGCATCACATCAAAGCCTTGCTGAAAGTCATCAATACTAAAATGATGGGTAATAATCGGCGATAAATCCAATCCCGACTGGACTAAACTGGCCATCTTATACCAGGTTTCAAACATTTCCCGGCCATAAATACCTTTGATGGTCAGGCCCTTAAAGATAACCTTGCTCCAGTCAATGGCCATATCCTTGCCGGGAATACCCAACATGGCAATCTTGCCGCCGTTATTCATGTTTTCCAGCATATCGGTAAAGGCCGCCGGTACACCGGACATTTCCATGCCGACATCAAAACCTTCACTCATGCCCAGCTCAGACATGACCTCGGTTAAGTTTTGCTTGGCAACATTCACCGCCCGGGTCGCGCCCATTTTCATCGCCAGTTCCAGGCGGTAGTCGTTCACATCCGTGATCACCACATGGCGCGCGCCGACGTGTTTAGCCACGGCAGCCGCCATGATGCCGATAGGACCGGCGCCGGTGATCAAGACGTCTTCACCGACCAGATCAAAAGATAAAGCGGTATGTACGGCATTACCGAAGGGATCAAAAATTGCCGCCAGATCATCGGAGATTTCATCCGGTAATTTAAAGGCGTTATAGGCGGGGATCACCAGGTATTCGGCAAAAGCTCCCGCGCGATCCACCCCGACCCCTATGGTATTACGGCACAAATGGGTCCGGCCGCCGCGGCAGTTGCGACAATGGCCACAGGTAATATGCCCTTCGCCGGACACCCGGTCACCAATTTCAAAACCTTTTACTTCCAGGCCGATACCGACCACTTCACCGGCATATTCATGCCCCACCACCATAGGCACGGGAATGGTTTTTTGCGACCACTCGTCCCAGTTGTAGATATGAATATCGGTACCGCAAATGGCGGTTTTCTTAATTTTAATCAGCAGATCATTATGCCCGAGCTTAGGTTTGACACTTTTGGTCATCCAGATCCCGGGTTCTGCTTTGAGTTTTGCCAGTGATTTCATTACTTTTACCTGTGATAAGACCTTAACTGTCGGCCTTAAAATAATAGCCTCAATTGTGCTCCAACATTCAGGCTATCCCTTAACCGGTGAGAATATTCCTTAGGGTCTGCCGCTCTCGGGCAGCCCCGGCTCACATTTTAATTTGCTTGGCTTGTACTGTTGTAGCTTGTATTCGCTTTTTTAGCTTTATTTTAGACAAGGCCCATGTCTTTACCGATACGGATAAAGGCTGCTATCGCCTGGTCCAGCTGCTCTTTGCTGTGGGCGGCAGAAATCTGGGTGCGGATACGCGCCTGGCCTTTTGGCACAACCGGGAAAGAAAAACCGATCACATAAATGCCTTCGCTTAATAAACGGTTGGCCATTTCACCGGCAACTTTGGCATCGCCGAGCATCACAGGGATAATGGCGTGGTCGGCGCCGGCACAGGTAAAGCCCGCCGCTTCCATCTGCTCGCGGAAGTAGCTGGCATTGGTTTTTAATTTTTGTCTTAAGGCATCGCCATCCGCCAATAATTCCAGGGTTTTAATGGAGGCATTAACAATCGCCGGCGCCAGCGAGTTAGAGAACAAATACGGACGTGAACGCTGACGTAACCAGTCGATCACTTCTTTCTTACCTGAAGTATAACCGCCGGAAGCACCGCCCATGGCCTTGCCTAAAGTACCGGTAATAATATCTACCCGGCCCATCACTTCACAGTGTTCATGGCTGCCCCGTCCCTGTTCGCCGACAAAACCCACCGCGTGGGAGTCATCGACCATCACCAGGGCATTGTATTTATCCGCCAGATCGCAAATGCCTTTTAAGTTGGCGATCACGCCGTCCATAGAGAATACACCGTCGGTGGCGATCAATTTAAAGCGGGCCCCGGCTTCATCCGCCTGTTGCAGGCATTTTTCCAGCTCAGCCAGATCGTTGTTGGCATAACGGAAACGTTTCGCTTTACATAAACGCACGCCGTCAATAATGGAGGCATGGTTTAGGGCATCACTGATAATGGCATCTTCCGGCCCCAACAAGGTTTCAAATAAACCGGCATTGGCGTCAAAACAGGAAGAATATAAAATAGTGTCTTCCATGCCGAGGAAATCACTGAGTTTCTGCTCCAGGGTTTTATGAATATCCTGGGTACCGCAAATAAAACGCACCGAGGCCATACCAAAGCCGTGCTCATCCAGCCCTTGCTTGGCCGCGGCGATCAGATCCGGGTGGTTAGCCAGGCCCAAATAGTTATTGGCGCAAAAATTAATAACCTTTTCGCCGGTATTCACGGCAATTTGCGCTTGCTGAGCACTGGTGATCACCCGCTCATCCTTGTATAAACCGTCTTCTTTGACTTGTTGCAACTCTGTTTGCAGGTGACTATAAAAATTCGATGACATAAACGCCTCGGCAGTTAACTAATGATGATTCACCGTCCGTTAGCAAGACTTTCATAGCTAAACATGCTGTTACAGCACAGGTATAAAAAAAGAGACGCTAAACAAACGGTATCGACTAATAAATTGTCCGTATTGTACGATAATTTTTGCTCAGGTATAGTCCGATCTGTGTTACAAATCGATATTTTTGAAAACCAGCCATGAAAATATTCATGGCGGACAACAAAGACAGGGCTTGTCGGGGGTAACCGGGGCGGGTCACTGGTTCATTTTCAGCCACAAGGTAATGTCTTCCACCAGGTAATGGTTGGCATTTAACAACGCCTGCTCCACCCGATTGCCTTTAAAAATCTGGCTTTTCGACTTGCGTGAACCATTCCATTCAAACAACTCTTTGGCGGTTTTAAAACTCTCCAGATGCTGGGCAGAATTAATAAAATAGCTGGGAATATCCATCAACTCCTTATAACGCTCTTTATCGGCATAATCCATGATCGGGGTGATCAATACCATGGCATTAATGTGCATTTTATCCGCCAGGCTCACCGCCTGAACCGAGGAACAGCCGCTGGCCACCACGGAAATTCCCTGGCTGCGCTCAATTTTTTTACGCAAATACAGATAAGCGGCCATCACATCGTCATGCCAGTAAGCCCTTAAGGCGGCAAGTTGCCCCTGGTAAGTGGTAATATCCTGGGCGCGCAGATGAATTTTACGCTCGGAAAATTCCTCGGAAATACTGCGGCCAAAACCGCGCAAATCTATGGTTAAGGCATGTAAGCCGTTTGCCGACAAGGTTTTGCCCAGCTCGGCATAACGGCTGCTGTCCCGGTTGCAGTCATGCAGGATCAAAGCCCCGGACGCATCTTCTTCACCGGGAAAATAATTACCGTGAATCAAAAACTTATCCTGGGTTTGGAAACTGACGCTCTGTCCGGCGTTTTTATCAGGCGCAGCCGGTGAAAGCTGGCTCAACCTGGGGCTACCTTTTGCCTGGGAGACTGGGGTCATCAGCAACACAGCAAAGAGCACAAGGTACAATAAAGCGTGAAAACCACGTGGCATAACACAGGAAACAACTACTTTCGATTTATCCGTTACCATAACTACTCCGCCCTTGTTGCTTAGCTGATATCCCTAAAACACGATAACAGCATATTTTTACTTTGGATATTACCTAATCTCAGCGATAATCCTGCCATCTCCCAGTTTATAAAGCTCAATTGCTTTTATAAGGCTAAATGTTGAAATATCACCTGGCATTATTACTTTACCGCTTATTTTTCCTAATAAACCTGCCTGTTATCATTATAGTGCTGCTTATTCGTTCAACCAAGCATAAGGCATACCGGCAACGCCTGGGCGAAAGATTGGGACTGGTGCCCGGGGGCATAAAACCAGGCTCCATAGTGATCCACGCCGCCAGTGTCGGTGAGGTCATGGCGTTGAAAGCCTTTGTTGAACAGGTTTTAGCAGCCTACCCCACACTGCCGGTCACCCTTACCACCTTTACCCCTACCGGCTCAGAGCAAGTAAAAAAACTTTTTGCCGGCAGGGTTCAGCATTGTTATCTACCTTTAGATATCTGGCCGTGCAGCGCACTGTTTCTCCACAAACTCGCCCCTAAAGCCATGGTATTTATGGAAACCGAGTTATGGCCTAATTTAATCAGCCAAAGCGCCGGTAAAAATATCCCCTTACTCCTTGTTAACGGCCGCTTGTCTGAAAACTCCATGAAAAATTACCGCAAACTAAGCTGGTTAATTGCCCCGGCATTAAAACGCTTTGCCGCCATCTTGTCCCAAAGCCAGCCCCACAGGGATAATTTCCTGGCTTTGGGAGCCAGCCCTGATACGTGTACGGTATCGGGTAATTTAAAATTCGATATCTCACAAACTACTGAGATCAGCAATAAGCAACAAGAATTATCCCGGCTGATGGCAAGCAGGGGACCGGTTTGGATCGCCGCCAGTACCCATGAGGGAGACGAACAACTGATGGTAGAGGCTTATAAGAAAGCCTGTGTTGAAGTACCTGAATTATTGCTGGTGCTGGTGCCGCGCCACCCGGAGCGCTTTGAAAAAGTCCATCAGTTATGCCTGGATGCCGATTTATCGGTCATCAAGCGCTCCGCCAATCAACCCCTGGGGCAGGATACCCAGGTGTGGCTGTTAGATACCCTGGGAGAGTTGATGGCGGCTTACGCCCTGTCGGATATCGTCACTATCGGCGGCACCTTCAGCCATATCGGCGGCCATAACCCGCTGGAACCCGCCTTGTTTAAAAAACCTGTCATCGTCGGCAGCGATATGAGCAATTTTGCTGAAATCCATCAACAATTCACTCAAGAACAAGCGGTGATCCAGCTGGCAGCAACAGGAGATGTCAGCACAGCACTGGCACAGCAGGTACAAAACCTGCTCGAGTCGCCGCAGCAGGCGCAAACCTTAGGTGAGAATGGCTATCACATTGTCCGGCAAAACCAGGGGGCAAGTGCTTTTAGCCTCAAGCAGTTAAGTCAGCTATTACCGGAAAACAGCTAAAAAGCCTAAATTGGTTGCCGGTTTACGCTTGGCTCAATTCCGGATAATGATCGGCGATCAGCTGGCGAATTTTATCTTTCACCTGATCAATGGCGATATCATTCATCAGATCGCTGCCTTTGGCCCTGATGCCCCAGGGCAGTTTACTTAAGGGCTTCCCGTATTGCTTTTGCACCGCCTGCTGGTAACAGCTGACCACATATTGCTGGAACAAATAGGGACCGGTACGGTGCGGGTTGCTATGGGCATATAAACCTATCACCGGGGTACCGACTGTTACCGCCATATGCGCCGGTCCGGTATCCGGGGCTATCACCAGGTGCGCCAGTTTCAGCACCGCCAGCAGCTGTTTTAAACTGGTTTTGCCTACCAGGTTTTCCACCCGGCTCTGGCTCAGCTTGCTGATTTCTGCCGCCAGTTGCTGCTCAAGTTCAGTCGGGCCGCCGCAGATCACGGGTAAAAAACCCAGCTGCGCTAAATGATCCGCTGCCTGGGCATAACCCCTGGCATGCCAGTTACGCTCCGCCTTGCTGGCGGCGGGACAAATCACCGCCAGCGGCCGCTCACCGCTAAACAGCTCACCGGCCCAGAGCATATCCTGATCTGTGATCGGCATCTGCCATTGCGGACGGGCCGGTTCCAGGCCAAGCGCCCGGGCAAACCCCATAAAGCCGTCCAGCACATGGGGATGCTCCTGGGCAGCAATGCGTTTGTTGGTAAACAGCCACTGTCCTTCAATGGCGCGCTTGCGGTCAAAACCGATTTTTACCTTGGCGGGGATACATAAGCTGGCCAGACTGGCCCTTAAGGCGACCTGCATATGCAATAGCAAATCAAACTTCCGCGACTTCAACTGGGCACGCAACTCCCGGTAACCTTGCAGCCCGGCTTTTTTATCAAAAATAACAAACTCAACATTGTCCAGTCCCTGCAACAAGCTGGCTTCTATCTTACCTATCACCCAGGTAATTTTCGTCTCCGGCCAATGGCGCTGAATATGCTGCACCATAGCCACGGCATGGCAAACATCGCCGATGGCAGATAAACGTAATAAACACAGATTTTTTGGAGCAGTTATTTGACCCGGCATGAAGGAATCACCACAATAGGCAGCTAAATAGAAAAAATTAGGGCTATTATCTTGAACCAGCCAGCAATTGTAAAACCTTGCCGGGAAAAAGTTTTACAGCAGGAAAATGTTTACTGTGTCTACGACGAAGCAAAAATCGCCAATTTTTCCCCCGAGATGCTCAGCGAACATTACTGGCAAAAACATAATGCCGTCAGCGGCAGCGCCCAGGGCAGGGGGACTACCTGGTTCATCTCGCACCAGCAGCAACAATGGGTGCTCAGGCATTATTACCGCGGCGGTTTGATCGGCAGGTTTAATAAAGACAGCTACTGGTTCGGCGGACAAAAAAATACCCGGGCAGCCCGGGAGTTTTCCTTATTGTTAACCTTGGAGCAACTCGGTTTACCGGCGCCGCAGCCCGTGGCCTACAGGGTGAAACGTCAGGGACTGTTTTACCGCGCCGATCTGCTTTCCACCCGCATTCAGGATGCCCGGGATCTGGTGGGTATATTAAGCGACCAGGGTCTTGATGAAAGCGTTTGGGCTGATATCGGCGCCACCATACGGCGCTTTCATGATCACGGCATCTACCACCATGACTTAAATAGCCATAATATTTTACTGGACCGGGAAAATAAGGTGTTCCTGATCGATTTTGACCGCGGCGAACAGCGCGCAGCCAAGCCAAGCTGGCAGCAGGCCAATATGGAGAGGTTACTGAGATCTTTTCGCAAAGAACAAAATAAAATACCCGGCTTTCACTGGCAAGAACAGCACTGGCATATGCTGATGCTAGGTTACCGCCAAAGCCAATAGTATTTTATGCCCTAGGCCGCATGCAGGGCATTCATATAACGTTGCTGGTACATTTCCCTGGCTTTGAGAAATTCGGGCATGGCGGACTCTGTGATATAGGGACGTATGATCACCAGAATTTTGAGGACTCCCTGATAGAAAACGGCATCGTTGATTTCAACATCGATATTCTGGGTCTGGTAGAAGCTGATCCAGAAAGTATTTACCAGACGTAAGATACTGACAATATCCGGCAGCTCTTCGACATCAAAGTCCATCATATCGGCGTCGCGCAGGGACACCAGCAGCTGGCTGACCCGCTCGGCGATAGATTGCTGTACGCTGACATATTTATCGCGCAAACTCGGATTTTTCGCCAACAGTACAGGTAAATTGCTGTAGAAAAAGCGGAATTTCATCATTGCCTGGAACACGGCATCCATATAAAGAATGATGGCATCCAGGGGTTTAACATCGGGAGAGACCTGGGGGAAAGTCTCTAATACCAGGTTGCGGGCATATTCTTCATAAATCGATAAGATGATGTCTTCTTTATTGCGAAAGTGATAATAGAGGTTGCCGGGACTGATACCGAGGTGGGCGGCAATATGATTGGTCGTTACATTACGCTCCCCTTGCTCGTTAAATAATGCAATACTTGCTTGTATTATTTTATCACGCGTCTTCATATTATTATCTTCTTATAATGCCCACAGTAATTTTTCTATCATACTATCAAAAAATGCTTCACGGAAAGGCTTTCGAGTAAATACTTTAACAAAAGTCGCAGATCCCGGTTGTTATTCCGCCAGCCAGCCCTTTACAATATTAGCATCACCAAGCAATAAACCGCAGCTATGACAATAAAAGCAATTTACCCGGGCACCTTTGATCCGGTGACCAACGGCCATACCGATCTGATTGAACGGGCCAGCCATTTATTCAGTGAAGTTATCGTGGGCGTGGCTGCCAGCCCGAGTAAAAAACCCAGGTTTGAACTGGCGCAGCGGGTCGATATGATCCAGCAAGTCACCCGGCACCTGAGCAATGTCACTGTGGTCGGTTTCAGCGGCCTGTTGGTGGACTTTGCCAAAACCAACCAGGCTAAAGTGCTGATCCGCGGTTTGCGGGCGGTATCGGATTTCGAATATGAATTCCAGCTGGCCAATATGAACCGGCGTTTATCCCCCGAGCTGGAAAGTGTGTTCCTGACGCCGGCGGAAGAAAATTCCTTTATCTCTTCCACCCTGGTGAAAGAAGTCGCTTTGCACCAGGGCGACGTCAGTCAGTTCGTTCACCCCGTGGTAAAAGCAGCCTTAACCCAAAGCGTTAAAGCTTAAAACTATTGTATCCAATATCGGGCTCTGCCATTTGACACCAAAGAATGTCAGGCCCGCTCATATCTCGTTCACCCGAGAGTTAAAGCAGCCCCAGAGTGTTAAAGCTTACGCAAAAACGGCGAAACCGGTTGTCAAAAGTAGTTGTGTTTAATCCTTTTGGCAGCTGGGGCAATAAACCGAACTGCGGTTACCCTGTCTTACTTCCAGCAATTCGCTGCTGCACTGCAGGCAAGGCTCTCCGGCCCGGCCATAAACAAAGAGTGACTGGGCAAAATATCCGGGACGCCCGTCCGCCTGGGTAAAATCTTTTAAGGTGGTGCCCCCCTGCCGGATCGCCGCTTTCAGTACTTCCTTGATAATATCCGTTAACTTATCCAAGCGCTGCTCGCTGAGGGTATTGGCCGGCGTGGTCGGTAAAATGCCCGCCTGGAACAGGGCTTCATTGGCGTAGATATTCCCGACCCCGACCACGATTTGATTGTTCATCAGCAGGGTTTTAATGGCCACCTTACGGTTTTTTGCCTTGGCATAAAGATAACCATGAGCAAAATCGTCACTGAGCGGCTCCGGCCCCAACTTACTTAACAGCCCCAAATCATCCTGATGCTGATCCAGCCATAAGACCGCGCCGAATCGCCGGGGATCATTCAGGCGCAGGGCACTGTTGTGGCCAAAAACCAGATCAAAATGATCATGTTTGGCCACCGGCGTATCCGCCCTGATCACCCGGATAGTACCCGACATGCCCAAATGTAACACTAAGGTGCCGGTGTCAAAACGGATCAACAGATATTTGGAGCGGCGATCCACCGCCTGCACTTTATGGCCCACCAGCAGCTTGACTTCATCAGGGATCGGCCAGCGCAGCCTGGCATTGCGGACAATCACATCTGTGACTTGCTGATCGAGAATATGGGGGCTGATCCCCAGGCGGCACACTTCAACTTCGGGTAATTCGGGCATAAATACTCACTACAACAGGGACGGCGGTAACAACTGGCGGTAAATAGGCAAGGGCAAAGATAACCAGAGCTTTTGGCTGTGATGATAAAGAAACAGCTGTTCAGACACGGGATAAAGGCTAAACACTTGCGGTTGCTCCTGTCCCGCCAAATGCAGGGTAACCACCACGGAAGAGACCTGTTCCAGCCCCGCCGGCGCCTCTACCACAGTGCCGCTATTATCCTGCCAGGCCAGCATCATCTGATCCAGCGCCTGGCCGGTGATTATCGCAGGGGTTGCACGCCAGGTACGGCCGATACGCTCAATCACCAGCTGCTGGTTGACTTCCAGGGTTAAGATCGCACTGTGGCGGTCAATAATATAAACTTCCTGGCCGCTGTTATTTTCCCCCGGCTCCATCAGACCTTTATTCATCTGGTGGATCAGTAAAATCATCGCCATCACAGAAAAAATAATGACATTATTCCAGCCGGCCCGTGATAATTTCATCCCTACACCTGTCTCGTTTACCAATAACCTAATGATACTGAATTTCAGGCAATAAAAAACCCGGTAAAAACCGGGTTTTTGTCAAGAAGGCTAAAATTACTTGATTTTAGCTTCTTTGTACATCACGTGTTTACGTGCTTTTGGATCAAACTTTTTGATTTCCATTTTTTCAGGCATAGTCTTTTTATTCTTATCAGTAGTATAAAAATGACCTGTACCGGCGCTGGAAACTAAACGAATTTTATCACGCATAATAATTCCTTAAACTTTTTCGCCGCGAGCACGGATGTCTGCTAATACAGCATCGATGCCTTTTTTATCGATAATACGCATACCTTTAGGGGTTAAACGTAATTTAACGAAACGATTTTCACTTTCAACCCAAAAACGGTGAGATTGAAGGTTCGGTAAGAAACGACGACGAGTTGCGTTTCTTGCGTGAGAACGGTTGTTCCCTACGACTGGTTTTTTGCCTGTTACTTGGCAAACTTTAGACATGTGAGTCACTCCAAAATTAATTTCAGCTCGAGCTATCTTGCCCCACGGCCGTCGCCTTGGGATCCTGAAAAAGGTGGCATATTATAGAGAAACTAAATGATGAATGCCAGCTTTTCTCTGCCCACAAGTGAAAACTATATATTTAACCAGATATTTCAATACATTAAAGAAATAAAAGCCAAAGAAATCGCGAGTTTTTGCAACAAATATTGTTGTTTAATACGTCTATATGGACAAATTTACACCGGGATTTCTTGCCGGGTAGCTGCGTTCTCAGCAATGAAAACCGCCCCGGCGGCTTCAATTAGTATCAGATGACAACAGCTTTTTCAATTGCTCGTGCTGTTCCTGGTTGCATAACTCGGCAATCAGGATACGAATAATGTGGGATTTGGCCAGCTTGCTTTCATTAGCCAACAGCTGTAACTGCGCTATCGCTTCTTCGCTTAAGGTAAAAGTCGCATGACGAAAAGGTTTGGCGGGCTTTTGTTGCTGCTCTTGTCGGGCAAGGTGTTTTTGGGCCTCAGAGATCGCCTGAGACAAAGTTAACGGCTCTTTCAGTTCGGCATTGGTGTCAGTGCTCACTATCTCCGGCTGACCTTTGGCATAATTTTCCGCATCAGAGATAAATTCATCCACGGTGAAATTTTTCTTTTTCCCCGTCGGTTTTTTCGATTTTTTAAGATCAGTTAAACTCATGCGAGTTGTCCGGTTTCATCGCCAGTATCTCTTCGGCAATAGCAATGATTTCGCCGGCCGCTTTTCCCTCGGCATCGATTTCCAGTACCGAAGAGCCTTTTTCTTCACTGTCATCATAAACATTACGGCTAAAAGTCACGGCATCGAGCACATTAATACCGTAGGAGCTGCACACTTCTTTGGCTTCCAGAATGCGGCTGGCCTGATTGGGTAAAGAAGGACACTGAGTGATCACAAAAGAGGCGAGCATTTTCGGGTTGACCATTTTACAGGTACTGAGCATATCTTCCATATGGGCCACGGTTTTCAAATCCCGGCGCTTGGGCCTTAAGGGGATGATCACATGGTCTGCCACCGACATCGCGGCGCGCAATGCCAGGTTATCCTGGCCGCCGCAATCGACAATCACATGATCGTAATGCTGGTTCAGGCTCAGCAAGTCATTGCGTATTTTACCATAAAGTTGAATACAGTTAATGGCGGGCAAGGTCGGATCGGTATTACGCGCCTGGATCCAGTCGGAAGTGGTTCTTTGCGGATCGCAGTCCACCATAAGCACAATGGCGTCCTTTTCCCGGGCAAAAAATACCGCCAGATTTTGCGCCAGGCAGCTCTTGCCGCTACCGCCTTTTTCACCACCCACTAATATCATCATATCGCCAGTCCTTTATGGTCACCTGCCGGGTTTATTTGTTTATTATAGCCAAAGACTAATCATCCAACTGTAATGCAATTTCAAACCAGCCGTTGTCTTGCTCTTTACAGCGCACCACTTTCCCGGTCATAGACTTACTCCCGGGATTGGCCGCTTTAAATAATATATGGGTTTTTGTCTCCAGCGGAATAGGCTGATCACTGTCGAGCCTGACCCCGGTGCGGGAAAAGTCAACGCAAGTGACTTTTTTCAGGTATTGCTGACCGCCGCCATCGGTCCAGCCAACATCCACCAGTTCTTTTTCCATATCAAGTCGAAAAGCCCCCCGGCGTTCGATATCTAAACTACTACCATCTCTCATCAGGTTACCCTCTCGTTATTAACTCAATGCAACTCGCACAAAAATCAACCACATGTTAATTAGCCCTAACTATAAAGCTAATAGCCATATTCCCAGCTTGCAAATTTTCAGGCTTTTTAACGGGTTTTTATCTTGTTTTCCTTCAAAAAGGCTAACCCAGCTCACCATGTTCGGCGAAGGAGTAACAATGGCCGCCGGCCACTATCATGTGATCCAGCACCCGGATATCCACTAAATTTAACGCCTGTATCAGCCTTTGGGTGATTTGTTTATCGGCAATACTGGCTTCGGCCAGGCCGGAGGGATGGTTATGACTGAGGATCACCGCCGCGGCATGATGTTTTATCGCCTGCTCCACCACAATACGCGGATAAACCGCCGCGGCATCGACGGTGCCAAAAAACAAGCGTTCAAATTTCAATACCTGGTGCTGGTTATTGAGATATAACACCGCAAAAATCTCCCGGGTTTCGTGGCGTAATTCGGCAATTAAATAGTCCCGGGTGGCCTGGGAAGAAAGCAGCTCCTGTCCGTTATTCATTTGCTCCGCCAGGTAACGCTTCGACATTTCCAGGCAGGCCTGCAACTGCACAAATTTGGCGCTGCCCAAGCCGTGTTGCTGGCAAAACTCATCATGCTCCGCCCGGTATATCCCGGAAATACTGCCGAAATTTTTGAGCAGCTGTTGCGCCAGCTCGACCACATGACAGCCTTTGACGCCGGTTCTTAAAAAAATCGCCAGCAGCTCGGCATCGGTTAAACTTTCCGCCCCTAAATGCAGTAACTTTTCCCTGGGACGTTCGAGATCAGGCAAGTCCTTTAACATAAGTTATTCCGTAACCTTGCAGTGATAGAAAGCGATAGGTAAGAGATTTTTACCGTCAATAATGTTATCTTGTCAGCAAACATTTTTAAGATTAGCAGGTTATGCAAATTCTTCAGGACAAAAAAATTGTTCTTGGGATCACCGGCGGAATAGCAGCCTATAAAACCCCGGAACTGGTCAGGCGCCTCAAAGAGCAGGGGGCCGATGTCAGGGTGGTAATGACCCAGGGCGCGAAAGCCTTTATTACCCCGATGACCTTACAGGCGGTGTCAGCCAACCCGGTTGCCGACAGCTTATTGGACCCTCAGGCGGAACTGGCCATGGGGCATATAGAACTTGCCAAATGGGCGGATCTGATTGTAATCGCCCCGGCAAGCGCCAATACCCTGGCCCGGCTGGCAACGGGCATGGCTGACGACCTGCTCAGCACTATCTGTTTAGCCAGCGCCGCCCCTATAGTCGTGGCCCCGGCCATGAACCAGCAAATGTGGCATGCCGACGCCACCCAGGCCAATGTCGACATCCTTACACGGCGCCAGGTCACTATCTGGGGACCGGGTGCAGGCGAACAGGCCTGCGGCGATGTCGGCCTGGGCCGTATGCTGGAACCGGAAGAATTAACCCGGCTTTGCTGCCAGCGATATCAGGAAAAAACCCTGGCAGGGCAACATTGGCTGCTCACCGCAGGCCCCACCCGGGAGGCCATAGATCCGGTACGTTATATTTCCAACCACAGCTCAGGGAAAATGGGCTATGCCATTGCCCGCGCCGCGGTAAATGCCGGTGCCCGGGTGACCCTGATCTCAGGCCCGGTAAACTTAACCCCTCCCCAGGGGTGCCGGGTTATCCAGGTAAACAGCGCCCTGGAAATGCATCAACAGGCCATGGCACTTGCCCCTAAGGCCAGTGTTTTTGTCGCCTGCGCCGCGGTAGCCGATTACCGCCTCGCGGATGTCGCCACGCAAAAAATAAAAAAAACCGCCGATGACATGGTGCTCAAACTGGTTAAAAACCCGGATATCGTCGCCGATGTTGCCGCCCTGAGTCAGCGTCCCTTTACCGTAGGTTTTGCCGCAGAAACCCAGGATGTCGAACAATATGCCCGCGGCAAACTCAGCCGTAAGAAACTGGACCTGATCGCCGCCAATGACGTCGCCAGGGAAGGGCAGGGATTTAACAGTGAAGACAACGCCCTGACGGTATTTAGCGCCGACTCTGCCACCGAGATAGCTTTGGCGAATAAACAGCAAGTGGCCAGCCAGCTGGTAACGATAATCAATCAAGCCTACCAGGCAAAAAATTCATCCACAGAATAAAGATTAAAGTAAAATAACCCTAGTTTGACGTTGGATTGCTGCTAAAGAACATTATACAATCACGTCAAAAAATAAGGCGGGCTCCGTAAAGTCCGCCATAACAATAAATCAGAGAAATAAGTTGTATGTCGGCTAATCAGAAACCAAATCGTAAGCAACAAATTTTAGAATGCCTGGCGTTGATGTTACAAACCAGCCCGGGACAGCGTATTACTACGGCAAAGCTCGCGGCCGAAGTAGGCGTATCTGAAGCGGCTTTATATCGCCACTTTCCTTCCAAGGCACGGATGTTCGAAGGTTTAATCGAATTTATTGAAGAGTCTATTTTTTCCCGTATCAATTTGATCTTGGGAGACCATAAAGAAGCCCTGATCCGCTGCCACCATATCCTGCATGTAATGCTGATTTTTGCAGAGCGTAACCCGGGCATGTGCCGCATTTTATCCGGCGATGCCATCATGGGAGAAAATGAACGTTTAGGTATCCGGGTGAACCAGTTTTTTGAAAAACTCGAATCCCAGTTCAAGCAGGTATTGCGTGAGCGCAAACTACGCGAAGGCAAAGGCTTTGATATCCCGGAGCAGGCGCTGGCCAATATGCTGGTGTCTTACACCGAGGGTAAAATCAGCCAGTACGTGCGTTCGAGTTTCAGCAAAAAACCCAGTGATGACTTTAATGAGCAATGGCAATTTTTAATGGCCAGTAAATAAGCTCTTATCACTTTACAAACGCTGGCTCCGCCGGCGTTTATGTTCAGGAAGAACGGTATGCCGTGATCGCATGGAAGCGAAAGAACGGCGCTAATCAAAAAATTACTCCAAAATTCAATAAGCTTATTAGGGAATTCTTATGAGCGATATCGCAAAATTACAACCTCAGGGCCTGTGGCAAATCTTCGACAACCTTTGTGCCATTCCACGCCCGTCTAAACACGAAGAAAAAGTCTCCGCCTGGATCCAGAACTGGGCCAAAGAGCTGGATCTGGCGGTAAAAGAAGATAAAGTCGGCAACCTGATCATCAGCAAAGGCGCCACAGCCGGCATGGAAGACCGCAAAGGCGTGATCTTACAAGCCCATATGGATATGGTGCCGCAAAAAAATGCCGACACCCGGCATGACTTCCTGACCGACCCTATCCGCCCTTATATCGACGGCGACTGGGTGACTGCAGAAGGCACCACCTTAGGCGCCGATAACGGTATCGGCCTGGCGTCTGCGCTGGCAGTTTTGGCCAGCAATGATATTCCCCACGGGCCATTAGAAGTATTAATCACTATCGATGAAGAAGCGGGCATGACCGGCGCCTTTGGCCTGGAACCGGGCTGGCTCGAAGGGGAGATTTTGATCAATACCGATTCCGAACAGGAAGGGGAAGTGTATATGGGTTGTGCCGGCGGCATCGACGGCTCGGTCACCTTTGATCTTGACTTTGATACTGTGCCTGCCGATAGCCAGGCTTTTAACTTATCCATTTCCGGCCTCAAAGGCGGTCATTCCGGCGTCGATATCCACACCGGCCGTGCCAATGCCAACAAACTGCTGGTACGCTTCTTATTGACAGCCAGCGACAGCTTCGGCATCCGTTTAACCGAATTAAACGGCGGCAGCCTGCGCAACGCCATCCCGCGTGAAGCCAATGCCAGTTTTGTCGTGCCCAATGCACAAATCGAACCGTTAAAAGCGGCACTGGACGACTACCTGCAAACCATACGCCACAATCTGGCCGGGGTAGAAACCGATATCGACATGCTGTTGATTTCGCCGGAAACCTTCGAGACCTGCTGGAACCTGGATAAGCAAAAGACCATCTTAAGAGCCCTTAATGCCTGCCCTAACGGCGTCATCCGCATGAGTGACGATATCGAAGGCATAGTAGAAACTTCGTTAAACCTGGGGGTGATGCGTTGTAAAGGCCCTAAGTTTGTCGCCTTGACCCTGATCCGCAGCTTACATGACGACGGCAGACTGGAAGCGCAACAAATGGTGCAGTCGGTATTTGCACTGGCACAGGCAAAAATCGAATTTTCCGGCGCCTACCCGGGCTGGAAACCGGACACCAGCTCAGCCATCATGCAGGTAGTACGGGATACCTACCAGGGATTATTTAACAAAATTCCTGAGATCATGGTGATCCATGCCGGCCTGGAATGCGGCCTGTTTAAAACCGCCTACCCGCATTGGGACATGGTGTCTTTCGGACCCACGATTAAGTTCCCGCATTCGCCGGATGAAAAAGTGGAAATCGCCACTGTCGGCCAATATTGGCAATTACTGGTCGCAGTACTGGCGGCTATCCCGGCTAAATAAGCTGACAACCGCCATATGCCGAAAAAAGCGCTGCCGAATTAACCGGCAGCGCTTTTTGTACAAATTCAGGCAAAAAAAACCGGCTGCATAACGCAACCGGTTTCCCGTCAAACTACAAATTTTAATGTGCGAGCAATTTACCGCCTTGCCATTGTGCGTCCTGGGTCACAAGGACTTGGCAGTAAACTATCTGGAGAGTTGCTATAAGGCATAAATCTTAGCTCCTCACCAGTTAACGCAAATGATAATAGTTATCGTTTGCGTTGTCAAACTTTTATTTGGTTATTTTTTAACAAAAGTTTTAACTGATTTTATTGTTACTTTTTCAGCTTGGCAAAAGCATCGGCAAAGGCATTGCCCATGGCAGCATTGGCCGGCTCTTTCGGCTTATGGCTTTTGCCTTTACCCTGCTTGGCTCCGCCCTTGCCGCCGGATTTCGCTCCCTTGTTTTGCTGACTACCGGCATCGGCAGCCTTACTTTTCTTATGGGCAGGTTTATCGCTGACTTTATCATCCAGACGCATGGTTAAACTGATACGTTTACGCTCAACGTCTACCTCAACCACTTTTACTTTCACAATATCGCCGGCTTTCACCACTTCCCGGGGGTCGCTGACAAACTTATCGGTTAACGAGGAAATATGCACCAGGCCGTCCTGATGCACGCCGACATCGACAAAAGCGCCGAAGTTGGCGACATTGGAAATCACCCCTTCGAGGATCATGCCCACTTTTAAGTCGGCAATGGTATTGACCCCTTCCTGGAAGGTCGCGGTTTGAAATTCGGGACGGGGATCGCGGCCGGGTTTTTCCAGCTCTTTGATCACGTCCTGCACCGTTAACTCACCAAATTTGTCCGTAACCAACTCTGGTGCCTTAAGTTGTTTCAACAATTCGCCGTTGCCTAAAACCGCATCCAACTCACTGTTTAACACTTTTGTAATTTGCTCTACCACAGGATAGGTTTCCGGGTGCACGCCGGATTTATCCAGCGGATTGTCGCCATTGGCGATACGCAGGAAACCCGCCGCCTGCTCAAAAGCCTTAGGCCCGAGGCGGGGCACTTTGATCAGTTCTTTACGGTTATTAAAGCGGCCGTTGGCATCACGAAACACCACCACATTTTGCGCCATGGTCTTGGTCAAGCCGGAAACCCGGGTCAGTAAAGGCACGGAAGCGCTGTTAAGATCGACACCGACGGCGTTTACACAATCTTCAATCACATCGTCCAGGGTTTTACTGAGCAGGCTCTGGCTGACATCGTGCTGGTACTGGCCAACCCCGATCGCCTTGGGATCGATTTTCACCAGCTCTGCCAGCGGATCCTGCAAGCGACGGGCAATGGATACCGCACCGCGCAGGGAAACATCCAGCTCGGGGAATTCATTGGCGGCAAATTCGGAGGCGGAATAAACGGAAGCCCCGGCTTCGCTGACCATAATTTTTCTCGGTTTAAGCGACTCCAGACTCTGAATCGCTTCAGCCACAAGTTTATCGCTTTCCCGTGAAGCGGTGCCGTTGCCTATGGCAATCAGTTCAATCTTATATTGCTGGCACAGGTTCGCTAACGTGCGTACCGATTTATCCCAATGGTTTTGCGGCGCATGCGGGAAAATGGTGGTGGTATATAACAACTTGCCGGTGCCGTCTACCACGGCAATTTTACAGCCGGTGCGCAGCCCGGGATCCAGTCCCAGGGTGGTTTTCGCCCCTGCCGGGGAAGCCATTAACAGATCATTCAAATTGCTGGAGAAAACCTTAATAGACTCCACTTCCGCCTGCTCTCTCAATTGGCCCAACAACTCATTTTCCAGGCTCAGGCTAAGTTTCACTTTCCAGCTCCAGCGCACCACCTTAGTTAAAAACTCCGCCGCCGCCTGTCCGGAAAGGCGCAGGTTAAAGTGTTCCATGATCAGCTGCTCGGCGCTGGAATAACTGCTGTCTTCCTGTCCCGGGTCAACATCGATATTAAGCTGAAGATAACCTTCGTTGCGGCCGCGGAACATGGCCAGGGCACGGTGGGACGGTACATTACGCAGCAATTCGCTATGTTCAAAGTAATCCCGGTATTTTGCCGCCTCTTTTTCTTTCCCCTTAACCAGGGTGCTGGTCAGGTGTGCCTGCTTTAATAAATGGCGACGCATTTTTTGCAGTAAATCGGCGTCTTCGGCAAAACGTTCGATCAGGATATAACAGGCGCCGTCAAGCACCGCTTTTTCGTCTTTAAAATCGGCATTGATAAAGTCTTTCGCCGCCTGCTCGGGGTTCACTTGCCAGTCTTGGTATAACTTGTCTGCCAGAGGCTCAATGCCCGCTTCTATGGCGATTTGTCCTTTGGTGCGGCGTTTGGGGCGGTAAGGCAAATACAGATCTTCCAGGCGGGTTTTGTTATCCGCCGCCAGGATTTGGCTTTTAAGCTCGGCTGATAAATTGCCCTGCTGCTCGATATTGGTAAGGATCACCTGGCGGCGATCTTCCAGGTCGCGCAAATAATTCAGACGCTGATCAAGATGGCGCAGGTGGTTGTCATCCAGGCCTTGTGTAGCCTCTTTACGGTAACGGGCGATAAAAGGGACCGTAGAGCCTTCATCCAACAAGGCGATTGCTGCACTGACTTGTGAAACTTTAACGGTTAATTCTTTGGCGATTTGCTCGGCAATTTGCGTCATGAATAATACATTCCGGCTGATTTTCGGCTAACGAAAATTAAGATAAAAAAAATTGCTTTTTATATACTCTTGATAGCGTCGATTTACCAGCATATTTTTCAATATTGCCGCTTCTGGCGCAAAAAATATCGATAAAATTGATTTTCATCAGCCGGATGACATCCTTGATGGCTGAAATTTGGCGACTGGCCGAAAATAATCAGCCAGACAGGAAGCACGGCTAATCCTTATTGTAGATGATCTTATTGATATACCAGGTTTTCTCCCCGCTTGGGGTATTGACCACAGCTTCATCGTCCACCTGTTTTTTTAATAACGCCCGGGCCATAGGGGAGTCTATCGAGGTATAGTCAGTGCGGCCGTAAATTTCATCCGGACCGACAATGCGGAAACTTAAGGTTTCTCCCTGGTCGTTTTCAATTTCCACCCAGGCGCCAAAAAAGACCTTGCCTTCCTGCTGCGGGGAATAATCGACAATTTTAATGCTTTCCAGGCGCTTGGTCAGGTAACGCACCCGGCGGTCTATTTCCCTGAGGCGTTTTTTATTGTATTGGTAGTCGGCATTTTCCGACCTGTCTCCCAGGCTTGCCGCCCAGGACACTTTCTGGGTAGTTTCCGGCCGCTCCACTTTCCACAGATGGGTTAACTCCTGCTGCAGCTGTTCATAGCCGCCCCGGGTGATTAAATTCGTTTTCATTTACCAGTATTCTCAACAAGCCGGTGATTGCAATGGTTAATTATCATATCAGCAACCTGGCCAGGACCAAGCTTTTTTGCCCGCGGCCATGCAAAGCCATTGGATCTGCAGATCAAGATTGTTACTATGTGCGGCAAAAAGTATCACCAAAAAACCACTAACATTCGGAGTTTTAAGTGAATAAAAGTGTCATCACCAACCTGCTCGCTTTACTGTGTACCCTGGGTGGGTATTTTCTTAGCCAGCCCATTTTATTTACCGTCGGCTTATTTGCCCTGTCGGGCGCTATTACCAACTGGCTGGCAGTGCATATGTTATTTGAAAAGGTGCCCGGCCTGTACGGCTCCGGAGTGATCCCCGCCCGGTTCGAAGATTTCAAAAAAGGCATACGCGACCTGATGATGGAGCAGTTTTTCACCGAAGATAATATCGACCGCTTTTTATCCGACAGTTCAGGCAAGGCCAATACCTTAGATCTAGCCCCGGTGATTGAAAAAGTCGATTTAACCCCGGCGTTTGATAACCTGGTGGCGGTGATCGAAAACTCTTCATTTGGCGGCATGCTGGCCATGGTCGGCGGCAGCGAAGCGATACAACCGCTGAAAGAGCCCTTTATCGAAAAAATGAAAACCAGCATCGGCGAGATCTCGCAAAGCGATGAATTCAACAGCCTGCTAAGGGATGAGCTGGAACAGCCGAGCGTTATCGCCGGTATGCGCGACAAGGTCAGCGATATTATCGAAAAGCGCCTTAACGAACTCACTCCGCAGCTGGTGAAAGAAATCATTCAAACCATGATCCGCAAACATTTGGGCTGGCTGGTGGTCTGGGGCGGCGTCTTCGGCGGCATTATCGGTTTGATTGCCGCCGTAACCAACACCTTTTAGCACGCATTTATCGCCATTTATTACCCTGTAAATACATCCCGGGTAACTTGCTCAAATGACAAAGCTGTCACCCTGTAAGTTACCCGAAAATCTTTCCTGTAAAGTTACAGAAACTAACACGTTATTTTATCGTGCCAGCCAATGGCTTTTAGCGGTTATTTTTTTCCATATAAGGCTTTAATTTCGCCCCCAAACTAGGCTATGCTTGGCCCTCAAACTCTGGGGGTTGATATCCTGGCTGGCGATGGCGCCGACACAGAAAAAACCTCCGTTAATAAAAGGTAAATGGAGTCATGTTTGGTAGTTTAAAGGCTTTGCCGGCCGATCCGATTTTAGGCTTGTTGGCGAAATATAGAACAGATGAAAACCCGCAGAAAATTGACCTGGGTGTGGGCGTATACAAGGATGAATCTGGACATACCGCAATTTTAGATTGCGTCAAGGCGGCTGAACAGCATCGTTTTAAAACCGAAGACACCAAAGTATACATAGGCCCTACCGGCTCACCTTTGTTTAATGACGAGATGAGCAAGCTGATTTTCGGCGATCATAAAGTATTATCCGAAAACCGTGCCCGCACTGTCTCTACCCCGGGCGGTACCGGCGCCTTACGTGTTGCTGCCGAATTTATCAGTAGTTGTAAAACCGGCGCCACCATCTGGGTCAGCAACCCGACCTGGGCCAACCACACAGGTTTATTCCAGGCATCAGGCCTGAATGTTAAGACCTATCCTTATTACGACTACGAAAACAAAGACCTGGATTTTGACGGCATGTTAACGGCGTTAAAACAGGTCGGCAAAGACGATGCCGTATTATTGCACGCCTGCTGCCACAACCCGAGCGGTATGGATTTAAACCGCGAGCAATGGCAGCAAGTGGTAGAAGTAGCCAAAGAAAGAGGTTTCACGCCGTTAATCGACATGGCTTACCAGGGCTTTGGCGACGGTCTGGACGAAGATGCCTACGGCCTGCGCTTAATGGCGGATAACGTCAAGCAGATGCTGGTGGCCAGCTCCTGTTCGAAAAACTTCGGTTTATACCGCGAGCGTATCGGCGCCTGTACCATTATCGGCGAAAGTGCCGCCAGCACGGATATTGCCAACTCGGTACTGCTGAGCGTGGTACGTTGTATTTACTCCATGCCTCCGGCACACGGCGCGGCTATCGTAGAAACCATTTTAAGCTCCGACGAATTACGTCAGCAATGGTACGGCGAATTAAAAGAAATGCGCGACCGCATCAACGGCAACCGCCAGCTGCTGGTAGATAAACTGGTAGAGCAGGGCATTACCCGCGATTTCAGCTTTATCACCCGTCAAAAAGGCATGTTCTCCTTCCTGGGTATTACCCCTGAGCAGGTACAGCGCCTGCAGGACGAGTTCAGTATTTACATGGTAGATTCAAGCCGTGTGAGCATTGCCGGTATCGCCAACAAAAATGTGGATTACCTGGCGCAGTCGATTGCCAAAGTACTGTAAAATGCCCCCATAAAAAAAAGCAGAATTTCCGTATAGGAAATTCTGCTTTTTTATACCCGGCAATTATCTTAGCCGTGATGAAATAACTACTTGGTGAAGGTAAACTTCACCGATGTAATATCTACCCACATCGACTCCCCCTGAATGAGATCAGCCGCCGCATCATCAATTAACATATCCGAATAAAAGTTTGGCTGGGTAAAACCAGAATCTGGAAGGGCATCTTGATGTAATTTACTGCTCCAATTCCAGGGGCCATCCGACCATTCACTGATCACTTCAGCCTCTGGTTCGGGATAATTAATAAAAGTACTAATTTGTACGGGTGTTTCCTCATTAATATGGGCTAATAGAGCATGCTGTCCCGGATCAATAATAAAAGTTAACCTGTTGCCAGATTGCTCAACCTGAACACTATTTAGCTCGGTATTGGTATGCTCACTGGCGATAACATCCTGCTGATGTCTCGGCATATAAGACCAAATATCGCCTTCCAGCTCGGTAATGGCAAGGGAATGATTATTAGGATACTCGGCATCAGATTTAAAGTGCCTGATAATGAGGGCAACATCGCCGGCATCTAATATACCGCTCTTATTGACATCAAATCTAATGGCATAGTCGTACTCAACCTTGCCTGTATCCTGTGCATCCCGGTTAATTACCACATAAGGAGGCAAAAACGACAAATCCAGTGCAACCTCAACCTCAGTAACATCATGATAACTACCGCAACTGGGGGTAGGATTAAACAAACCTGCTTGCTGAAAATATAAGACTTCCCCTTCTTCCTCGATACTCAGATAGTCATCAACAAAAGCAAACTTGGATGTGGCCTGCTCCCCGGTTTCCACATCTGTTGACGTTAAAGATGTCTCGGTACTGGCATCTACAGTAAATAACCCGGAGTCATAACAATCCTTCTCCAGATCATGGGTAAATACTGTTACCGTATCTTTAGCAACAGCGACATAGGCCACATCGGCATATGTCCATAAACCATAAAACTGGCTATCTAAAGGAACGGATACAGATTCTTGTCCGTCTGAAGAGGAGGAACCCTGACCACCCGAAGATGTTTGATCCGACGAATTACCAGAACTTGAACCGCCACATGCGGCCAGTAAAGTACAACATATCACCGATAAAAAAGTATGCTTGAACACCAAAAGTATCCTTATAGTTAATTTAAAATGCTTTACACCTAAAGTTGAGAGAGAGTTTTTGAAGTGATTAAAGTTAAATCTCCTAAACCGGAGGAACTCACAGAACAAACAGGTATGATGAAAAACTTGTGGCCGGCATTATAGCTATTATCAATAGATATTGTTAGTCCCCGCATACCCCGGCAATAAGAAAGCTTGGGCCTGTGTTTAAACACTGAATACATTGAAAAAATACTGCTATACCGGACAAATCAGTATCCGCATAGTAAATTAAAACCGTATGTATGTCGCCAACAACGCCAACAACGCCAACAAAAATGTTGATTATCTGGTGCAGTCTATTGCCAAGATTTTAGAATCGGCCGGATTACTTACATGCACAAAAAAGGGTGACTCAAGTTCACCCTTTTTTATTGCGCGCTTATTCGTCCCAGCACCAGTCAGAGCTAAAGTCCCCTCCCCGAGTAGCGGGTTCCCGGCTAATGCTCCCCTTATGCCGCCTGGACTCTAGGTATTCGTCTTCCAGTTCTTCTTGCTCTTGTGTTGTTAACCTGAGCTGCTCGGGGATTTGAGCACCGCAAAATTCACAATGCTCCAACCTGCGGTTAAAAATCGTTCTCTGGCATTGGTTACATATAAACTTCACGGTCTGGGCTTTTCCCCGGTAAAAATACGTTTTAAAAATGCGCCGATAACATTGCTATATATCACGGAAAAAGTTTTCAAAAAACTCAATGCAACGGATAAAAAACACTACTAATTCAACATACTACTGCACTTTTAATATCGGGTAGCAATATAGCCTGATAACCTATCCAGTATTGTTGATTTATCCAGCCTTTTAGGCTATGAATTAAGGGGATGTTTATCATCCAAGGAGGCAGTAAAACCAAGCGCTATCCCCGAGTGCACGAACACCCGGAGACAGCTAACCAAAACGAACTAATTGGAGTCCGTCATGGCTGAATATCATCATACGCCAGAGCTTAACTCGGCAAAAGTAAAATATCCCAGCTACCGCCAGCTTACCGTGCTGGAAACCACCTGCGAGTCGGCAACGAAAACCCGCGGCATCGGCATTAACTATGTACCGGTCAACCTTGAACCTTGTCTTGTACTCAGGGGAAAATGGCTGCACCAGGCCGGTTTTGCTACCGGGCAAAAGGTCCGTATTGTTATAAACCCGGATGAAATTGTACTCACCCGTCAACAGGGGGGCGTAACCCCGTCAACCTATAAATAAAGGGTTAAGCCACTGCGCCAATTTACAGGTGCGGTGGCTTGATAAGCGCATTCCCCCTGATTGTTCAAAAGATTATCCGAAAGAATCATCGGCTAACGCCTGTCTATGTTTACCTGACACGCATTTACTTGACAACCAGAAACCGCCACAGGATCCCCTAATGCAAAAATTTAGCCGCTCAGGAAAAAGCACCAACATCCGCATTTATTTGCTCACAAGCTTATTAGGCATAGCTGTAACCGTTATGACGCCTGCGGTTCACGCCTCGGAAAAAACATCCGGTAAACCTGCACAAGTGATGACGCAGGGAATTAACCATTTAGGTCTGGCCGTGTCGAAATTAGATCAAAGCGTCCGTTTTTTCACCGATACTTTAGGCTGGCAGCTCAAGGGCGGAGTTCCTTCCTATCCGGCTAAGTTTGTCAGTGACGGTAAGTTATTTATCACCCTGTGGCAGGCAAAAGATCCGGAAAAGGCGGTTGCCTTCAACCGGAAAACCAACATAGGTTTGCATCATTTGGCGTTAACGGTTGACAGTTTTGAAACCTTAGATTTATTACATCAGCGCTTTGTGAATACCCCGGGAGTGGTGATTGAGTTTGCCCCCGAGCTCAATGGCAAAGGGCCAACCAAACACATGATGATCCGGGAACCAAGCGGCAACCGTATCGAATTTGCCCATAACCCCCCTAAAGGTTAATCCGCTAGCATAAGAAAACCGAAATGAGTGAGCAGGGCAAGTCTGATAGTAATCTCCCGACAACCCCTGCATGCACTTTTATTATTGCTGCCAACTTTGGCTGATTAGCAAACGCTTTATCAAGCCTTAGACTTCTTGCGACTAAGCAGCCGTTTAATAAAGGCTCCGATGGCCACCACAATAATCACCCCGAACTTCTTCAAAAAGATCAGCGCCGCAGCAAAAAAACCGGTTTTGGCGATGACTTTACCCGCCACTAACGCCCCTAAGCCATAAGCGGCAACGTCATCAATATCCGGGTCAAAGTCGGCATACTGGGAACCGGAATCAAATTCAGCCAACGCCAATACCGAGGCCAGGTTGGCTTCAATCAGGTCTTTTTGATCCATTTGCGCAATAAAATTCAGTACCAATACGCCTTTGCGCCCCAATACCCGGATATTGTAATTTAGGGTATTCGTTTCCATACCGCCAAATTTAATTTCTTTAGCCCAGTGAAGTTTATGGGAGTTTTTATCATAAAAAGGCGGAGCCGCCCAACCGATAAGCTCTATCGGCTGATAACCTTGCTCGACCCTGTCACTGCTTGCCGCCCGGGTTTGCGACTTCATCTCTTGTAGCAGCTCATCGTAATTAATATCATCGGCATCTTCATCGGAAACATAACCATCTTCTTCATATTCTATGGTGACGGCCCAGGAGTCCGGGTCAAACGGCGTAGTATCGGCAGGAAACAACATACCTAAGGTATCTTGTCCCGGGGGATTACCCCAGACCTCTTCCAATACCCTCTTGGCATCTGCCGACGTTAGATAATAAAAGCTTTGCGGTACATTTAAAGTGGCCACAGCACCGGCTAATTTAATTTCTCCCGACTGGCGATCCAATGACTGCCAGAAGGTTTGTGCCCACTGCTGATATTTTTCTTCTTCTGTCTGTTCAACTTGCTCACTTGCCATAATAAACAGTGGCAACACGGCAAATAATAAAATAAATAAGCGATTTAAATACATCTGAAATCTCTGATGGTTAGGTTAAGGCACAATTACGAATAGCGGGGCAAAGGATAATATCACGCGATGACATTTCCTTAACCTCAAAGATCACGGAAAGTTATTTTTAGACAAGTTTTCAATAAAAAAACCCGAAATGAAGACTCTCATTTCGGGCCAGGTTAAACATTCGAGCAACCCTTTGAGTGTATTACTCCTGGATTAGCGCCGCCATCATCTTATTGGCAATATCCACATGATGCTGCATGGTAGAAAACTGCTTGGTAATTGCCTCAGGACCAAACACATATACAGGCACAGGCGCCGCGGTATGGGTGCCGGTTCCCCAGACAATGTTTTGCTCTTTCGCCAGGGCGCGGCCGATTAAGTCGCCGTGAATTTCATCGCCATAAACATAGAATTCTTTAAAGTCGTTTACTTTCGGGAACTCTTCGGCGCTTAAGTAGCTGTGATCATGCACCAGGTATTCATTCACCTCACGCTCGCCGATAAACTCGGCTTCTTCGGCGGTTACTTTAAATTCACTATGAGTATTAATGGCATTCGCCCATTGCTCACCCGTGGTATTGGTAAAATCCCAGTCGGCGCTGACAATATCCATCATGTCATAGAAGGTACCGGTTTGGGCATAAAGCATATCCAGTTTCGATAATGCGCCGAAATTGAAGTTAGGCTTATATTCACGACCGTTCATGCCGTCGCCGTCAAGGATCTGCGCTTCAGGTAAATCATTGCGGGAATAGCTGAAACCAAAACTGCCGGTTTCATGATCGGCGGTTACCACCACCAGGGTATCATTTCTGTCTTTCACCCACTCATATACTGCGGCCACGGCTTCATCAAACTTCAATAGTTCGTGCAGCATCCAGCCGGCATCATTGAGGTGACCGGCCCAGTCGATTTGACCCCCTTCGATCATCAGGAAGAAACCGTCGGCATCTTTAGACAGGATATCCAGGGCTTTTAACGTCATTTCCCTTAATGAAGGCTGGGTACAGCTGTCGTCTTTTTTACATTCGCTATAGGCAATACCGTCCGCCATCCCTGAGTTGGCAAACAAACCTAATATTTTTGTGCCTTCATCCGTAGCAGCGCTATTGAGCTGGTCGCGGTCAAAAGCCAGGTTATAGCCGTATTCATTTTTCGCTTCGAGTAAAAGGTTACGATCATCGCTGCGTTTCGATTTTTTGTAGACACTTTCCGGAGCCCCTAAATCCGCCATCAACTGACGATCATCTTCATCGGTCTTAATATCCGACGGCAAAAACACCCGGGCGCCGCCGGACAACATCAAATCAACACTGCCGGAGGAAATCAGCTCTTCGGCAATTTCCGGCTCCAGCGAACGATGCGGCTGATGGGCGGCAAAAGCTGCCGGGGTAGCATGGGTGATGCGGGTATCGGAAACCAAACCGGTGGCTTTACCCTGCGCCTTGGCTTTCTCTAAAATGGTTTTGACAATATTGCCTTCGCTGTCCAAACCGATCATTTCAGAACCGGCGGCAACGCCAGTAGCCAATTGACTGGCGGAACAGGCGGAGTCCACCACCAGGCTGCCATTAGCGCCAAAGGGAGCATTTAACGACAAGCCGAGCTGACCTGCCTGACCCAACTTAGTCAATGCGGTTTCATTGCCCGAGCCATTATAAGTAGAGTTGGGAGCACGGCGGGCATATTCTTCCAGCAGGCCAACCTGTTGCGGCCCCATGCCGTCACCTATCATCAAAATCACATTTTTAACGCTAGTAATTTCCTCCGTGGCTTCCCTGGGTACTTCAACTTCTTTAATGACTTCCACAGTCTTGACCACTTCATGCGTGTCGTCATCATTACAACCCGTTAAAAATACCCCGGAGACCGCCATGGCCAGCATAGTTTTTTTGAACATCATTCAACCCTTATAAACGGTGCGATAAAATAGTTGCCGCTAAACTAGTGGTAAAAGATGACAAGGGAAAGACAGTTTTAAGACAGAATTATGACAACTCAGACCAGTTGGCGATAAATTAATCAACTGAATTTACTGATAAAAAAGTACAATACTTCACCAGTACCTGCTGATATAAAGCTAAACTTATGACCTGACGGTTAAAAGAAAAACGTGGCAAAGGGGGTAAAATTAGGTATAGTGCGCGCCCCTGAATTTTCGAAATAAGCTTTTTAAAAGGAACGACAGTGGCAGCCAGTGGTAACTTATTTATTTTGTCGGCCCCCAGCGGAGCCGGTAAATCAAGCCTGATCACCGCATTACTGAAGCAGGCATCACCAAGACCTATGCAGGTTTCTGTTTCCCATACTACGCGCGCGCCCCGTCCGGGTGAAAACAACGGTGAGCATTATCACTTTGTCAGCGTGGATGAGTTTAAAAAGCAAATCGACGAAAAAGCCTTTTACGAATATGCCGAAGTGTTCGGTAATTATTATGGCACCTCGGAAGCCGCCATCGATGCCCAGCTGGCGCAAGGCATAGATGTTTTTCTTGATATCGACTGGCAGGGCGCCCAGCAGGTACGGATGAAAAAGCCGGAAGTAACCACCATTTTTATCAGCCCGCCGTCAAAGCAGGAGCTGGAAAACCGCCTGCGCAGCCGCGGCCAGGACAGTGATGAAGTGATCCGCGATCGCATGGCCCAGGCACAGGCCGAATGCTCCCATTACCAGGAGTTTGATTACATAATTGTCAACGATGATTTCGATCAGGCACTGCTTGATCTCACCACTATCGTGAACAACCAGCGTTTAAAGCGTAGCCAACAGATAGAAAAACATCAGGATTTGTTTAATGATCTATTGGCTAACGATTAAGCATGAAGTAAACTACGCTACTATTTTATAAATTTTATTGTTGGAGTGACCTAATGGCTCGCGTAACTGTTGAAGATGCCGTAGAAAAAATCGGTAATCGTTTTGACCTGGTGCTGGTAGCATCTCGTCGTGCCCGCCAAATTGCAACCGGCGGAAAAGATCCTTTGGTTGAGCTTGAAAATGACAAACCAACAGTATTGGCGTTACGTGAAATCGAAGAAGGTTTAATCACCACAGATGTCATGAACAGCGCTGAGCGTCACGCACAAGTACAGCAGGAATCGGCGGAACTTGCTGCCGTTGCTGCTATTGTTGGTGGACAAAACGCAGAGTAATTTTTCTCTGGGTGAGTGTCTGAAAACGCGCAATAACTGACATCAGTTTTGCGCGTTTTTTATTTTGAGTGCTTTTTTCTGAAAATCGAAAAATTTCATCGACAGAAAAGGCTTATAGCCATTGGCTTTATTGGCAAATACACGTATCCTGTGATTTGTCCCCTGTACTAATATTCACTAAGCAGCAAAACATTAAGGGAGTTTTTGGTGTACCTTTTTGAACCATTAAAAGAACACGTTTCCAGTTACCTGTCCAAAGACCAGATAGAGCTGCTCAAACAAGCTTATATAGTGGCCAGAGATGCCCATGAAGGCCAGATGCGCTCAAGCGGCGAGCCTTATATTACCCACCCGGTAGCCGTGTCCCTTAACCTGGCGAAAATGCACCTGGATCACGAAACCTTAATGGCGGCGCTGCTCCATGACGTGATTGAAGATACCAGCACCACCAAAGACGAACTGGCAGAACTGTTCGGCCATACCGTCGCCGAGCTGGTGGAAGGGGTCAGTAAACTCGACAAACTCAAGTTCGACAATAAAGAAGAAATGCAGGCGGAAAACTTCCGTAAAATGGTCCTGGCCATGGTGCAGGATATCAGGGTCATCCTGATCAAACTCGCCGACCGTACCCATAACATGCGTACCCTGGAGTCTCTCAGACCCGACAAACGCCGCCGCATCGCCCGGGAAACCCTGGATATTTACGCCCCCATCGCCAACCGTCTCGGCATCCATGATATTAAAAATGAATTGGAAATCCTCGGCTTTGAAGCCCTGTATCCAATGCGCAGCCGGGCATTAAAGTCGGCGGTCAAGCAAGCCCGGGGCAACCGTAAAGAAATCATCAATAATATCCAGGAAGAAATCACCGCCCGCTTGGAAGAAAGCGGCATCCAGGCCACCATAGTCGGCCGGGAAAAACACCTGTATTCCATCTACCGTAAAATGTTAAACAAAGAGCTGATGTTTAACGAGGTTATGGATATTTATGCTTTTCGGGTCATAGTCGAGAATAGCTTTGACAATTGTTACCGCGCCCTGGGGGCGGTGCACAATCTGTTTAAACCGATCGAAACCCGATTTAAAGATTATATTGCCATTCCCAAAACCAATGGCTACCAGTCGCTGCATACTTCATTGATCGGTCCTCACGGTATCCCGGTAGAAATTCAGATCCGTACCCAAGACATGGATCAAATGGCGGATAAAGGGGTCGCAGCCCACTGGTTATATAAACAAGACGGCGACGACAGCGGCACCACGGCGCAAATGAAAGCCCGTCGCTGGATGCAGAGCCTGCTGGAATTACAGCAAAGCGCCGGCAGCTCGTTTGAATTTATCGAAAACGTTAAGTCGGATCTGTTCCCGGAAGAAATTTATGTCTTTACCCCCGACGGCCGTATCATCGAACTGCCGATGGGGGCAACCGCGGTAGACTTTGCCTACGCGGTACACACAGATGTCGGCAACTCCTGCGTCGGTGCCAAGGTCGACCGTAAACCTTATCCGTTAAGCCAGCCGATCGACTCGGGACAAACCATAGAAGTGATCACTTCCTCGGCGGCGCGTCCCAATGCCACCTGGCTCAACTTCGTGGTGACCGCCAAGGCCAGGTTACAGATCCGTACCTATTTGCGCTCCCAGGAAAAAACCGAATCCCAGGCGCTGGGTTTACGTTTGTTAAGCCATGCCTTAGGCAAAACCGCACTGGAAGATATTTCCCAGGAAAAAATCGACTCTGTGGTTAAAGAAACCGGCAATGCCACTTTTGACAACCTGCTGATCAATATAGGCTTAGGTAATGCCCTCAGTATCGGGATCGCCCGGCGTTTAACCGACGAATTTACCGAAGACAGCGAGCTGGAACCGACGAGTAGCAAAACCAAAATGCCGATCAAAGGCACCGAAGGCATGCTGGTCAACTACGGTAAATGCTGCCGTCCTATTCCCGGCGACAGTATCCTGGCCTACCTCAGCCCGGGTAAGGGCTTGATGGTACACCAGCAGGGTTGTCGTAATATTAAAGGCCATGAGCAGGGCAGCTTGTTCCCGGTGAAATGGGACACCGATATCGACCGCGACTTTATCGCCCGGCTGCGTATTGAAATTATCAACCACCAGGGGGCGCTTGCCGCCCTCACCAATGTTATTGCCAAGTGCGAGTCCAATGTGCACTCCCTCAATACCGATGAAAAAGACTCCGGCTTATACACCATAGATCTGGAGATCACCTGTCACAACCGCGTACATTTAGCCGATATTATTCGAAAAATTAAGGTTATGGTGGATGTACAACGCGTGATCCGTAACAAATAAAGAGAAATTTATGAAAACCATTATCAAAACAGAAAATGCCCCAAGCGCTATCGGCACTTACAGCCAGGCAGTAAAAGTCAAAAATACCGTTTACCTTTCCGGCCAGATCCCTTTAGATCCAAACACCATGGAAGTGGTAGGCGGCAGCTTCGAAGAACAGGCAGAGCAGGTATTTAAAAATCTGGTCGCCGTGTGTGAAGCCGCCGACGGCAGCATCAATGATATGGTAAAAGTGAATATTTTTATGACCGACCTGGCCAATTTCGCCACGGTCAATGAGGTAATGAGCCGTTATTTCAAAGAACCTTACCCGGCCCGTGCCGCCATAGGTGTCGCTCAGTTGCCTAAAAATGTCGATATCGAAATAGACGGCATCATGGAATTGCCCAGCGTCGACTAGCATTGCCCTGACAGCATAATAGCGACACCAAAATCCCCCGATCGCCAACAACAGCGATCGGGTAGAGCTAAAACCTTAAGTAGTTACCTTTATGACACCAGAAAGACATGAACGCATCAAACAGATGCTGGATAAACGCCAACCCGATCTCACCGTTTGCATGGAAGGGGTGCACAAAAACCACAACCTGGCCGCCGTGGTACGTACCTGTGACGCCATAGGAGTCAGCGACGTGCACGCGGTATGGAAAAGCGAACAGATGCGGGTTTCAGGGGGCAGTGCCGCCGGCAGTCAAAACTGGATTGACGTACATAACTACACCACCACAGAAGATGCCATCGTCGAGCTGAAAAAGCAAAATATGCAGGTGCTGGTAACTAACCTGTCACCGACCGCGGTAGATTTTCGCGAAGTTGATTATACCAAACCGACCGCCATTATCCTCGGCCAGGAAAAATTCGGCGCCTCGCAAACCGCGTTGGATTTGGCAGATCAGGATATCATTATTCCTATGGTGGGCATGGTGCAGTCGTTAAATGTTTCCGTGGCCTGCTCGGTCGTCTTATACGAAGCCCAGCGCCAGCGCAAGCTTGCCGGACTTTACGACAAGGCGCGTTTAAGTGAAGAGCGCCGCCAGCGCATCCTGTTCGAAGGGGGTCACCCGATTTTTGCCAAGGCCTGCAACCGCAAAGGTTTGCCTTATCCGCAAATCGACGAAGAAGGGCAGATAGTGGCCAGCGATGACTGGTGGCAAAAAATGCAGATGACCAAAGAAACCTGGCAGGACATCGACGACTAGCCATGGCAACACAGGCAGCAGGTGGGCAGGGCTTAGACAACCTGGCGATCACCCCGGTGACCGTACTTAAAGGTGTCGGCCCCGGCATGGCAAAAAAACTGGAAAAGGTCGGCTTGCTGACCATCCAGGATCTGCTGTTTCACCTGCCGCTGCGTTATGAAGACCGCACCCGGATCCTCTCCATCGGCGAGCTGGTGCCCGGCATACATACCAATGTTATCGGCGAGGTGGTCAACAACCAGATAGTGCAGGGTAAGCGCCGTATGCTGCTGGTCACCTTAAGCGACGATACCGGCACCATCAACTTACGCTTTTTCCATTTCTCCGCCAGCTTGATCAAAACCCTGGCGGTGGGCACCAGCATCCGCTGCTACGGCGAGATCAGCCGCGGCGGCCGCGGTTTTGAAATCGTGCACCCGGAATATAAACCCCTGGATCAAGATAAGCCGCTCACTGCCGGTGAAGAAACCCTGACCCCTGTTTATCCGACCACAGACGGCCTGAGGCAAATTTCCCTGCGCAATCTGACCGAACAGGCACTGGTACGTCTTAAACGGGGCCAGGTGCAAGAACTGGTACCACCGGAATTTCTGCAACACCCGTTATCTTTGGCCCAGGCACTGGCCATTATTCACCGGCCGCCGCCGGATACCAATATCAGCGCCATCGAAAACGGCAAACACCCGGCGCAAATCCGGTTGATCAAGGAAGAGTTGCTGGCCCATAATCTCAGCATGCTCAAACTCAGGGCATCGAGCGATAAACATAAAGCCATTTCCCTGGATATCGATGATAAGCTCAACAAGCAGTTTCTCGATTCCCTGCCGTTTTCCCCCACCGGCGCCCAGGCACGGGTGGTGGATGAGATCCGCACCGATTTAGCCAAACCTGTACCTATGATGCGCCTGGTGCAGGGAGATGTCGGCTCGGGTAAAACCCTGGTGGCGGCACTGGCGGCCATTACCGCCATAGGGCAGGGCTATCAGGTGGCGCTGATGGCGCCGACGGAAATCCTGGCGGAGCAGCATGCCATTAATTTTCAAAAATGGTTTGAACCGCTGGGCATCAATGTCGGCTGGCTCGCCGGTAAAACCAAGTCCAAGGCCAGAAACCTGGCATTGGCGGCAATTGCAGACGGCAGCATGCAGCTGGTGATCGGCACCCATGCCCTGTTCCAGGAGCAGGTCGTGTTTCAAAAAATGGTGTTGGTAATCATCGATGAGCAGCATAAATTCGGGGTACACCAGAGGTTATCCCTGCGGGAAAAGGGCGCTTTCGACGGCACTTACCCCCACCAGCTGATCATGACCGCGACCCCGATCCCCAGAACCCTGTCCATGACCGCCTATGCCGATCTCGACACTTCAGTGATCGATGAATTACCGCCGGGACGTACCCCCATTACCACAGTGGCCCTGCCCGACAGCCGCCGCGACGATGTCGTTGAACGTATCCGTCAGGCATGCGAACAGGATAACCGCCAGGCCTACTGGGTCTGTACCCTGATTGATGAATCGGAAGTCTTGCAGTGCCAGGCGGCAGAAGATACCGCCAACTATTTACAGCAACAATTGCCGACCTTGAAAATAGGCCTGGTACACGGCCGGATGAAGGCGGCTGAAAAACAGGAAGTCATGGATCAGTTCAAGGAAGGTAATCTGCACCTGTTGGTGGCAACAACCGTGATCGAAGTCGGCGTTGACGTGCCTAACTCCAGTTTAATGGTCATCGAAAATCCGGAACGTTTGGGCCTGGCCCAACTGCACCAGCTGCGTGGCCGGGTAGGACGTGGCGCCATCGCCTCCCACTGCGTGCTCATGTACAAAAGCCCGTTATCAAAAACCGCCATTAAACGCCTTGGGGTGTTACGGGAAAGCAACGACGGTTTTGTCATCGCCCAGCGGGATCTGGAAATACGCGGCCCGGGTGAATTGCTCGGAACCCGGCAAACCGGCCTGGCAGAGTTAAAAATCGCCGATTTATTGCGGGATGCCGAATTGATCCCGGAAGTAAAACGCGATGCCTACCTGTTATGGAAAAAATATCCGGATAAAGGCCTGGCATTGATCAACCGCTGGATGGCAAATAGAGAACAATACTCCAACGCCTGATTATTCCAATCGCAGATTTAGCCGCGTTTAACAGCAGTTAAACGAGTGAACTTTCATCGTACTGATTATATTTCCCCAATTAGTCCCCTAGCTTTTTATTAACAAACACCTTACCAGCCCCATTTTTTCGGTGATTATTTATCCGAGAAACAACAAATCGTACCAGCTATGGTTAACAGCTCTATTATTTTTAATTAACATCGAAAAATAAACACCTGAATATAAAGCATTAATTTTCCGATGTCGTAAATTCGCGAAAACCCGTCGTAAATTTACTAGAGGCAACTCACCCAGTTGTTAGTATCGAATAACGCTCAGGGCAGGATAGCTTTGACACATTTAGCCTGAACCAAACGGATGTCTTCCGTTCATCTAAATCACATAATTAAAAAATCAGATTGTGCATCAATAATAAAAATAACCGCACTTAAACCATAAAAACATTTCGATAGAATTCCCCGATGGAGTAAACATGAAAGTGTCAAAATTTACCGCATCCGTTATTGCTTTAGCGGTATCAAGTGCTTTTGCCGTACAGGCAGCAGACGAAAGATATATCATCAACGTAGATAACAACAATAAAGCTGCGGTTAAAGCATTAGCGAAAAAACTGGGTGGTGAAATCAAGGTAGATGCCGACGGCTTTATCTCGGCCACCTTTAAAGGCAAGAGCTTAAATTCCGTTAAAAAGATGATGAGCAACCCGGTTGAGGCCTTAGCCGCAAAAGGCTTAAAAGCAACATCAGATATTAACAATGCCGTTTTTAATGCCATAGAAATCGATCACCCTCGCTACCTGATGGCCACTTACGACGATGATGCCGGCGATCCGCGCGCCCAGCAAATCACTCCTTATTCTATCAAGCAGTCTCAAGCCGACCAGGTGACTTTTAATGCCAATGCCGGTATGAAGGTTTGTGTGGTCGATTCAGGTCTTGACCAGCATCACCAGGATTTCAACTGGAACAATATCACCGGCGATAACGACTCAGGCACAGGCAACTGGAACGACGGCGGCTCACACGGTACTCACGTAGCCGGTACTATCGGTGCATTAGACAATAACATCGGTGTTGTTGGTATGGCGCCGGGCGTTGATATGCACATCATCAAGGTTTTCCGGGATACCGACGGTAAATGGGGCTACTCTTCCGATCTGGCCCATGCCGCACAAAAATGTACCGATGCCGGTGCCAACATTATCAGCATGAGTTTAGGCGGCGGCGGAGCCAATGCCACCGAAGAAAATGCCTTTGACGCCTTTACCGCCGCCGGTGGTTTGGTAGTCGCTGCTGCAGGTAACGACGGCGACAATACCCGTTCATACCCTGCCGGTTATGAGTCGGTCATGATGATCGGCGGTAACAGCAAGGACAATGGCCGCTATGAGTCTTCCCAGTTCCCTAGCTGTCAAGCCACCCGTGACGACTGTGTTGAAGTAACCGCAGGTGGTTTAGATGTATTGTCTACCTACCCTATGGATACGCCGACCCTGGCAGAAATCAACATCGGCGGACAAACTTACGCTGCATCTATTGCCTCTGACTCAAATACGCCACCAGGGACTTTCTCCGGCAACACTTATTATATGGGTACAGCCGAATCAACCGATGCCGGCGCCAACGGCAATATCTGTGTGATTGACCGCGGTAATATTTCTTTCCATGATAAAGTGCAAAACTGTGAAAACTCAGGCGGTACCGGCGCTATCATCATCAATAACGAAGCCGGTACTTTAGGCGCTACTTTAGGCGAAAACAACAGTTTAACTATCCCAACGGTAACAGCTTTACTTGCCGACAAGGCAGCCCTGACGGCTGGCGGTTTCATGAGCGTAGATGTTACGGCCACCGGTTACAACACCATCAGCGGTACTTCCATGGCGACGCCTGGCGTATCAGGTGTTGCCGCCCTGGTTTGGTCAAACCATACGCAATGTACCGGTACCCAGATCCGTGAAGTATTAAAAGCAACGGCTGAAGATTTAGGCGATGCCGGTCACGATGTTTACTACGGTTACGGTGTGGTTAAAGCCAAAGCTGCCAGCGATTACATCACAGAGCATGGCTGTAGCGGCCCGGTTGCCAGCAATGAATTAACCAACGGCGTAGCAAAAACCGGTCTTGCAGCCAGTAAAGGACAAGACCTGACCTATACCTTCCAGGTACCGGCAGGCGCTACCAACCTGAGCTTTAACACCAGCGGCGGCAACGGCGGCGATGCGGATTTATACGTTAAGTTCGGCTCAGCAGCCAGCTCCAGCAGCAATGACTGTAAGTCTGAATCCGGCAGCAGCACCGAAAGCTGTGCCATCGCTTCCGCACAGGAAGGTACTTACCATGTTACGGTTTCTGCTTACAGCACCTTCAGCGATGTTAGCCTGGTAGCAAGCTACAGCGAAGGCGGCTCTACACCGGTGACCAATACTTACAGCAATACCACAAGCGCCAGCATCACTGACAATAACACCACCAGCAGCAGCATCACGGTTAACGACAGCGGCTCAAGCGCTATCGCCACGGTTGATGTAGACATCACCCACACTTATAGCGGTGACTTATTGTTGACCTTAGTATCGCCTAGCGGTGCCGAGCAGGTACTGCGCAGCTACACCGGCAGAAGCACCGACGATATTAAAGAAAGCTATAATGTTGACGGTTTTGCCAGCAGCGAGCGCAACGGTAACTGGACACTGAAAGTTCATGACAATGCCGGTGGCGACACAGGTACCTTGAATTCATGGACCATCAACTTCAAATAACAAGCCGATAAATCTCAAGTGATTTGAGAGTTATCCAGCAAAAGCCATTATCGGGATTTTCTCCTGATAATGGCTTTTTTACTTTGGGGTAAAAATAACCCTCGCGCCATCATCACCAGCAAAAAACATTAGCTGACTAACCCGGCCGATAAGCAGAAAACCTGACTCTTAGTCACAACTTTCCCGTCCCGTGCCACTTATCGTAAAGCCAGACGGGTGAGAAACCTGCACTTTATGCTTATTCCGCCAACACTCTTGCCTCTCATTCTGGTGAATCTGCGCCAAATCATCGACAAAAAACGCCCAGTCACTTTTATTGAACTTGCAAGCACATGTTTTTAAAGGATTATTTTTGCACTGTCGGAATTAAGCGAAAAGCTGTCGCGAATTTACTAGATGAGAACTAACCAGTTGTTAGTATCGAATAGTGCTCGGAGCAAGGAAGCTCAGGCACCTTTTAGGTTGAGAAGTATTGCCGTTCATCTAAAAAGATAAAAGCAGCCGTAACAATAATAACGAAAGCGGCGGCGCTAATAACCGAACATAAGCAAGTAAGAAACAACTGCCACCAATAACAATAACACCGGCGGTTGAAACAATAATAAATATCTTCCAGAGAGAATAATATGAAAATGTCAAAGTTCACTACATCCGTTATCGCATTAGCCATCTCCAGTGCTTTTGCAGCCCAGGCCGAAGACAACAGATATATCATCCATGTAGAAGACAGCAACAAGCAAGCGGTTAAAGCCATGGCGAAAAAGCTTGGCGCAAATATCCATGTTGATGCCAACGGTTTTATCTCGGCAACTTTTGAAGGCAAAAGCTTAAACAGCGTTAAGAAGATGATGAGCAACCCGGTTAAAGCCCTGCAGGACAGAGGTTTGAACACGGCTTCTGACCAGATCAATCAAGCGGCATTTGCTGCTCTGGAAATCCAGGAAGATGCCCGCCGTTACCCTATGGCAGCGTTCAATGATGATATCGGCGATCCGCGTACCGAGCAGTTAACGCCTTATTCTGTTTATCAGTCAGAAGCCGACCAGGTAACCTTTAACGCCAATGCCGGTATGAAAGTCTGTGTTATCGATTCAGGTCTGGACAGAACCAACCCTGACTTTAACTGGGCCGGCATCACAGGCGATAACGACTCAGGTACAGGTAACTGGGATGAACACGGCGGACCACACGGTACCCACGTAGCCGGTACTATCGGTGCGGCAGATAACAATGTCGGTGTTGTCGGTATGGCACCTGGCGTAGATATGCACATCATCAAGGTATTTAATGCCAGTGGTTGGGGTTACTCTTCTGATTTAGCCCATGCCGCACAAAAATGTACCGATGCCGGTGCTAATATCATCAATATGAGTTTAGGTGGCGGTGCTTCTAACCGCGCCGAAGAAAATGCCTTTGACGCCTTTACCGCAGCCGGTGGCCTGGTAGTTGCCGCAGCCGGTAACGACGGTAACAACGTACGCTCTTATCCTGCCGGATATGAGTCGGTCATGATGATCGGTGGTAACGATGCCGACAACGGCCGTTATGATTCTTCTCAATACCCCAGCTGTTCTTCAACTCAGGATAACTGTGTAGAAGTTACTGCAGGTGGTGTAAACGTATTATCTACTTACCCGCAAGATATGGCGAGCTTATCGGTAACCACCGCAGGCGGTCAAAACTATGCTTCAACGGCAATGGAGAACACAGGTTCCGTTTCAGGCAGCACTTATTACATGGGCACGGCTGAAGCAACAGACAGCGCGGCTAACGGTAAAGTTTGTGTGATTGACCGTGGTAACATCTCTTTCCATGATAAAGTACAAAACTGTGAAAACTCCGGCGGTATCGGCGCTATCATCATCAATAATGTTTCCGGCGTTTTATCCGGTACTTTAGGTGAAACCAACGCGACAACGATTCCAGCCGTAGGGACAGCACTGGAAGACAAAACAGCTTTAGTTGCGGCGACAAGTGCAAGCATCGACATTTCTGCCAGCAGCTACGGCTATATGACAGGTACTTCCATGGCGACTCCTGCAGTAGCCGGTATTGCCGCCCTGGTATGGTCTAACCATACCGAGTGTACCGGTACCGATATCCGTAACGTGCTAAAAGCTACCGCAGCTGATTTAGGCGATGCCGGTCACGATGTCTACTTCGGTCACGGTGTTGTTAAAGCCAAGGCTGCCCATGATTACCTGACGGCTAACGGCTGTGGTGGTACTACTGAGCCACCAGCAGGCGGTAACAGCCTGGAAGAAACCGGTATTTCCATCAGCAGAAGAGCTTCTCAGACCTTCAATGTTGATATCCCGGCCGGTACTACCAGCTTTACTATCAATACTTCAGGCGGCAGCGGTGATGCAGACCTGTACATTTACCAGCCGGGTTCTTCAACGGCCGTATGTGAGTCAACTTCAAGCAAAAACACTGAAAGTTGTACCATCAGCAATCCTGCAGAAGGCAGCTGGGAAATCGAAATTTACGCCTACCGCCGGGTAAGCAACCTGACCTTAACTGCCCAGTGGAACTAAGCTTAGCAATATAAGCACATCCACTATAACGTTCCCACACAAAATCTCCGCCCTTGGGCGGAGATTTTTTTATGTCTGTATTTATCCCTGCACTAGCGAAAAGACAACACGGGGCATACCTTAACCGGCTGCCATAAATTGCAGGCTGAAGCTAAGCTGTGATCCCCTTACTATGTTTGCCGGATAAAAAGGTGGCCGCAGCACACTTTAAACAGGCATTACCCGCTATGAAGTGTTTGCTAACCCGGCAGAGACTCAAGAGGGGTATACATTTCATCCGCCACTGACATCTAGGTGATACCTTCATCATAAATAAAAGCCGCCGCCGGTAAACCGCTATACCGTATTGTCTAGATATTCATTCTGTTTAAATATTTATTAAACCCTGCGATGTCATTTCCCGACAAAAAATATCTCGAATTTTTTTATCTTGAGTCCCATCCAAAAGCAGCGTCATAAAAAGCCGGTGATTTATGATACCCCAACAGGATGTTTTTCAACCATGCCTGGCGGACATGAAAAATAAAACACTTGTTTTAACTATCTGATAAAATTTAAACGCATGAATTTTAAAGATAAAATTTCAACAGTCGTAATTATGCGAAAAGCTGTCGTGAATTTGCTAGATGGCAAGGCGTCAGTTGCTACTATCAATTTCCCCTCAACGAAGGGGCTTTTAAGCAGGCATTTAATCGTGAATAAATATCGGTTTACTTGCTTAAAACACAAAAAGATAAAAAAACAATAATAAGACTAATAACAACAATAACAGTCACCATAAAAAATATAATTAGAGATGGAAGTAGCATGAAAAAGATCCAGACAAATAAAAGAGCTTTATCTAAGCTCGTTATCGGTGTTTGTGCCGCGTTAGGCGCACAACAAACCATCGCAGCCAACGGTACCCTGCAAAGCTTTGAAGCGGCCAACAATAACGGGAAAGCTTTTGCTTCCTGGTTAGCCAGCGAAAAACAAGCAAAAAGAGATGCGATGAGTGAGCGCATCATAGTGAAATACAAAGATTCCGCTAACCTGCGCCAAATCATGTTCGCCGGCAAGTCGGTTGCTGAGCTAAACAGCATCAGCGCAGACAGCCTGCACCAGGCAATGGCGACTAAATTAAGCAAAACCACAGGCGCCGGCCTTACCCACGTGAAAGCGATGAAAAACAATGTCCATGTTTTTGCTGTCGATAAAGCCGCTAAAAAACAAAATATCAAGGCAATGCTTAACAGTATTAACAGCGACAAGAATGTTGAATATTCCGAGCAAGACGAATTACGCTACCTTGCTTCACAGATGCAGCCTTGGGGTATCGGCAATGTCCAGGCGGATCAGCTAAGCGACAGCGCCGCCGGTAACATGACGGTTTGTATTATCGATTCAGGCTACGAGCGTTCTAACCCGGATTTAAATGCCAACAACCACTCAGGCACCAATGATTCAGGTACAGGTAACTGGTACCAGAACGGCGGCTCTCACGGCACCCATGTTGCCGGTACTATCGCCGCAGTAAACAACAGCGAAGGTGTGGTTGGGGTATTGCCTAACACTAACGTTAACCTGCACATCGTGAAAGTCTTTAACGAAAGCGGCTGGGGTTACAGCTCGGAATTGGTTGACGCGGTTGATACCTGTGTTAACAACGGCGCCAAAGTCGTTAACATGAGTTTAGGTGGTCCAAGTGCTACTACCACAGAAAGAAATGGCTTAGAAGCCGCGACAAATGCCGGTGTCTTGCTGATTGCCGCATCAGGTAACGATGGCGATTCCAGCCTGTCATACCCGGCCTCTTACGATACCGTAATGGCGGTAGGCGCAGTTGATGCCAGCGGCCGACACGCAGAATTCTCTCAGTACACTGCCCAGGTTGAGGTTGCAGGTCCGGGCGAAGCGATTTTATCTACCGTTGCCGGTGACGGCCGTTTAGGTTCAATCACTATCGGCGGCACAACTTATGCCAACGACATGGTGGTACCACAAACCCGTTTCACACCGAGCGGCAGCAGCTATGCGGTTGATAACTTCAACGGCTCAGCCAGCGGTATTCTCGGTCAATGTACCGTATCGGGCTCAAGCTACAGCTGTAGCAATGTTTCCGGCAACATCTGTCTGGCCGAACGTAACGACAACCAGATTGGCAGCAACTACCCTGAAATCAACCCGGCTAAAGCCTGTACCGATGCCGGTGCCACAGGTGTGATTGTTTTCAGTGACAACGACCGCACAGCACTGCAAAGCCCGTTCCTGGTTGATGCCGGCAGCGATATCACCGTACCTACAGTATCGGTAGACCGCGCTTTAGGCCAGACTTTACAAGGCATGGTAGGCCAGTCTGTCAGCTTAAGCGTTGTCGGCAACCAGGATTATGCTTATTACAACGGTACTTCCATGGCAACACCGCATGTCGCCGCTGTTGCAGCATTGGCCTGGAGTAACAACATCTCCTGTACTGCCGATGAAGTACGTACCGCCCTTAAAAATACCGCCCTTGACCTGGAAACGGCCGGTCGTGACGACAAAACCGGTTACGGTTTAGTGCAGGCAAAAGCCGCTTCCGACTACATGGCCAGCAACTGTGGCAGCGTAGTGGTTGAACCGCCGGTAACCGGCACTGAGCTGACTAACGGTGTAGCGAAAACTTCACTTTCCGGCGCCAAAGATGAAACTCAGGTATTCACTCTGGAAGTACCGGCGGGCGCTACCGGTTTAAGCTTTAATACCACAGGCGGCACAGGCGATGCCGACATGTATGTGAAGTTTGGCTCAGCACCGACAACCAGCACCGGCGGTTTTGACTGTCGTTCATGGAACAGCAACAGCACTGAATCTTGTGATATTGCAACGGCCCAGGCAGGTACTTACTACGTTATGCTAAACGGTTACAGCGCCTATAGCGGTGTCAGCCTGACCGGTAGCTTTACCGAGACCAGCAGCAACCCGGGTGGCAGCATGCAGGAAACCGGCGTTTCAGCTTCTTCAGGTTACGCCAAGTTCTTCACCATTGAAGTACCTGCCGGCATGACCAGCCTGGATATCACCACCACAGGCGGTACCGGCGATGCAGACTTGTATGTACGTTTCGGCAGCCAGCCAACGTCTTCAACTTACGACTGCTTATCTGAAAGCGGCAGCAATGAAGAAACCTGTAGCTTCACTTCACCAAGTGCAGGTACCTGGCATATTGCGGTAAATGCCTATAGCACTTTCTCTGGCGTGACTTTAGACGCCGTGTGGAAATAAGTAACTAATTAACTGTCATTAGTTTCTCCCAAGTCAAAATCCCCGCTCCCGCGGGGATTTTTTTATACACGGAAGTATTTATCCGGCAAGCTCAAGGATGAGTAGAGAGCTGGATTTATACACGGAAGTATTTCAGCTTACCGGTTCCCGATGCAAATTAGGTACCTGCGCCCAGGCAGCCACCGTTTGCACGTTCCAGACATAAATAAAGTACCTGCGTCCATTGATTTATCTCAGTAAATGCCATTATTCCCGTTAAGCTAATTGTTGATTGCCCGGGCATGCAGTAAACTATCGGCAATTTTAGTGATAAGTGAATTGCCCATGTCATCATCAAACTCAGATCATCAACAGCACAAGCAGGACAGCACCACACATTTTGGTTATAAAACCGTCGAGAAAAACGACAAGGCTTCTATGGTGGCCGGTGTTTTTCATTCGGTCGCCAAGCAATACGATGTGATGAATGATCTTATGTCATTTGGCGTTCACCGCTTATGGAAACGTTTTACCATAGATGCCAGCGGCGTACGCCCGGGTAATAAAGTACTGGATTTAGCCGGCGGCACCGGCGATTTGACCGCCAAGTTCTCACAACTGGTGGGCAAGGAAGGCAAGGTTATCTTAGCCGATATCAACAGTTCCATGCTGAATGTCGGCCGTGACAAATTGCGTGACCGCGGTTTGGTACAAAACATCGAATACGTCCAGGCCAATGCCGAAGCGCTGCCGTTTGAAGAAAATACCTTTGATGTCGTCACTATCGCCTTTGGCCTGCGCAATGTCACCGATAAAGACAAAGCCCTGCGTTCTATCTATTCGGTATTAAAGCCCGGTGGCCGTTTGCTGGTACTGGAATTTTCCAAGCCTGAGCACGAACTGCTCAACAAGGCCTATGATTTCTATTCCTTTAATATCTTGCCGAAAATGGGCGAGCTGGTGGCCAAAGACGGCGACAGTTATCAGTACCTGGCGGAATCCATCCGGATGCACCCGGATCAGGAAACCCTTAAGGGCATGATGGAAAACGCAGGTTTTGAGCAGGCCGGTTACAAAAATCTCACCGGCGGCATAGTAGCCCTGCATAAAGGTTATAAGTTCTGATCTTATGAGTATCCTGATGCCGGCCCAAACCTTAAGCGCCACACTCGAATTTGTGATCAATAAAGCCCTGACGCTTAATATTCACAGCAACAGCCAATTGGATAAGCTGGCCGGTATGACCCTGACGGTCAACTTAAGGGAACTGGCTTTCCCGCTCAGCTTTACCGTTAGCGACAGGCAAGTCATGGTTACCGGCATCAAAGAGCGGTCAGATTGTGAAATCAATACCGACATCAAAACCTTGTTGCGGCTGAAAAAAGAACAGGCCCTGACCCGGCTTATTAAGGAAGATTTACTCGACATTCAGGGAGATCTGAAAGTCGCCCAGGGGTTTGCTGCCGTCGCGGATAACCTGGAAATAGACTGGCAAAGCGAACTGGCCCGCTATATCGGCGATATCGCCACCCATAAGCTGGTACAAACCGGACAGGCCCTTAAGGAAAAGTTCGCCTTTGCCGCCCGGCAAATCCAGTCGGATGCCGGCGAATACCTGGTACATGAGCAGAAACTGGCGGTCACCGGCAGCCAACTGACTTATTTCAATGAGCAGGTCAGCACCTTAACCGCAAAAACCCAGGCCTTGATGGCGCGGGTCCAAAGCATGGATGAGCAGCTCAAATCCAGCCCAGCCAACGACACCAACAAATAATATTACAAGGGTACATGTGAACAGCCATCGTCTTTACCAGATACTGAAAACCTTCTTACAATACGGCTTAGACGAGCTGTTGCCGAAACAGGCTCTGCCCTGGTATGTGCGCCTGTTCCGCCACTCCCTGTTCTGGTTAAGGAACCAGCATAAAGACAAGCCGCTGGCGCTGAGATTCCGCCTGGCCATTGAATCCCTGGGCCCGGTATTTATCAAGTTCGGCCAGATGCTGTCCACCCGCCGCGATTTACTGCCGCCGGACTTTGCCGATGAACTGGCGGCGCTGCAGGATCAGGTTTTGCCTTTTGACGGCGAGCAGGCCAAACAAATCATTATCAAGGCCATGGGGGAAGAAGCGTTTAACCTGCACTTCGGCGACTTTGATATGACGCCGCTGGCATCCGCCTCCATCGCCCAGGTACATACCGCCAGTTTTTATCCCGACGGCAAAGCCGGTCAGGGGCGGGATGTGGTACTTAAGGTCTTGCGCCCGGGGATCAGTAAAACCATACTCGCCGATATCAAGGTGATGGCCATGTTTGCCGCCATCGTCGCCCGCTGGTTGCCGGACGGCAAACGCCTGCGCCCGAAAGAAGTAGTGGCGGAATACCGTAAAACCATCCTGGATGAACTGGATTTAATGCGCGAAGCCGCCAATGCCATCCAGCTCAAACGTAATTTCGAACAGGGCAGATCCAGCGATAAGGTCTTGTATGTGCCCGGTATCTACAGCGAATACTGCCATAAAAACGTCCTGGTGATGGAGCGTATCTACGGCATAGGGGTTGGTGAAATAGAAACCCTGCATCAACAACAGGTCAATATGAAGCTCCTGGCGGAGCGCGGTGTGGAAGTATTTTTTACCCAGGTATTTCGCGACAGCTTCTTTCATGCGGATATGCACCCGGGCAATGTCTTTGTCGATGCCAGCAGCCCGGAAGATCCCACCTGGATCGCCATCGACTGCGGTATCGTCGGCACCTTGAACCGGGAAGACAAACGTTACCTGGCGGAAAACTTCGTCGCCTTTTTTAACCGGGATTACCGTAAGGTGGCCCAGTTACATGTGGATTCCGGCTGGGTACCCCATGAAACCAGCGTAGACGAATTTGAATTTGCCATCCGCACCGTCTGTGAGCCGATTTTCAACAAACCGCTGGCAGAGATCTCCTTTGGCCAGGTATTAGTCAACCTGTTTAATACCGCCCGGCGCTTTAATATGGAAGTACAACCCCAGCTGGTGCTATTGCAAAAAACCTTGCTTTATATCGAAGGTTTGGGCCGCCAGCTCTATCCGCAACTGGATTTATGGCAAACCGCCAAACCTTTCCTGGAAACCTGGGTGAAACAGCAAATGGGGCCTAAGGCCATCCTGACCAAGGTCAGGGAGAACCTGCCGTTCTGGAATGAAAAACTGCCGGAAATGCCGGATCTGGTCTATGACTACCTTAAAGCCGGTAAAGACAGCCAGATCCAGCAGGCGAAACTGATCAGCCAGCTTAACCGGCAACAGCAACAAAACAGCCAGAAACTGCTGTACGCTGTTTTTTCCGGCGCCCTGATCATCAGTGCCACCTTGTTATTTATCGAGCACAAGTCTTTTCCTGCGCTGATACTTGCGGGTGCGGGGGCGGGAATGGCCTTGCTGGCATTAAAGAAAAAACCGGACAATGATTAGCAAAAACGCCGTCCGGGGCCAAAAGGGCTTTATAACTCAGTCGGTTTCCGCCGGGTTGATTTTCGCCGTTAAAATATGATCCCGCCACTGGCCGGCAATCTTGAGGTAAGATTTGGCCAGTCCCTCTTTTTCAAAACCAAGGCGCTGGAGTAAGCGTTCACTGCGGACATTTTCCGGCATATAGTTGGCCATGATCCTGTGCATGCCCAGCTGCTCAAAAACAAAAGCATTGGTGGCGATCAGCATTTCCGCCATCAGCCCCCGCCCCTGATATTTCCTGGCGATGGAATAGCCGAGATAGCAGGCCTGAAACGGCCCGTGGATCAGATTGCTGTAGGTGGCCAGGGCGACAATTTCATTGTCTCCCGGAAAGTAGGCGGCAAAATGCAGCTCACGGCCCTGGTTAAAGCCGGTGAACGCCCGGGTCAGCCTTTTTTGTACTTCCGCCTCCTGATGATAATCCGTTTCCCTGAGCGGCTCCCAGGGTGCCAGATGTTGCTCATTTTCCCGGTAATAATGTTGCAGCAGGACATAATCCCCCGGCTGCAGTACAGAAATCTCCAAATGCTCTGTGGTCAGGCTGGGCAGAACCTGCATCATAAACCTGTGCCTCCTTTCTGGCAGTAAACTAATTTTTCTCGCTTTTCGCTTTAAGCATAGCCCGTAAATTGGCGACCCCGGCTTTGCCCTTTTCCTGTTTTTGCTCTGCGGTCGGCTGGGCCCTGCCGCTTTCCCAGATCAGATCGTTCTGCGGCAATTCATATAAGAAACGGCTCGGCTCGGTGCGGGCCACTTCACCAAATTGCCGACGCTCCCGGGCATAGGTAAAAATCAGCTCCCGCTGCGCCCGGGTGATGCCGACATAGGCCAGGCGGCGCTCTTCTTCAACATTGCCTTCATCAACACTGGTCTGGTGGGGCAGCAGCCCCTCTTCCATGCCGATCAGGAACACATAGGGGAATTCCAACCCTTTGGAAGCATGCAGGGTCATCAGCTGCACCTGGTCCGCCATATCTTCTTCTTCGTTACGCTCCATCATGTCACGTAAGGTTAAACGGGTGACGATTTGCGGCAAGGTCATGGGTTCGTCCAGCTCACCCCCTTCCAGCATTTCCGTAACCCAGCTGAATAACTGGGTCACGTTTTTCATACGCATTTCCGCCGCCTTGGCACTGGGAGAAGTATCATATAGCCAGTCTTCGTAATTGATTTCCCGGATCATTGAGCGCAATACCGCGGCGGTATCGCCACGCTCGGCATTATCGGCGGTTTCGACGATCCAGCGGGTAAAGCGCTGGACACTGGCCAGGCCGCGCCCGGTCAGGTGCTGCTCTAACCCCAGCTCAAAACTGGCGGCAAACATACTGATCTGGCGCATATTGGCATAGCTGCCCAGTTTTTCCAGCGTGGTCGGGCCTATTTCACGGCGCGGCACGTTAACGATACGCAAAAAGGCATTATCGTCGTCGGGATTCACCAGCACCCTTAGGTAGGCCATGATATCTTTGATTTCGCTGCGGGAGAAAAAGGAGGTGCCGCCGCTGATCTTATAGGGAATACGGTTGGTCATCATCGCCTTTTCCAGCAAACGCGACTGATGATTGCCCCGGTACAAAACCGCGTAATCCTTAAACTGGCTCTTATTCTGGAACCTGTGGCCGATCAGCTCACCCACCAGGCGCTCCACTTCATTTTCTTCATTTTTTGTCTGTACCACCCGCAATTCCAGCCCGTAAGCGAGCTCGCTGAACAGCGCCTTGTCATAAACATGGGGGTTATTGGCAATTAATATATTGGCACATTTAAGGATACGGCCACTGGAGCGGTAATTTTGCTCGAGCTTGATCAGCTTCAGACTGGGGAAGTCCTTACCAAGCTGTACCAGATTTTCCGGTTTGGCCCCGCGCCAGGAATAAATCGACTGGTCATCGTCTCCTACCACGGTTAAACGGCCGCGTTCGCCGGTGATCAGTTTCACAAATTCATACTGGCTGGCATTGGTATCCTGGTATTCATCCACCAGCATATAACGGATTTTATTTTGCCAGCGCTGCCGTACCTCCGGGTAATTGCGCAGCAGCAAGGTCGGAATCAGGATCAGATCATCAAAATCCAGGGCATTATAGGCCTTCATATGTTTCTGGTAACGGGCGTAAAACTCGGCGTAGAGGGCGGCATCGGCATCACCGGCTGTTTTCAGCGCCCCGTCCGGCAACAGCAAGTCGTTTTTCCAGTTGGAGATCATGCCCTGTAGTTTATTCAGCAGGTCCTTATCGCCGTCGAGCTCCTGCTCGGTCAGCTCCTTTAACAACGCCAGGGTATCCTGATCGTCAAACAGGGTAAAACCCGGCTTATAACCTAAGGTTTTGATTTCACGGCGCACAATATCCAGGCCAAGGGAGTGGAAAGTTGATACCGTCAGGCCCCGGGTCAGCTCGCGGCCGAGCATTTTGCTGACCCGCTCTTTCATTTCCCGGGCGGCTTTATTGGTAAAAGTTACCGCGGCAATGTTTCTTGCCTTGTAGTCGCATTTTTGGATCAGATAGGCTATTTTCTGACAAATAACCCCGGTTTTGCCACTGCCGGCGCCCGCCAGTACCAGGCAGGGGCCGCTAACATATTTTACCGCTTCATTTTGTCCGGGATTAAGTTTCATATTGGATCAGTTTTCTAAAAAATTTACAGGTTATCGAATGCTTTTCAGGGAAAAGACCAGCTGCCGCATTTTATGCCTGAACCTTATACCTAAACTTGATACTTAAAAGAAGGCGGCTAAAGCAGAACAGCCAGATAAACATCATGGCGATTATGAAAGCGCAGATTTTACCCTTTTTTTGTCCCGGGCAACATCTGTCTTTTGATATTGATCCAAGAAATTTACCCAATAACTTTATACTCGCGCCTTAAAAGTGTTTACAATAGGTCCAAGTACAGTAGATAAAGCAGCTTAGCCCTATGTTAAACGCTAAAAAAATTGAAGATATTGCCCGTCAGGTTACGGATTCCATCCCGCCGGGATTAAAAACCATAGCCAACGATCTCGAAGACAAGACCAAAACCGTCTTGCAACGTAAATTGTCTCAGTTAGATGTGGTCACCCGGGAAGAGTTTGATGTGCAAACCCAGGTCTTGATCAAAACCCGCGCCCAGTTAAGCATGCTGGAAAACAAAATTGCCGAGCTTGAAGAGCGTTTACAGGAAAAACAGCTGGCAGAGAAAGAAGTGTCTGAAGACTAGCACTTTGGTGTTTTCCTGCTTTAACCGGCCGCCTCAAGATGAATAACGGCGGCCGACAAGCAGCAGTAAATCCCTTACTGTTTAAAGAGTTTCCTTTCCAGGACAAAGCCCATAATCCCGGCAGAAAACAACATCACTGCCAAAATTTGCAGTAAGGCGTTGATGAGTCTCGGCTCCTGCTCGTGCTTATCTAGCTGATAAAAGCGCAATCCTCCGCTGACCTGCTCGGTGAAGTGCGGACCTAAGTTATCCCAAAGCAACAGGTATTTAGCGTCTTTGCGTTTCACCATTTCCATTTTTTTCTTAATATGGAGCCTGCGATGCTCGTCGCCGTTGCCGGAGATCAGCCTTGACCAGCTGCTAAAGATATCTTTAGGTTCGCCGGGCAGCACCACCCCCTGGGATTCATACTGATAACGGGTTTCACCAAACAACAGCGTGCTGAAACCGGTATAAAACAAGGTTACCGCTATCACTATCAGGGCGCTGCAGCTATATAAGTAACGCCTTTGTTTTGTACTTTGCTGCTGCTGTTGTTGCTTCAGCCAGTGCTCGATATCCGGGATCTGGCTTAATTGCCCCCGGCTGGTATTTAAATCAAAACGAGCCAAAAACTGATTCAACTCCAGATTAAAGGCCTTAAGTAAACTTCTGAAAATTTCATTGGACGGTACCGACTTATCATTTTCCAGCTTAGATAAATAAGATTGTTCTATCCCCGCCAGCTGTGCTAATTCCGGTTGGCTTAATCCCAGCTCATGCCTGAGTTGTTTAAATTGTTCACCGAGTGTCATAGTGATCCCTTATATAAAATATTTGCCTGTAAATTGGATGAATAGCGCCGGCTGCTGAAGAATATTCTTAGGTATTCCTGCCGGGATAAAAAGCAGAATATTGAGGAATAACCGGGAATCCGGGTAAAAAAGACGAAAATACCCGCCGGGAGACAACTTAAAGCGGGTAAGATCTTAGTTTACAAATAAATTAATTAATTTTTGTTGTCAGCAGTTTTATCCCCAGGAGGATCATGGCGCCGCCTAAAATCCTGTCTATCCAGTGGCCAAAACGCTGAAAGCCGGCATTGACCTTAGGCCTGGAAAGCAACATTACTACGCTGGAGAACCAGGCAAGCTGGATCACCATCATCCAGACGCCGTAAACCGCAATTTGATATAAGGGCATATCCGGCGATAACACTAAAGTAAAAAGCGAAACAAAATAAACAGGAGCCTTGGGATTAAGGGCATTGCATAAAAAACCTAAGCCTATACTTTTTGCCGAACCCGGGCGAGTGATTTGCGCCGCATCCGCTTGGGTATCCATCGTGCTTTGCACCTGGGCTTTCGACCTCAGGCCCTGGTAACCCAGATATAACAAATAGCCGCCGCCAAAAATTTTAATCGCCCATAAGGCCATGGAGGAGTTGGCAATCACCGCCGCCAGGCCAAAAGCGGAATAAATGATATGGATGGACAAACCTAGAGTGATACCGAGACTGATCAACAGACCGGTTTTTTTGCCATTGCGCAGTGTTTGCTGGGAAACCAAAACAAAATCAGGCCCGGGAGAGGCCGCCGCCAACAGATGTATTGAGGTGATTAATAATAATCCGGTAAATAAATCCATAAGGCCTCCCGACGGTTATAAGTTAAGGGTTATCGCAAAAACTGTGTCCCCGATACTGCAGCATTCTCTCAGCCAAAAAAGGGGGACACAGTTTTATACCATTAATACCGGTAAAAAGCACTCATGGCCCGGTACAGGGAGTAGATATCCACTTTTGAACTCAGGGCATAAGGCGAGTGAATCGATAATACCGGCACGCCGAAATCGATCACTTCCATATTATCTTTAGACAAGCTGCTGCCGATAGTACCGCCGGAAGCCTTACCTTTATAAGTGCTGGTTTGCCATAAGATATCCGCCTTGTCTAAATAACTGCGGGTCCAGGCAATATATTCGGAATTGGCATTAAAACCGCCGCCGTAAAGCTTGAGGTTAACTCCTTGCCCTAAACGCGGCGCATTGCCCAGATCCCAGACACCCGGCCAGTTAGGGTTCACCCCGGGATTGACATCGGTAGAGATCACCTTAGTATTTTTCAGCGCCTGGCGTAAGAAATGATCGTTATAATCGCCGCCTTTGTTAAGGTAAAGCATTTCGGAAATCAAATCCACCAGGTAGGTAGACTTGGCGCCGGTATTATTGATATTGCCGACTTCTTCGTTATCCACCAGGAACGCCATCGCGGTATATTCCGGGGTTTCCTGCTCCAATATCGCTTTAACCGAGGCATAGGCCGCCAGCTTATCGTCCTGACCATAAGCGGCAATCAAAGCACGGTCAATGCCGACATCACGCGGTTTCATTGCCGGCACCAGCGCCAGCTCCGCAGAAACCAGATCGGCAAGTGAAATACCGTACTCTGCCTTTAAATAGGCGATCACCTGCTGTTTTACTTTCGATTTTTTACCCGGTTTAGAGGCAATAATGGCATCAAGTTCTTCTTTTTTGATCACTTCGCGATTCGATCTTTTACGGTATTCCTGATCCACATGCGGGGCCAGGTCCGGCACCATAAACACAGGATCGTCGGCGTCAAGACCGATAGAAATCTTCACCCGGCTGCCGTCTTTTTTATCAACATGCCCCACCAGCGCCAGCGGTATATTCACCCACTGGTAATTTTTGATGCCGCCGTGAATATAGGTTTGCACCAGGGCAAAACCTTCTTTTTCATATAAAGGACGGCCTTTTAATTCTATTCTCGGCGAATCGATATGGGAGCCGACGATACGTACCCCCTGGGTCAACGGCTTTTCACCGATAACGATCAGATTCATCGCCCGGCCGCGGTTGACATCATAAAAACGCGCTCCCGGGGTTAATACGCTGTCGCTTTTCAGCGGTTTAAAACCCTGGGCTTCCACCAGTTTCACGGTTTCATCCACAAAACTGATTTCAGTTCTCGCCTTGTGGATAAAGTCCTTATAACCGGTGGCATAAGTTTCCACTTTCTTAAGTTCTTTCTTGGATAATGCCAGCCAGGAGGAATTTTCTTCTGCCGCCTGTGAAAATTGTGCAGTTAACGCCAAACCGGTCGCCAGCATAACGCCGGCCGCTTTAAATACCTTGTTCATAAACCTACTACCTGAAGAAATATCTGCTTATAGTAAGCTAAGTGAAGGGGGAAGCAAATGCAAAAAAATCATTTTGTTAGCAAAAATTCCGCGATAAATAACGGCCTTTGGCCACTCAAAACAGCAGGGCACAGGGATAATTTTCAGCCAAAAACACATAAAAAAAGCTTAAGGAAATTGAACAACTTATCAACACCTTTTAATGTAACCAGCTATTTTTTATAGGAAAAACAATTTATTAACATAGTTTATCAGCTATGCTATCATGATTTTGATTTAGCAAGAGCCCGTAGTAACTGTTATGGATAACCTTTTCCGTCCCGAAGTATTAGAAAAAAAACGCCACAGATTGGACGGAGCCGTCAGCTTAGTTCAGCCGCCGCTATTTAAATCCTTTGCCCTGCTCATGGTTTTTATCGTTTTCATTAGCCTGGTTTATCTCTCCATCGGCAGTTATACCCGTAAAGAAAGGGTCAGCGGCATGCTGCAACCGGACAGCGGCCTGGTGAAATTAACCGCGCCGCAATCGGGTATTATCACCCAGTTACTGGTACAGGAAGGCCAGGCGGTGCAAAAAGATCAGCCGCTGCTGCGCATCACCTCGGAAAAACATGGCGCCGAAGGTTTTGAACTCAACCAGTCATTGATCAACCAGTATCAGTTCCAGATCACTACTTTGGAACAGCAAAAAAGCAAACAGCAAACCCAGCACCAGCTGCAGATCACTGAGCTGGAAAATAAATTCAGCAATTTCAAAAAGCGCCTGCAGCAGCTGGATCTGCAAAAAGACATTTTTGACAAACGTATCGCCATCAACAAAGAAATCGTGCTGCAGGTCTCTACTTTGGCGGGTACCGGCTATATTTCCGATCTCGAGCTGAAAAAACAAAAAGATTCCCTGTTGTCCCTGGATCAGCAGGCTTCCGGCATCCGCTCGGAGCGGTTGAGTATTAACGATCAAATTGAACAGATAGAAAACCAGCTGGCTCAACTGCCGATAGAGCAGGCCAAGCTCAACAACCAAATCAATACCCAGCTGGCGGAAACCAGGGTACAGCTGGCCACCATCAAACAACAGCGGCTGGGGGAACTAAGGGCACCGTCAGACGGCATAGTCTCGGGTTTACTGGCCAAAACGGGAAAATCGGTACTGACCAACCAGAGCCTGCTTAATATCCTACCCGACGGCAGTGCCATGCAGGCGGTGATTTATGTCCCCACCTCGGCCTTTGGTTTTATCAACAGCGGCCAAAAAACCCGGTTAAGGTATCACGCCTTTCCCTATGAGAAGTTTGGCATTTATGACGGCACCATTTCAGAAATCAGCACCAGTGTGATCTTACCGGATGAACTTGATACCCCGGGACTGATCAACCAGCCTTCCTACCGGGTAGTGGTGGACCTGGCGCAGCAGAATATCAATGCCTACGGTAAAGAAATTTCCCTGCGCTCCGGCATGATGCTCGACGCCGATATTATTATCGAAGAGCGCTCCTTATTACACTGGTTGTTTGACCCTGTTCTGAGTATTAAAGGCCAGTTATAAATGTTCTCACTATCAATAGGCTTGTCCGCAAGCCCGTTAACACCTATGTATAAATTCTCAGCCAAGGACTGTAACTAGATTATGGATACTTCTTCTCCCGGCGCAAAATTACAGTTTTGGCATCGTAAAACCCTGCCGTTATTGCTGCAATCGGAAGCAACCGAGTGCGGCCTGGCTTCGCTGGCAATGGTGGCGGGCTATCACGGCCATAAATCCGATTTGCTGGCAATGCGGCAAAAATTCAGCCTCTCCCTTGAAGGGGCGACCTTGCTCGATATCATGCATTTTGCCGAAAAGCTGGAGCTCACCTCCCGGCCGCTGCGCATCGAACTCGACGATATGCAGCACCTGCAGACTCCCTGTATTTTACACTGGGATCTCAACCATTTTGTGGTGTTAAAGTCCGCCAACGCCAAAGGCATCGTCATTCATGATCCGGCATCAGGCGTCAGAAAATTAAAATATGAAGAAGTCTCCGGGCATTTTACCGGCATAGCGCTGGAACTGAGCCCGACCCAGGCTTTTGAACAAAAAGAGCCGCCGCCGTCACTGAAATTCAGTGATTTTTGGAGCAAGATCACCGGCTTGACTAAGTCGTTGACCCTGATTTTCACCCTGTCGCTGCTGATCCAGGTATTCGCCCTGGCCAGCCCCTATTATATCCAGCTGGTGGTGGATGACGTCATCCTTACCGGAGATACCTCGTTATTGACTGTACTGGCAATAGGCTTTTTCCTGTTGCTGCTGTTTGAAACCGTCACCAATGCCATCCGGCGGCTGTCCCTGATGCATTTTGCCAACTTAATGAGTATCCAGCTCGGGGCCAATTTATTCCATCACCTGATCCGTTTGCCGCTGCAATATTTTGAAAAGCGCCATATGGGGGACGTGGTTTCCCGCTTCGGCTCTTTGCAGGAAGTCAAAAGGCTGCTGACTACCGGGGTAATAGAAACCATTATCGATGGCCTGATGGCGATGATCACCCTGGGCATGATCTTCTTTTACAGCCCGGCACTGTCGGCTGTGGTATTGGCTGCGGTCTGCCTCTATGCCCTGGTGCGTTTTCTCAGCTATAAACCGTACCGCGCCATCAGCGAGCAGGAAATCATTGCCCGCGCCGAAGAAAACAGCAACTTTATGGAAACCGTACGCGGCATCCAGACCATCAAGCTGTTCGGCTCGGAAGTGAAAAGGGAAGGCCAGTGGCAAAACCGTTTTGCCGCCGCCATCAACCAGAATATCCGTTTCGGCAATTTTGTGATTTCCTACGATGCCATCAACCGCTTCCTGTTTGGCGTTGAAAATATCGCGGTGATTTATCTGGCCGCCCACCTGGTGATCGACGGCGGTTTCAGTACCGGTATGCTGTTTGCCTTTATGGCCTATAAACGGCAATTTATCGACAAGATGGCGGCGCTGATCGAAAAAGTCATCGAATTTAAAATGCTGGGCTTACATTTCGAGCGTTTGGCGGATATCGCCCTGACGGAAAAAGAAGTGCTGCAGGAAGAGGATGCCAAGCCCCATAAGATCCAGGGGAAAATTACCCTGGAAAATGTCTCCTTCAGCTACAGCGATGCCGGACAGGATGTGGTCAAAGACGTCAATATGCATATCAGTGCCGGTGAATCCGTGGCCATTACCGGGCCTTCCGGCAGCGGCAAATCCACCTTGCTGAAAATCATGCTCGGCTTAAACCAGCCACAGCAGGGCCAGGTGCTGATAGACGATATCCCGCTGCAACAACTGGGACATAAGCAGTACCGCCAGCAAATCGCCGCGGTAATGCAGGATGATGAACTGTTATCCGGTTCGGTGGCGGACAATATCGCCTTCTTTGATACCCCGATAGATATGGAACACCTGGTGTATTGCGCCGAACTGGCAGCGATCCATGACGATATCAGCAATATGCCCATGGGCTATAACAGCCTCATCGGCGATATGGGCTCGAGCTTATCCGGTGGACAAAAGCAACGTATTATCCTGGCACGGGCCTTATATAAGAAACCTAAGATCCTGTTTATGGATGAAGCCACCAGCCACCTCGATACCCAGCTGGAATCGGACATCAATGACGCGGTTAAACGCCTGGATATCACCCGGGTGATCATCGCACACCGCAAGGAAACCATAGCCTCGGCAGACAGGGAAATAAAGATCACCGAGCAGGAAAATAACGAAGCCCAGGCCAGTGAAAAGACAGAGAGTTAATCGGGCTAAACGGGAAAAATTAAAAAACGGTCTTTACCACATTTAACAAGACCGTTGCCTTAATTGCAAATTCAAGCGACTGACCACCATAACATTAAAATATGATTTGGTATTCAGTGGGTTTTTTCTTGGTCAGTAACCTGACATGCCTTCCCTGCATTTCAGGTATTTCAGGTGTTGCAGAGATTTCCGACAAGGTGCCGCCGGCAATTTTTGCGGTAAGCGCCATTGGCATAGTATGCAAATCCCTTGATAAATTCGCTAATTTCTTCTTATTAACTTTCAGTTCCATAACTCAATCCTTTTGATTTATTTTCATTCCTGTGCACCCGAAAGTGCCCCCATAAAATAGCAATTAATCATCCAGAGTCAAGCCAGGGATATAACATTTTGTTTACTATTTATACAAGTTTTTGGCAGCTTTACTTGCCAGAGCAGAAAACGGAAAGTGGTAAAAGAAATAACCGGCAGGTAAAATTTCCTGCCGGATTAATGAGTTAATAAAGCTGGCAACCTAAATAACTTAGCGGGTTAAAAACGCCTGATAGGCAGGGTTATTGGTTTCTTCCTGCCAGCTGTAGCCCAGGGCCTTAAGATGTTCAAAAAAGTCCTGCTCTTCTTCGGCTTTAACTTCAAAGCCTGCCAGTACCTGGCCAAAGGCGGCGCCATGGTTACGGTAATGGAACAGGGTAATATTCCACAGCTCCCCCAGGGTATCGAGAAACTGCTCTAACGCTCCCGGATATTCAGGAAACTGGAAGCGGAAGATACGTTCGTTAACCGGCATAGGATTTTGTCCGCCGATCATATAACGTATATGTAACTTGGCCAGTTCATTGTCACTGAAATCGCGCACTTTGTATTGCGCCTGTTCCAGGATATCCGCCAGCTGCTGCCGCTCCTGCGCCCCGCTTAAGCGAATACCGACAAAGATATGGGCTTTGTCGCTGCCAACATAGCGGTAATTAAATTCGGTGATCACCCGTCCCGCCAGCGCCTGGCAGAAACGGCGGAAGCTGCCTTTTTGCTCCGGAATAGTCACCGCAAAAACCGCTTCTTTCTGCTCCCCCAGTTCACAACGCTCAGACACATAACGTAAACTGTGGAAATTCATGTTGGCGCCGGATAACACCGCCACCAACAACTCATCACCCGGACTTGTCTGGCAATACTTGTTTACCGCCGCCAGCGACAGCGCACCTGCCGGTTCGGCAATCACCCGGGTTTGTTCAAAAATATCTTTTATCGCCGCACAGATCTCATCGCTGTTCACCGTGATCACCTGATCGCAATAACGCCGGATCAGATCAAAGGTATGCTTACCGATGCGTTTCACCGCCACCCCGTCAGCAAACAGGCCCACCTGGTCAAGATCCACCGGGCCGCCCGCCGCCAATGCCGCCTGTAAGCAGGCAGAGTCTTCCGCTTCGACACCGATAATTTTGATGTCCGGGCGCAACTGTTTAAGATAAACCGCCATACCCGCCAGCAAACCGCCGCCGCCAACCGGCACAAACACCACATCGGCGTTGGGCTGCTGCTGTAATAACTCTTTGGCCACTGTGCCCTGACCGGCAATGACATCGATATCATCAAAAGGATGGATCAGGGTTTTCTGTTCTTCCCGGGCAAATTTTAGCGAGGCCGCCTGGGCTTCATTAAAACTGCGGCCGATCAAACGCACTTCGGCGCCGAAACGCCGGACATTGTCGACCTTGATTTCCGGGGTAGTGATCGGCATCACGATCGTCGCCTTGATACCCAGCTTACTCGCCGACAGCGCCAGTCCCTGGGCATGGTTACCGGCAGAAGCCGCCACCACGCCATGGATACATTCCTGCTCCGACAGATTGCTTAACTTGTTATAAGCACCACGCAGTTTAAAAGAATGTACCGGCTGCTGATCTTCCCGTTTGAGAAATATCTGGTTGTTTAACCGTGACGACAGTTTAGTTAATGGCGTCAGCTCGGTTTCAACGGCAATATCATAAACCGGCGCCAGCAAAATACGGCGCAGGTAATCCATATCCCCGCTGTCACCAGGGACCTGCACATCCTCGGCTTTAGTCATCTGTGTCTCCGTCGAGCAATTTACGGTTACGCACCGCCCCTTTATCGGCACTGGTGGCCAGCATGGCATAATTTTTCAGGGCATAACTGATGGGACGCACCCGCGCTTGCGGCTGCCAGGCTTTTTTGCCTTTTGCCTGCATCTGAGCCCTGCGCTGCGCCAGCTCTTCATCAGAAAGTTGTAATGCAATTACCCGCTTGGGAATATCGATATGAATAATATCTCCCTGCTCAACCAGGCCGATAGCGCCGCCATCCGCCGCTTCGGGTGAAATATGGCCGATAGACAAGCCGGAAGTACCGCCGGAAAAGCGGCCGTCGGTGATCAAAGCACAGGCCTTGCCCAGGCCCATGGATTTCAGATAAGTGGTCGGATACAGCATTTCCTGCATGCCCGGGCCGCCTTTGGGGCCTTCATAGCGGATCACCACCACTTCGCCGGCAACCACCTTACCCGCCAGTATGCCTTCCACGGCATCTTCCTGACTTTCAAACACATGGGCCGGACCGGTGAAGGTTAAGTTCTCTTCCGCCACCCCGGCGGTTTTTACGATACAGCCATCCAGGGCAATGTTACCGGATAATACCGCCAGTCCGCCTTCCTGGGAAAACGCATGTTCCCGGGTACGGATACAACCATTTTGGCGATCAATATCCAGGGTGTCATAGCGGCAGTCCTGGCTAAAGGCCTGTGTGGTACGGATACCGGCGGGACCGGCACGGTAGAAGTCTTTGATTTTGTCGTCCCGGGTTACGGCAACATCATACTTTTCCAGTAACTCCGCCAGGCTGATACCCAGGACATTTTTTACCCCGGTATCGAGCAAGCCGGCACGTGCCAGCTCACCCAAAATCGCGACCACGCCACCGGCACGGTGTACGTCTTCCATATGATATTGCTGGGTGGAAGGAGCCACCTTACATAAGTGCGGCACCTGGCGCGATAAACGGTCGATATCCGCCATGGTAAAGTCAATTTCCGCTTCATTGGCTGCCGCCAGTAAATGCAAAACGGTATTACTGGAGCCCCCCATGGCGATATCCAGACACATGGCATTTTCAAAAGCGATTTTATTGGCGATATTGCGGGGCAGGGCAGACTCGTCATCCTGCTGGTAATAACGTTTGGTTAAATTAACAATTTCTCGGCCAGCCTGTAAAAACAACTGTTTCCGATCGGCATGGGTTGCCAGCATAGAGCCGTTGCCTGGCAGTGCCAGTCCAAGGGCTTCCGCCAGACAGTTCATGGAGTTGGCGGTAAACATACCCGAGCAGGAGCCACAGGTAGGGCAGGCGGATCTTTCCACCTGATCGCTTTGTTCATCGGATACCGACGGATCTGCCCCCTGGATCATGGCATCCACCAGATCTAACTTGATGATCTGATCCGATAACTTGGTTTTCCCGGCTTCCATCGGACCACCGGAAACAAAGATCACCGGGATATTCAGACGCATTGCCGCCATCATCATGCCCGGGGTGATCTTATCGCAGTTGGAGATACACACCATGGCATCGGCGCAATGGGCATTAACCATATACTCCACCGAGTCGGCGATAAGGTCCCTTGAAGGCAAACTATAAAGCATACCGCTGTGACCCATGGCGATACCGTCGTCCACGGCGATGGTATTAAATTCTTTGGCGACACCGCCTGCCTCACTAATGGCACCCGCCACCAGTTGTCCCATATCTTTTAAATGCACATGCCCGGGCACAAACTGGGTGAAAGAGTTCACCACGGCAATAATAGGTTTGCCAAAGTCGTTGTCCGTCATACCGGTTGCACGCCAGAGAGCTCGGGCACCCGCCATATTGCGGCCCTGGGTAGAAGTTGCAGATCTTAATTTTGGCATAGCTTTACATGTCCATTTAAAAAATATTGGTTACATTAATGGGAAACTTTACCGGTATTTAACCGGAAAAGTTTCCCGCTTTTCTTTATTCGGTGACCGGCTCTAACCAGCCCCATTTGTCTTCTGTAGTACCGTCGAAGATGCCGAAGAAGGCTTCTTGTAAGGCTTTGGTCACAGGACCACGGCTGCCGCTACCCACAGGTAAACCGTCTACGGTTTTCACCGGGACGATTTCAGTGGCGGTACCTGTCATAAAGAACTCATCTGCCAGGTAAAGGGCTTCACGGGAGATAGTTTCTTCACGCACTTCATAACCCAGCTCTTTTGCCAGCACGAATACCGCATCCCGGGTTAAGCCCTGAAGAATAGACGCCGTACCCGGCGGGGTATAAATGATGCCCTTGCGTACCAGGAATAAGTTTTGTCCCGCTCCTTCACTGATCTGGTTATTGACGTCCATGGCGATACCTTCGGTATAACCGTGACGGCCGGCTTCCATAGAAATCAGCTGAGATGACAAGTAGTTACCACCGGCTTTTGCCGCCGTTGGCATAGTATTCGGCGCTAAACGGTTCCAGCTCGATACCCCAACTTCAACACCGTTTTCGATGGCATCGGCACCTAAATAAGCTTCCCAGCTAAAGGCAGCGATCATTAAATCGGCCTTGGCATCGGCAGGCGGACGTAAGCCCATGCCGACATCCCCTAAAAAGGCCAGCGGGCGCAGGTAGGCTGCTTCAAGTTTATTTTTGGTGACGGCATCTTTACAGGCCTGCATCACCTCTTCCACGGTATAAGGGATATCCATACGGTAGATTTTTGCGGAATCGAACAAACGTTCGATATGCTCTTGCAAACGAAAAATACAGGTGCCCTTATGGGTGTTATAGGCCCGGATCCCTTCAAACACGGATGAACCATAATGTAATGCGTGGCTCATCACATGCACAGTAGCGTTCTGCCATGGAATGAGTTCACCATTAAACCATATGAGTTCAGCACTTACTTTAGCCATTTTCTTTTCCTAACGTTAAATTACAACACAACTGTTGTTTTTATTATGCGCGACATTGCAGCGATGTGGTATTGTCAACCCTGATATCCCTGATGTCGAATAATTTATCCAATTGATGGTATAAATTGTCGATTGAGTTATCGCTGCGTACCGATATTTCGATCGCCAGTTCGTCCCCGGCCTCCTGGGGAAACATGGTCATGCCGGTGACGACAAAACCGCGGTAGCGGGTAACCTGCAACAATCTTTCCAGCACTGTGGGCTGATCCGATGCGGTGATCTTCAATGTATGTTGGTTCATCTTGTTAGCTCCTGGCCTGGTTGTAAAAGGTATTAGCAGGTGTTAAGGCCACAAAGGCCGGTATTTGCAATAAGTTCCTGTTCATCAATGACTCTCCATCATGTCGTCATTGGCGGTTTCCGGCGGTACCAGCGGCCAGACATTGTCACTGGCAGAAATTTTCACCTGCAGCAGATAAGCACCGTCATGGCTAAGCATTTCTTCGATGGCAGCAGATATTTCACTTTTTTTGCTGATCGCCCTGGCCTTGATATCAAAGGCACTTGCCAGGGTGACAAAATCCGGATTATCCGATAAATCGGTTTCGCTGTATCTCTGTTCAAAAAACAGCTGTTGCCACTGGCGCACCATGCCCAGCTTGGCATTGTCGATCAGCACTATTTTCACCGGCAGACCATAACGTTTGATGGTGGAAAGCTCCTGGACATTCATCATAAAAGAGCCGTCGCCGGAAACGGCTATCACAGTATCCTGCGCCCGGCTGACCTGGGCGCCGATTGCCGCCGGTATACCAAAGCCCATGGCGCCCTGGCCGCCGCTGGTTAAAAAGTTACTCGGCCGGGAAAAAGCCATATGCTGCGCACTCCACATCTGGTGCTGGCCGACATCTGTGGTCACCACAGTATTTTCCGGCATGACCCGGGATACCTGGTTTAAAAAAGCCGGGGCAAAGATCCCCTCACCGGGATGATCATAATTCCAGCCAAAACTATCCTTCATATGCAGGCATTGCGTGCGCCATGACTCGATTTCCAGCGGCAGGCAACAGGCGGGTAAATTCACCTTTAAATCTCCAAGCACCACGGCATCGGCAGCGCGCCGCTTGCTGATTTCCGCCGGGTCGATATCAAAGTGTATCACTTTGGCATCCGGGGCAAATTCCGCCAGTTTGCCGGTCACCCGGTCATCAAATCTTGCTCCTACCGCTACCAGCAAATCACATTGCTGTACCGCTAAATTGGCGGCCTTGGTGCCGTGCATGCCCAGCATGCCCAGGTATGTATCGGTTTTCGGATCGACTGCCCCCAACCCCTTTAAAGTAGAAACGCTTGGCATGCCGCTGACTTCGATAAATTCACGTAATTGTGCAACCGCACCCGCCATACCGACACCGCCGCCAACATACAATACCGGCTTTTTCGCCTGACTCAGCAACGCCAGGGCAGCACCGACATTGGCAGGTGCCTGACTGGCCTTGTCCGCCTGCTGCCCGGCTGTTTTTAACACAGCAAGACTGCCGCTTTTCCCGGTCACCGCCGCCAATTGGATATCCTTGGGAATATCCACCAACACCGGCCCCTGACGGCCCGACTGCGCCATATCAAAAGCCTGGTGCAACACATCTTCTAATTCGTTAACATCCTTCACCTGGAAACAGTGTTTGGTGCAGGCCAGCGACAAACCGATAATATCCACTTCCTGAAAAGCATCCGATCCCATGGCCTTGGTAGACACCTGGCCGGTAATGGCCACCACGGGAATGGAGTCCGACATGGCATCGGCAAGGCCGGTGATCAGGTTAGTCGCTCCCGGTCCCGAAGTGGCAAAACATACCCCGACCTTACCGGCAGCACGGGCATAACCGACGGCAGAAAACGCCGCCCCCTGCTCATGACGGCAAAGATAGTGTTTCACTTCACTGTCGTACAAGGCATCATAAATCGGCATAATCGCGCCCCCCGGATAGCCGAAAACGTCTTCGACCCCGTGTTGCTGCAGTACCTGAAATAATAAGGATGCGCCGGTGAGCTGTTGTTCGTTTGCCATTTTGCTTGCCATGTCAGTTGCCATAATATGCTTAAACTATTCACTTGTTATTCATCAATTTTTTAATGACCAAGTGTCCGCTGTTCACTCCAAAAAATAATCTTCATCTGCGTGTTATTGAATATTCAATTTGCGCCGCTAATCTTGCTGTTTGTACTTAAAACCTGCTTAGCCCTGCTGCCTCAATCGGGGCGGACATCCCGTCCCCTGTGATTTTCTTTGGCCCTGAAAGCAAAAAACCCCCGCTTCTTTCGAAACGGGGGTTTGGAATTCTGTATTTTGCTTTTCTTTAGCTCAACGAACACCCCCGCGACGATTTAATAATCACCACGACGAGAATGTTAATAATCACTAAGCTAAGGTTTTGCATGTTTATTTAATTTTTCCGAAAATTTATTTGCATCAATTGCATCTATTTAAATTAGTACCACAGCTTCACGGCGCCTAGCAAGCTTTTTTATTGTTCATTTTTAATTCGCTTAAAAATCAAGCGCCCGCATTCGCGAAACAACACACAAGAGCTACACTTGAATTTTAGGCTTGTGGCTAAAAATGGATTTTTATGACATTAGCATGTGTTTACAGCAGGGCGCGGTTGGGTCTTGAGTCACCCCAGGTGGCGGTTGAAGTCCATCTTGCCAACGGTTTGCCGGCCTTTAATATCGTCGGTTTGCCGGAAACCTCGGTCAAGGAAGCCAAAGACAGGGTACGCAGTGCGCTGATCAATTGCGGTTATGAATTTCCCGCCAGACGCATCACCATCAACCTCGCCCCGGCAGATTTACCCAAGGAAGGCGGTCGTTTTGATTTACCCATAGCCGTCGGCATCCTGGTGGCCTCGGATCAGTTGCCGATAACAGATTTACACCACTATGAATTTGCCGGGGAACTGGCGCTTTCCGGCGAAATCCGGCAAATTATCGGCGAAATTCCCCTGGCCATAGCGACAAAAAACCAGGGCAGGACCCTGTTTCTTCCCCGGAAAAATGCCCCCCAGGCAAGCTGGGTCAGAGACGTGAAAATTCATGCCCTGGACCATCTCACCCAGCTCTACCCCCATTTCCTGCGCCAGAGCCAGTTACCCCTGGTGGAAGCTAAAAAAGAGATCACGGCAACAGAAATCATCACAGAAGACATGGCGGATGTTATCGGTCAACCGCTGGCCAAAAGGGCCCTGGAAATTGCCGCCAGCGGCGCTCATAACCTGCTGTTTATCGGTCCCCCGGGCACGGGAAAAACCATGCTCGCCAGCCGCTTGCCCGGCATTTTGCCGTTAATGAGCGAAGAAGAAGCCCTGGCCGCCGCTGCAATCCAGTCCATCAGCCATCAGAGCATAGATGAGAGCTCCTGGCTCAGGCGACCGTTTCGCGCTCCCCACCACACGGCTTCGTCCGCCGCCCTGGTCGGCGGCGGCAGCCAGCCCAAGCCAGGGGAAATATCCCTGGCACATAACGGGGTGTTGTTTCTGGATGAATTACCGGAATTTGACCGCAAAGTACTGGATGTCTTACGCGAACCCATGGAGTCCGGCGAAGTCACCATCTCCCGGGCGCTGAGCAAACAAAGCTTTCCCGCCCGCTTTCAGCTGGTGGCGGCCATGAACCCCAGCCCGACGGGTTTTTACAATGATAACCGCAGCACCCCGGAGCAGGTATTGCGCTACCTGAACCGCTTATCCGGGCCTTTTTTGGACCGCATCGATATCCAGATTGAAGTGGCGCGCCTGCCGCGGGGGATCTGGTCCGCCGAAAATAAAACCAACGAAAACAGCCAGGTGATCCAGCAGCGGGTACAGGCTTGCCGTCAACGGCAAATCCAGCGCCAGGGGATCGCTAATGCCCACTTAACCAGCCCCCAGGTACGCCGCTACTGCCCGCTAAGCAAAGAGGACAATGATTTTCTCGAACTGGCGGTGGAAAAATTAGGTCTGTCCACCCGGGCGCATCATAAGATTTTAAAAATCGCCCGCACCCTGGCGGATATGGAAGCAAGTGAAAACATCAAACATGAGCACCTGATCGAAGCCCTGTCATACCGCGCTATGGACAGGTTATTACGTCACCTCACCGATGCCGTTTCCGTATAGAAACCTTTAGAAATCGCCCCTCACACCTGGCTGGCGGATATGGAAGCAAGTGAAAACATCAAACATGAGCACCTGATCGAAGCCCTGTCATACCGCGCCATGGACAGGTTATTACGCCACCTCACCGATGCCGTTTCCGTATAGAAACCTTTAGAAATCGCCCCTCACACCTGGCTGGCGGATATGGAAGCAAGTGAAAACATCAAACATGAGCACCTGATCGAAGCCCTGTCATACCGCGCTATGGACAGGTTATTACGTCACGATGCCGTTTCGGTATGACCCGGGTTTAGCGGCTGCGCATATTAACTGATGGCGTCAAAAAACGCCTTGATCAGCGGTTGCTGCCGTCTCTGGGTCAAACAGCAGACGCCAAGTTCAAACGGTTCAATGGCACCGGCCTTGGGCAGGTATTGCACCCTGTCTTTCACCGGACTGTTATCCACCACCACTTCTGGGGTTATGCCGACACCACAGCCCAGCGCCACCATACTCACCAGCGCCTCATGCCCGGAAACCGTGGCATAGATATTAGGTTTTCCCTGCTGTTTTTTCCGGTACCAGGACTCAAACCGCGACCGTGCCGGGCCGTGCTCGGGCAAAATAATCGGGATCTGCGACCAGTTTAACGCTGGCTGCTGCAACATCTGCTGCACGCTGCAGGCTATGGTCGGGGCAATGACCACCAGCGGAATTTGCGCCAGGTGGTGGAAATGAAAACGACCGGCCAATCTATCCGGCCGGGCGGCAATGGCAAAGTCCACCGCCTGCTGCTGGACCTGCTCCAGGGCATCTGAGGCATCCCCTGTGGTCAGCATGATTTCCACCAGCGGATGTTGCTGGCGAAAGCGATCCAGCAGCGGAGGCAAATGGCTGTAAGCAGCGGTGACCGAGCAGTAAATATGCAACTTGCCCTTAAGCTCCGCCTGTTTTTGGTTCAGGGTCAATTTCAACAACTGCCACTGTTCCAGCTGCTGGTCGACATAGTGCTTAAACTGCTCTCCGGCCTCGGTCAGGGCTACGGTCCTGTTGTCCCGGTGTAACAAGCTAGTGCCCAGGGATTCTTCCTGACGCTGTATCGTCCGGCTCAGGGTTGACGGACTGACATGAAAAGCCTCGGCCGTTTGCGCAAAGTGCAGGCTGTTGGCCAGGTGCTGAAACATTTGTAATGATTTTATATCCACAAACCCTCACAATTCAGGTGAAAAATTCCATAATCCCACGTTGCAAAAATCGCAACACTAAAATGCAAATATATCATTTTAAGCAACAAGAAGACTAGGTTATTATTTCTTTATCGTCAGCATACTGACCTATACTTTTTTGATTTAATTTGACGCTTTTCCGAAGAAACAGCGTCAAGCAGCGGAGACAAGCATGGCCAATTACTTTAATACTTTAAGTTTACGAGAAAAATTAGCTCAGCTGGGCAAATGTCGTTTTATGAAACGCGAAGAGTTTGCCGACGGCTGTAACTTTATCAAAGACTGGAACATAGTGATTGTCGGTTGCGGCGCCCAGGGCTTAAACCAGGGCCTGAACATGCGCGACTCCGGATTGAATATTTCCTACGCCCTGCGCGAAGCCGCCATCGCCGAGAAACGCCAGTCCTGGCAATGGGCGACAGAAAATGGCTTTACCGTCGGCACCTATGAAGAGCTGATCCCGCAGGCAGACTTAGTATTAAACCTGACCCCGGACAAGCAACATACCTCTGCCGTCAACGCAGTAATGCCGCTGATGAAACAGGGTGCCACCTTGTCCTATTCCCACGGTTTTAACATCGTCGAAGAAGGCATGCAGATCCGTCCGGACATCACGGTAGTGATGGTGGCGCCGAAGTGTCCGGGTACCGAAGTAAGGGAAGAATACAAACGCGGTTTTGGCGTACCGACCCTGATCGCGGTACACCCGGAAAATGATCCGCGCGGTGACGGCCTTGCGATTGCCAAAGCTTATGCCAGCGCTACCGGCGGCGACCGTGCCGGGGTATTGGAGTCTTCCTTTATCGCCGAAGTAAAATCCGATCTGATGGGCGAGCAAACCATTTTATGCGGCATGTTGCAAACCGCCGCTATCCTGGGCCACAAGCAGTTAGTAGCCAACGGAGTCGATGCCGGTTATGCCCGTAAATTACTGCAATACGGCCTGGAAACCACCACCGAAGGCCTGAAGCACGGCGGCATCACCAATATGATGGACCGCTTGTCCAACCCGGCAAAAATCAAGGCTTTTGATATGTCGGAAGAGTTGAAAGTCATCTTACGCCCGTTATTTGAAAAACATATGGACGACATTATCGAAGGCGAGTTTTCCAAAACCATGATGCAAGACTGGGCCAACGACGATGCCAATTTATTGAAGTGGCGCGCAGAAACGGCAGAAACCTCCTTTGAGCAGGCGCCTGACTGCGATACCGACATCAGCGAGCAGGAATATTACGACAAAGGCATTTTTGTGATTGCCATGATCAAGGCGGGTGTTGAACTTGCTTTTGAAGCTATGGTTGCCGCCGGTATCATAGACGAGTCTGCTTATTACGAGTCTTTACATGAAACTCCGCTGATCGCCAACTGTATTGCCCGTAACAAGCTGTACGAAATGAATGTTGTGATCTCAGATACCGCAGAATACGGTAACTACCTGTTCAGCCATGCGGCAGTACCTTTGCTGGAAGAGTTTGCCAGCAAGCTGACTTTGGAAGACTTAGGACAAGGCATCAGCGGCTCCAACGGCGTTGATAATGTCCGTCTGATCGAAGTTAATGAAGCCATCCGCAGCCATGGCGTTGAAACCATAGGTAAGGAATTACGCGGTTATATGACAGATATGAAACGTATCGTTGAAAGCGCTCAGTAAAGCATAAAAGTAAATGCTTAAATAAAAAGCCAGCTTTATAAGCTGGCTTTTTTTATACATAGCCTCCCGTCCTGAAATATCGGGGAAGGCAAAGAGCAGGTTTTATCTCTATTATTAACCTGCCCGGTTTTATTCCCGGATCTGGCCATCACCAAAGACCACAAACTTCTCTGTCGTTAAAGCTTCAAGCCCCATAGGGCCATAGGCATGTAACTTACTGGTAGAGATGCCAATCTCAGATCCCAATCCCAGCTGACCGCCGTCAGAAAAACGCGACGAAGCATTGATCATCACCACGGAAGAATTAATACGTTTGACAAACTGCTGCGCCCGGCTGTAGTCCTGGCTGACAATTACCTCGGTATGATCTGAGGTAAACTCATTGATATGACCGATAGCAGCATCAAAACTGTCCACCACCTTAACGGCAATTTCCTGCGCCAGGTATTCAGCATGATAGTCGTCATCCGTCGCCAGTTCGGCATCATCAAAATAAGCACGGCTAAGTTCACAGGCATGAATTTTCACCCGGGCAGGGGACAGCGCTTTAGCCGCCTCGGGCAAAAATGTCCCGGCAATATCCTGGTGCACCAACAGGGTTTCCAGGGCATTGCAGGCGCTGGGTTTCTGGGTTTTCCCGTTAACGAGAATAGCTACACCTTTATTGATATCGGCGTATTTATCAATGAATAAATGGCATACCCCTTTAAAATGCTGGATAACCGGAATGCGGCTGTTTTCAGTAACATAACGGATCAGGCCTTCACCGCCACGGGGGATCACCAGGTCGATACTTTGCGACTGTTTCAACAAGTCTTCGATCACGCCGCGGCTGGTATCCGGGATCACGGTCACGATATCTTGATGGATACCCCGTTGCTGCAGCACTTTGTGCAGGCACTGTGCCAGCGCCAGGTTACTGTGGATGGCTTCCGAGCCGCCGCGTAAAATCACGGCATTGCCGGATTTAATACACAAGGCCGCCGCCTCGGCAGTCACATTGGGTCGTGCTTCATAAATCATGGCAATGACCCCAAGCGGGATCGCCATCTTACCCACCTGCATGCCGTTGGGACGCAGGGCCAGATTACGGATATCCCCGACGGGATCGGTTAAGGTGACAATTTCCCGGATAGCCTCGGCAATATCCGCCACCCTTTGCTCCGTCAACAATAACCGGTCGAGCATGGCTGAGCTTAAGCCTTTCTCTTTACCGGCACTGATGTCTTTTTCATTTTCCTTTAGAATAGCAGCGGTATCGGCGACGATAGCCGCGGCAATATCCGTTAACAGGGCATTTTTTTCAGCGGTTGTTAACTGGGCCACCACCCGGCTCGCGGCTTTAGCCTGCCCGGCCGCCACAGCAATATCAAAATTTTTATTTTCAGTCATCTTCTTTACCCGTTTTAGTTAGCCGTTTTTGTCAGCACCACCATATCGTCCCTGTGTATTACCACCTTGCTCGGACAAAAGCCCAGCAGCTGATAAATTTGATCGCTTTTTTGCCCCTTGATCTGTTGCAGATCCCTGTGGCCATACTGACAAATCCCTTTGGCGATCACTTCGCCGCTATCGGCATTGACGATTTCCAGCGAGGCGCCGGCGACAAACTCTCCGAGCACCTCCAGGATACCGGAAGGCAATAATGACGCACCTTTCTCGGAAACCGCATTCACCGCCCCCAAATCCACCAACACCTGGCCGTCACTTTTCAAGGTATGTTTAAGCCAATGCTTCCTGGCTTTGGTTACCCCCTGGCTGGCAATAAAATGCGTACCGGGATTTTCCCCTTTGAGCAGCTGCTCAAAGACGTCACTTTTGGTGCCGTTGATAATATAAGTGTCGATACCGTTTTCCACGGCTTTTTCCGCCGCCTGAATTTTGGTTTGCATACCGCCGGTGGCAAGATGGTTTTTTGTTCCCCCGGCCATGGCATAAATTTGCGGCGTGATTGCTGTTATTTCCGGCAACATGTTCGCATCATCATGGCTGCGGGGGTCTTTATCGAATACCCCGTCGACATCGCTTAAAATCAACAGCCTGTCCGCTTCGCTGACCAGGGCCACCAGCGCCGCCAGGTTATCGTTATCCCCGACCTTAAGTTCATCTGTGGCCACGGTATCATTTTCATTGACCACAGGGATGACATGGTTTTCCAGTAAGATGCGCAGGGTATTTTTGATATTGATATACCTTTGCCTGTCTTTTAAATCGCCGTGGGTGATCAGCAGCTGGCTGCAGGGCACATCAAAAAACCTTTGCCAGTTGGCCATCATCTGCATCTGGCCGACCGCCGCCATGGCCTGCTTGGTGGGAATAGAGGGGACCGGGGAGCCGTGCTGGATCAACTTGCGCCCGGCGGCAACACTGCCGGACGAGACTAAAATCACTTCTTTACCAGCCTGGTGGCACTGGGTAATAAACCGGGCAATTGCCAGTAAATATTTACCGCTACACCCCTTGGCATCCGGCGCAACCAGGGCACTGCCGACTTTAATCACCACACGGTTAAAATTCATTACTTCCCCCTCAAATCAGTTACCCTAAGAATGACCCGAAAACAGGGTGATTTGCAATCAACTTTTCACGGTTTTTTCAACAAAAAGTCGATTTTTACACCTTTGAGCGTATTTTGACGAAATTAGCGCTTTTTTAACCGCTTGCCGGTAAAAATAACCCGGTGCAAAACTCAGTTAACCACGAAATAGCTGTTATTTTACCCGGGGCAGACAGCGGGCATTTTCGGGAAAAATCGAAGAACAACAGCTCATTTCTAGATATTAACAAGATGTTTACCTGCTTTTGTACTCAAGCGGGTATTATTAACAAAAGCGCTAAACACTCAGAAAGAAAAGAACTTGATCCGCTTAAAGAAAATCCCTCAGAAAATAATTTATTTAGCGGTAGACACCCGGGATATGATAAATTAGCCTTTGAACAAATGCTCAATATTCAGTGACGCCCTTGTTGAAAACCGCTGTCACCGGATAGACAGTAACTATCGCACCTTGATGTGCGAACCTTTAACTTTTTAACAGCTGACAACTAAACCTGAATCGATATGTTAAATTTTCTTCCCGGCCCGATAAAAGCAACTTTTGCCTTTCTGCTCTACGTGGTAAACACCTTATTCTGGTTATGCCCGATCATTGTTTTTTCCTTTCTGAAGGCGCTGATCCCGCTGCCGTTATGGCAGAAAGTTTTCAGCTATTTACTCGACCAGATGGCCAGCAACTGGGTGGCGGTCAATACCCTTAACCAGAAGCTGTTCAGCAAAACCGAGTTTGTCGTTACCGGCAGCGAAAACCTGACTATGCAGGACTGGTACCTGGTGCTGAGCAACCACCAAAGCTGGGTGGATATCCTGGTATTACAGCGCCTGTTACACGGCAAGATCCCTTTCCTGAAATTTTTCCTGAAAAAAGAGCTTATCTATGTCCCCTTTTTAGGCCTGGCCTGGTGGGCGCTGGACTTTCCTTTTATGAAGCGCTACAGCCAGAGCTTTTTAAAAAAACACCCCGAGCTTAAAGGCAAAGACATAGAAACCACCCGCAAGGCCTGTGAAAAATTCAAACACAAACCGGTCAGCGTGATGAACTTTATCGAAGGCACCCGCTACACCCCGGCCAAACACAGCAAACAGCAATCCAAGTTCCAGCACCTGCTAAGGCCTAAAGCCGGCGGCATTGCTTTTGTGCTCGAAGCCATGGGGCAGCACCTGACCAAAGTTGTCAATGTGACTATCCATTACCCCGAGGGGATCCCCAGCTTTTTGGACTTTATCTCCGGCCGGGTCAATAAAGTTGTCGTCGCCATAGATATCATTCCCATAGAAAGCTCAATGATCGGCGATTACTTTAATGACAGGCAATTTAAAATCAGTTTCCAGCAATGGGTCAATCAGTTATGGCTGGAAAAAGATAAGACCTTAACGGCAATGACTGAGCAGCACAGGGAGAAATGCTCATCACAAGAGACGATTTCCAAGGAAAACCCTGTAAGTTAACCTGGCATAAAGTCGCCGGGAAAATGCCCGCGCCTGGGGAAGCAAACATATGCATGAAGTATTAACAATGTGGCTGGCGGACAAAGGCGTCAGCCATGCCTACCTGCCTCTCACCGTCCTGCTTGGCGGCAGCGGGCTTATTCTGCTGATATCCGCCATCGGCTACTACCTGGCCAAACACCAGGTACTGGTGCTGGTGCACAAACTTGTGCTCGGTACCCGCAACAGCTGGGATGATCTGCTGATCGAGCATCAGGTATTCTCCCGCATCGCCCTGCTGGTACCCTTTTTGTTATTGCTGTTCCTGACCCCGGTTTTCTTGCCCCCGGATGAGCTCTACAGCCGCTTCTTACAGGTAGCGGCCAAATGTGCCATCAGCTTCCAGGTCGCTTTTTGTATCAGCGCCTTGCTTAATGTCATCAAAACCTTGTACCTGCAGAGCTCCCGGGAACGCTACCTGCCGTTTAATGCCACCATACAGGTGCTTAAACTTATCGTTTACCTGGTCGCCTCCATCCTGGCCATTTCCTTTATCCTCGAACGCTCCCCCCTTTACCTGCTCAGCGGCCTGGGGGCATTAACCGCGGTATTGCTGCTGATTTTTCAGGATACCATTAAAGGCCTGGTGGCGAGCATACAAATATCGGCAAACCGCATGGTCGCTCCCGGCGACTGGATAGAGGTGCCGCAATACGGCGCCGACGGCGATGTGCTGGAGATTGGCCTGATCACGGTCAAGGTTCAAAATTTTGATAAGACCATCACCACTATACCCACCTATGCCTTAACCAGCGGTTCCTTTAAAAACTGGCGCGACATGTACCATTCCGGCGGGCGGCGCATCAAGCGCGCCATCTGGATTGATATTTCCAGCATAGATTTTTGCAGCCCGCAGCAAATCAACGGTTTCAGTGATATTGTGCTGCTTAAAGATTATCTGGCCGAAAAACGTCAGCAGCTATCCCACAGCAACCAGGCGGCCGGAGTGAATCAGGAGGATAAGGTCAACAGCCGCCAGCTCACCAATATCGGCACCTTCCGCGCCTATATCCAGGCTTACCTGAAACAACATAGCCAGGTACACCCGCAGATGACCTGCATGGTGCGCCAGCTGCCCGCCGAAGGTGCGGGATTGCCGCTGGAATTATATTTTTTCAGCAAAGAACAGGCCTGGGTCAGCTACGAGGGCATCCAGGCCGATATCTTTGATCATTTATATGCCATGGCGCCCCACTTTGGTTTGCGTATTTTCCAGCACCCGACCGGCTTTGACTGGCAGCAGGGCAAAGCACGTTTTCCCGAATAAAAGTCTCCCGGAGAAACATCTCCGGGAAAACACAGTCATTAACGCTGGCGGATCACCCCTTCCTGCATAGTGGACGCCACCAATTCTCCCTGGCGGTTAAAGATCTGTCCTTTCACTAACCCACGGCCGTTGCTGGCCGACGGGCTTTGCATGTCATAAAGCAGCCAGTCATCAAACCGGAACGGGCGATGGAACCACATGGCATGATCTATGGTTGCAATCTGAAAATCAGGCTGCCAATGGCTGACGCCGTGGGGAAATAAGGCGGTGGGTAAAAAATGAAAATCGGACGCATAAGCCAGCATATAGGTATGAATGCGCAAGTCGTCCGGCATAGGGCCGCTGGTTTTGATCCATACCGGGGAGCTGCTGTCGGCTTTTTCCGGCTTCAGCCAGTTATAGGGATGTACCGGCCTGATCTCTATCGGTTTCTCTGCCAAAAACAGTCCGCGGATAGGCTCAGGGATCGCCAGCTGATGCTGATGAATAAAATCACCGTATGAAGCAAGCCCTTCCGGGCCCGGCACCTGGGGCATCACATCCTGGTGGTCAAAACCGTTTTCACTGAGCTGGAAGGAAGCCGTCATATAAAAAATGGCTTTACCGTTTTGGATCGCCTTGACCCGGCGGGTACTGAAACTGGCGCCGTCGCGGATATTTTCAACTTCATACAGCACAGGTTTTTTTGCATCACCCGGACGCAGGAAATACGAATGCAGGGAGTGCACAAAACGATCGGCGGCCACCGTTTCCTGTGCTGCCGACAATGCCTGCCCCATCACCTGGCCGCCAAACAGGGCGCGAAATCCCAGATCCTGGCTTTGCCCGCGATACCATCCCTGCTCTATGACTTCCAACTTTAACAATGCCAGTAAATCATCTAATACCTGACTCATATCAGTTCACATAGTTGTTCAAACGATAAGTTATTATACGTAGCGACATAACAGATACCAAATAGATTCCTTTGCCCGTTATCGGCAAACCGGCTCAGGCTAAGATTACCGGCTTGTAGAATTATCAGACAATTTGTTATACTGGGCTTATCTTCGGGCTAATTTTACTCGTTGTCTGATATAAAATAAGTAAGCGCTAAACACCAATGGAGAAGTACGTGCAGGAATTCGCAAGGGATACATTATTAGAAAGAAGACATCACTCCCCTGATAAGTCAATGCTGTGGGACAAGCTGACCTTAGCGCAGAAGTTTGCCGCCAGCAGCCTGACCCAATTCGGCTATGATCTGGCTTTTATCCGCTGCAGCCGTGCCGGCAACCTGGCGGTACTCATGTGTAACCGGGAGGCTGCCACCATCACCGCCGACGGCGATATCGATACCCGGCCAAAGATCACTATCCGGACTTAACCAAGCCCTCTAAAAAGGTCTTACCTTTCCTGCTCCTGGGGCTCTGCGGTTTTCTCGCTGAGACGATCAAGCAACTGGTTGTTTTGTTCATATAACAGCGCCTCTACCAAAGAGATAAAACCATTAAGGTTATTACCCGACCACATGCGTTTGACATGGGACTCGCAGCCGGCAATAAAAGTAGTAAATTCCTTATAAGAATGCTTTTTCTGACTTTCGTAACACTTCTGGGTAATGGCCTTCAATTGCGCCTTACCTTTCATAGACTCCCGGAAAATAAGCGAGTAATTTTTAATTAGCGGGCTAATGATCAGCAGTTGCCTGTCGTCCCCTTCCAGCTGGGCCAGCCTGTCCTTAATGGTTTGCAGCCTGTGCTGGGAAAACTCTTCATACCGGGTCGACACCTGCAATAAAACTTCTACCAGGGATTTATTTTCTTTTTGGGCATTGCTGGCATCACGCTTGGCCAACCGCAACTCCTGCTGCAACTTTTCAGCACGAAAGAAAAAATAAACACTTACCAAGACAAAGATAAGCAATAAAGACAGAACAAAAATCATATTTTACAACCTGTTACGACAAAGACTTATTTCCCATAGAGTCAGTTAATTTCGCCAGAAACACATAGGGATCTATGTCCTGAACACTTGGCACATCATAAGAGAAGGTAATGTTAACTGAAAACTCACCTAAATTGGCAAAAAAACGTACTTTAATTGATTCCGTCAACTTACGTAATTTTTCTTCCACTTCTTGCCCGCTTTGATGGGGGCACAAGAGCAAATATTCTCCTTCATCCAGCATACCCGCCCGATCAAATTCCCCGGAATATTCATTGACTAAAGTCGCGACCGTTTTAGTCACTTCCATCAATATTTTTTTGTTAAAACGAAAGCTCAGCTCTTTCCAATTATTAATGGATAAATAACCTACCGTCAGCGGGTATTCATATTTACGCGCCATTTTATAAGCCAGCTGGTAAATCTGTTTGATCTTCACCGGGCTCGCCAGTACATCCGATGCCTGCTCAACTTCGTCATACGCCAGGTTCAGCTTTTTCGCCCGGTATTTTAGCCAGCCAGCAAGTAAAAACAGCATCAACAGGATCACCAGCACCGCCAAAATCATAATAATTTTTTGCTGTATCTGGTACTTTTCAGAAAAACTGGCATGCAGGGCATTTTTTTCTACCAGCTTAGCCGCCAGCTGTTTGCTTTTCTCACTGGTCAGTAACGCCGGCCCTTCAAGTGCCGGTAAAGGTTTATTCAAGAGAAATTGCTCATGAAGCTCGGTATAGGTAAGCAAAGCGTGCAGGGCCCGGGGAATATCCTGTTGCCCCCGGTACATGGCCGACAATAACGGATATAAATCGATATGCTCCCGGGCCAGCTCCATATTTTCCGCCAGCTTTTCCGCCCGCAGCAAATATGGGTAGGCAGACGCAGGTCCCCGGCGTTCCTGACGGGTTTTCGCTAAGGCGATCAATGTGGTCAGGTAGGGGCTTTTCAGGTTTTCCCCTTTAAATAAATTTTCCGCTGTCACCAGCGCCTTGTCCGCCTCACCATAGGCTCCCTGGGCGAATAGCACCTGTCCCAATCCCAACTGCGCATAACCGACTAAAATCACGGCGGATTTTTCTTCGGCAAAAGTTTTCGCCTCCCAGAAGGCATGATAGGCATCATCGAGTTTGCCGCTAAACCGGTAAGCCTGCGCCAACTGTAGATAGGTTTGTTCTATATTCTTTTTTTTCGATAAATCAAAGCGCATTTTTAAAATAGCTTGCTGCATGCTTAACGCACTTTGATAATCATGCAGGTAAAAGCGGGTTTGTGCCAGCAACTGTAATAACTCCAGGGTTTGGGAAAGCTCCTGATGCCTGGCCAAAAGCTGATCCACCTGGTGCAGATCCGACAGCGCCTGTTCGGCATAATTTAACAGGGCATTACTCATCGCCCGATAGGCCAGCGCCATCAGCCGGTACTTCATCGCCTGTGCCCCATCGGCCAACACTAACATTTCAGCGGCGATATCAAATACCCGCTGAAAATTGCCCCTGGCAAAATGGCCTTTTGCCACCTTAAGCAAAAGATCTAACCGCAGGGATGGCTCAATGATGTTGATTGTCAGGCCGTCTTGGGCAAATTGCATGGCACCGACTAAGTCCCCTTTACTGGCTGCGGCATCCGCAAGCAGGGCAAAGACTTTAGCCAGGGTATTGCTGCTGTAATACTGCCGGTTCTGTACCACCTGACTCGACAAGCTGACCACGGCCTCATAAGGTAAGTTTTCGTCCTGGCGCAAATAATAATCTTCTACCCGGGTTATATTTTCCTCTATCGCTAAATATTCTTGTGTTTGCTGATGTGCCGACACAGGCAGGCCGATCAAACTAAAAAGAATAATCAAAGAGCACAACTTCATCTGTGGTAATCACTCCATTTTTCTGCGCTGAATAAACACCGCAAAAATTAATGCTCGTCGGGCGGGTCATGGTTTATCCCCATAATATACCCTGAAAATATACCGGGTGAACAGGAAAAGCCGGTGTTGATTTTACTTTAAAGAAACAGAAAGCCACCTGCCGGACAGTAGGCATTAAAACAACACAAAATCAAAAACTTAAGAAAGATTTGCTTGTGTGTGAATAATTTTGGTTTACATCTGAAATGTCGGCCTTATAATGTTGGGTGAGCTGAAAAAGCTTGATAAAGGCAAACCTGGTGAAAATCAGGGACGCAAAGTTACCGGCCTAAGGGGAAACCTAGGGTAGCGGAACCACCGGGTTTATACGCTGAATAGAGATATAGTGGGGGCTTATCTTTATTGATCGCTTTCGGTTGTTCCCACGGTAACTTTGCTGGCCTTCCCTCTTTTTTATCCGACATACTTCCCCGTAATTTTATCCGTTTTTTTGTTAACTTTCAGACTTTTGCCATCTTTACAATTTAACGGTAGACCTTCTTCCTGTTTTACAGGAGAATAACCGCTATTCTCAGGCAAGTGATAACAAGCGTTATAAATTAGAGACCATCAAAGGCGAGTAATTTTTTCGTTTGCAATTAACAAGCAAAACGTATCAGCAGCGCCCCTGGCTTGTGGTTTAATTCATGCCCGCTTAACAGCAAAGAACAGCCCGGCAGAAGCATAATAAAAAGAGGTAACGTGGTGAAACACCATGATTCCATAAAACAAGCGAATCAAAAAATGAACCGGGCCATAGCACAACTTCAGCAATGGCAACTGCCCGCCACGCCGGTCAATTATGCCGTGGGTTATGATTATGTCGATGGCAAAAACGCCCCTTTGATCGCCGCAATAAAGCGCCGCCTAAGCCGGCATAAACGCCTCGACGCTTTTTTTATCGAAGAAAGCTATCGCCAGTACATTCTCGGGCAGAGCAAATTCCGGGAAGAGATAGTTACAGACCTTGACAATATCGCAGCCGATCTCGGTCAAAACTGCCAGCGCTCCTGTGCCAGTACCAGCCGTTTTATCGGCGAGCTGGAAAGCGGGGTCGAAGCAATAACCTCAGCAGATCAGGCCAAATCTGCCCGGGCACTGCAGCAGCTACTCAAAAGCGCCACGGCATTAAAACAACAACAGCGTCAGCTGCTAAAAAAATTGAAAAAGTCTCAGCAGCAAACCGCGGTTTTACTGGATGAACTCGAGGAAGTGCGGCAGGAAGTTTATCTGGATCCCTTAACCGGCCTGTTTAATACCAAAGCCATGGCCCAACACCTGGAATTGTGGTTTAAAGAAATCCCCGACAGGAAAATAGCGGCCATCGCCATTAATATCGACCATTTTTTCCAGTACAGCGATAATTTCGGCCCGCTGATCAGCGATGTCATCCTGTCAAAAATCGCCACCAAAATCAGCAGTTATGTCGATAAAAGCGGCTTACCCGTGCGCAGCGGCGGTGATGAATTTGTGATCTTATTGCCGGATATCAACAGCACGGCCGCCAAAGAGATCGCCGAGAAAATCCGCCAGGGCATAGAAAAGTTACGTTTTATCAGCAGCCAGACCGGCACCCGGCTGCCAAAAACCACGATTTCACTGGGGATCAGTGAAATGACGGCCCCCGAGCCGGTACAGCAGGTCTTAATGCGAAGCCGCAAGGCGGTCACCAGGGCACAAAAAGACGGCCGCAACCGGGTGGCCACAGCCCAGGAAAATTAACTTTACCGCTTCACTCAGGACAATTCCTGCACCAGCAGCTGATACATTTCTGTCAATAAGGCGTGATCTTCGCCGCTTTCGGCTTCGAGCCAGCAGGACTGGCTATTGGTTTCAAAATAAAGAATATAACAGACATCGCGCCAGTAAAAATGAACATCCTCCCGGTCCGCACCAACCACAGTATTTTTGGGTGATACCTGCCCCAAGGCTACTAATATCAACTCAGTTAATACCGCAATATCTTCCTGGTACCAGTATGGATTGAAAACCAGGGTGATCATCTGCTGATCGACTAATTGTATATTGGCCGGTAAGTACGAACTGGTTTGCGGCATAAGGGCTCCGGGAAAATATCGAACATAATGACGGCAATATTACTCTGCTTTAGCAAAAGAATAAATCACATCCGGTTATTACGTTTCTCTTATCAGGACATGGTAAGATAACCAGAGTTCCCGCTCAGTAACAGCCAAAACCAAGATGAAATTTTCCAATAGCTACAGCCAGCTCGACAATGTATTTTATCAACGCACTTCCCCCGCCCAGGTATCCAGGCCACAACTCTTGCTGTGGAATCAGGAACTGGCAGATCAGCTACTGTTAACCGGGGACTTTTGCCGGGATAAAGCTTTATTGGCCCAGTATTTCTCCGGCAACCGCATTTTGGAAGGTGCCGATCCGATAGCCCAGGCGTATGCCGGTCACCAGTTTGGCAGCTTTAATCCCCAACTGGGGGATGGTCGCGCCCATTTACTCGGCGAAGTGCTCAGCGATAACGGTTTGCGCTATGATATCCAGCTCAAAGGCTCGGGACAGACACGTTTTTCCCGCCAGGGGGACGGCAAATGCGCCATAGGCCCGGCGGTACGCGAATATATCATGAGTGAAGCCATGTATGCCCTCGGCGTCCCCAGCTCCCGCTGCCTGGCGGTGACGGCAACCGGCGATTTGGTTTTTCGGGAGACGGCCAAACCGGGGGCGGTTGTTACCCGGGTGGCCGCCAGCCACATCCGGGTCGGTACCTTTGAATATTTCGCCGCCCGGGGAGACCTCGAGTCGCTGGAAGCCTTAACCGGATTTGCCATTAATCGCCATTTTCCCGAAATAACCCTCAATAGCGATTTAGATCGCAGTCAGAGAGTACTGCACTTCCTCAGTGCAGTGATCGATAAGCAGATCACCTTGATCGTCAACTGGCTCAGGGTCGGCTTTATTCACGGGGTGATGAATACCGACAATACCGCGATTTCCGGGGAAACCATAGATTTTGGCCCCTGTGCCATGATGGGGATTTATCATCCTGGAACGGTTTTCAGCTCTATCGATACCCGGGGCCGATATGCCTTTGGCAATCAGGCGGCTATCGGCCAATGGAATATGGCACGACTGGCGGAAGCCCTGCTGCCCCTGATAGATGAGATCCCGGAAAAAGCCGTAGCTTTGGCAGAGCCGCTGATCCGGCAATTTTCCCGGGATTTCGAACAGGCATATCAGTTGATGTTAGCCAACAAGCTGGGCATGGCGAGCCTTACCGCGCAAAGCAACGAACAGGCAGGCGGGCCGACCGCTTCATTGGCCGAAGACTTGTTAGCCCAAATGCAGGAGCAGGAATTAGATTATACCCAAACTTTTGCCAGACTGACCTTATCGCTGGAAAATGCTGAAGAAGCAGCAAAACTCAGTCACGAACTGGGTCCCTGGTACGGCAAATGGCGTACTTTGCTGACTGATGAGGGCATAACGGCCGATACGGCAAAATCCCTAATGGCAGACACCAACCCTGTAGTGATCCCGAGAAACCACCATGTCGAGGCCATTTTAACGGAATACGAACAAAGCGGGGATAGCCGGGAGATTGACGATTTTCTCACCGTATTGCGTACTCCCTATAAGTTATTGCCGCAAACCCAAAAATTTCAGGATTTACCCGCCGACGGCGATCGTCATTATCGTACTTTCTGCGGTACTTGAGCCACTGAAAAACACCGGTAGCAGGGGAGCAGAAAACAGTAAAGGAATAAAAGTGCCACTTATGAATTTTTTTAACTTTTATTTGATTTGGAACCAATTTAATTCTAAAAAAATCAAGGACAGCTTAGCGCTTTTTACATATAATCGCCCCAGGCATAAATAAAACTTTACTCCTCAAAGAGAGATGAAAACTATGAAAAAACTTACTCTTGCCGTTACGGCAATGGTTATGATGACGGCTCCGGCTTTTGCCGGTGGTGATGCGGCTAAAGGTAAAGCCAAAGCAGCTATGTGTGCGGCATGTCATGGTGCAGCCGGTATCTCAGCTATCCCTATGTACCCTAACTTAGCCGGTCAAAAAGAAGCTTACCTGGCCAAGCAACTGAAAGATTTCAAAAGCGGAGCCCGTAAAGATCCGGTAATGGCGCCTATGGCCATGCCGCTAAGTGATGATGACATCGCGAACCTTTCCGCTTACTTTGCCGGCTTAAAATAAGCCTCTGTTTATTTGAAAAACCAAGTACGAATTACCTAAAAAACGCTCATTGAGCGTTTTTTTTTTGCTTGTATTTTTATTCACACATACCAAGTCTGTTAACCGGTATGTTCCTGGATCAGATCTAAGAAAGGCTTGCCGTAACGGGCCAGTTTAACATCCCCGATACCGCTGATATTGAGCATGGCACGGGTGCTTTTGGGCTGGATACGGGCCAGCTCAGACAAGGTGGCGTCATTAAAGACAATAAAGGGTGCAATATCTTCGGCATCGGCAATCTCTTTACGTAATGAGCGCAGCTTGGCAAATAGCGCACGATCGTATTGTTTTTCTTGCTGTTTACTTTGCCAGTAACTGGCCTGCTGCAATCTCGGACTGGCCAGCATCAAAGGCTCCTGCGCTTTTAATACCGAGCGCGCCTCTTGTGTTAGACACAGACAAGATTGCCGGGAAATATCCTGCTGCAGGTAACCCAGGTGGATCAGCTGGCGGATAATGGAAAACCAGTAACCCGGGGTCTTGGTCCGGCCGATGCCAAAAGTGGAGACTTTGTCATGGGTTGCTTTCATGATTTTCGGGGTACTTTGCCCGCGCAAAACCTCGATCACATATTGAATGTCCCCTTGCTCTTTAATGCGGTAAACGCAAGACAACACTTTTTGCGCCGCTTCGGTGGCATCAAACAAACTGGGGGGATCCAGGCAAATATCACAGTTGCCGCAACCCTGCTCGGTAAATTCGGCAAAATAGTTAAGCACCACCTGGCGGCGACAGGTTTGCGCCTCCACAAAACCGGTCATTGCCTGAAAGCGCTGCAACTCGACATTGACCCTTTGCTCGTTTTCCCCCTGGGAAATACGCTTTTTAATGCGGCCGATATCCTGATCATCATATAAAAACAGTGCCTCCGCCGACAAACCGTCCCGGCCGGCGCGGCCAATCTCCTGATAATAGCCTTCCAGGGTTTTCGGCGGCTCAAAATGGATCACAAAACGCACATTCGGCTTATTGATCCCCAAACCAAAGGCTACCGTCGCCACCACCACCTGGATGTTGTCTTTGGTAAAACCTTCCTGGACCGAATTGCGGATCTCCACTTCCATACCCGCATGGTAAGCGGCACAATTCACCCCTTTAGTGGCTAAAAACTTCGCAAGTTTTTCCACCTGCCAGCGGCTGTTGCAATAAACGATACCGGACTCTTCGCCTCTTTTGCGAATATAACCGAGGACTTGCTGGTCGCCATCATATTTTTCCGCCAGGGTATAACGGATATTGGGACGGTCAAAGCTGTCCAGATGAATATAGGGCTCCCGCAGCGCCAGCTGGTCAAGAATATCTTTGCGGGTAGTGACATCGGCGGTAGCGGTTAACGCCATCACAGGCACATGCGGAAATGTTTCTTTTAAACAGTTCAGCCGGGTATAAGCCGGTCTGAAGTCATGCCCCCACTGGGAAATACAATGGGCTTCGTCTATGGCAAACAAGCTGATATTTAAATCTGCCAGCCCCTGCAGGAAATAGCCCTGGGTCAGGCGTTCTGGGGCAACATATAAAAGTTTAATTTCATTATTGCCCAAACGACGGAAAATATCGTTAATGGTTTGCTGATCCAAACTGGAATTAACAAAGGCCGCGGGGATTCCCTGGTGGGTCAGGCTGTCCACCTGATCTTTCATCAAGGCAATCAGGGGAGAAATCACTATGGTCACCCCCGGCAGCATCACCGCAGGCAGTTGGTAACACATGGATTTTCCGCCGCCGGTCGGCATCAGCACCAGGCTGTCCCGGTTTTGCAGCAAATTGGTAATGATCGCTTCCTGCCCGGGGCGGAACGACGAATAACCAAAATGATGTTTTAAAGTCGCAAGCAACTGCTCTTTTATCGTGTCAGGGGATGGGATGTTCAACAATAAAGCCAGTTTATAATGAGAATGGCGGCATTTTACCCCAGACAGGCATAATCCGTGGAGAATTATTTTATGATCCCGGCAATTAAATGCTAGTCTAATAACACAACACATCAGACCAGCTTGCAGCAGACAAGTAAAAACTATGGACAAGCAATTAATATATAAACAAATAACCGAGTTCTGGATGAACAGTATCCCCTTCAACCAGGAGCTGGGTATACGCATCACCCGCTTTGACAGTGAAGAATCGGAAATTCGTTTTGACTGGCAGGATAAGTTGATCGGCAACCCGTTGCAAAAAATCTTACATGGCGGCGTGACCGCCTCGGCGCTGGACTTTACCGGCGGCATGGTCGCCGCCGCCAATATCATCGACCAGCTCGATGATATGTCACCGCAAATGATCCAAAGCAGTTTGGGCAAACTCGGCACCATAGATTTACGTACCGATTTTCTTCGTCCCGGCAGGGGGGAAGAGTTTATCGTCACCGCCAAAGTGATCCGCAGCGGCAGCAAAGTTGCGGTCACCCGGATGGAAATGCATAACGAGCAGGGCCAGCATTTAGCCTTCGGGACAGGCACTTATATGGTGGGCTAGCCCCTCAGTCGTTAACATAAACTCAGGCTTAGATGGTGGGCGCGACAGGGCGGCTGTGCTATCATGCCGCCCTGTCGCAGTATCACACAAACCCCGAGTTATTATGTCTACATCCCCGTCATTATCCACAGAAAAAAGAAACGGCATTGTTAATGCGGTAAGTGCTTATTTAATGTGGGGCATAGCCCCGCTGTATTTTAAGTTACTGACCGATGTCGGGGCGGATGAAATCCTGGTGCACAGGGTCATTTGGTCCAGCCTGCTGTTATTGCTTGTGGTGATCGCCATGAAGAAATGGCCGCAGGTCAAAGCCTTGATGCAAGAGCCCAAGCTGTTATTCCGCCTGACCTTAACCGCAGTGATACTGGCAAGCAACTGGTTTTTATTTATCTGGGCGATTAATAACGATCACTTGCTTGATGCCAGTCTGGGCTATTATATCAATCCCCTGCTCAGCGTTGCCCTGGGCATGATTTTCCTCGGCGAACGCCTGAGAAAGTGGCAAAAATTTGCCGTGATACTGGCGATTATCGGGGTTTTGATCCAGCTGGTGATGCTGGGTTCGTTACCTGTGATTTCCCTGGCGCTGGCGGGCACCTTTGGTGTCTACGGCTTATTGCGTAAAAAAATGCAGGTGGACTCCTTTGTCGGCCTGCTGGTGGAGTCCAGTTTGATGGTGCCGATTGCCCTGCTTTATTGGGGCTTTTTTATCTCCAGCCCGACAACAGACATGTTCAGCAACAGCCTAAGCTTAAATGTCACCTTGGTTATGGCCGGGGTGGTGACCACGGCGCCGCTGTTATGCTTTACCGCCGCCGCCAAACGCCTGACCCTTTCCGCCCTGGGCTTTTTCCAATATATAGGGCCGAGCATCATGTTTGTCCTGGCGACTGTCCTTTACAATGAGCCGCTGCAGACAGCCAAACTTACCACCTTTGTTTTTATCTGGCTGGCGTTGGTGATCTTCAGTTATGAGTCTTTCAGGGGAAGAAAAGCTACCGCTTAATTGCCGTTAACACCTCAGGCGTGCCCGGTTATGTCGGATCGGGCACCCTTTGCGGCAAGACAATGGTAAAGGTTACCCCCTGATCCGGCGCGCTCTTAATGGCGATCTCTCCTGCAAGGTTCTTAATGATAATGTTATAGACAATGTTCATGCCCAGCCCGGTGCCGCCCATGTTCCTTTTGGTGGTAAAAAACGGTTCGTAAATATTGTTTTGTACTTCCTGGTTCATGCCGTGACCATCGTCCTGGTAAATCAGCTTGACCCCGCCGCCAGACAGTTGCTCCAGCCGGATTGAAATCGTGCCCGCGCTTTTATGCTCGAAACCATGTTTGATGGAGTTAGTCACCAGGTTTGTCAATACCTGGGCAAAAGCCCCGGGGATCGTGGTAATAGTCACATCCAGATCACCGGAAAACCGATATTGCACCTGATGCTTTTTCATTTCTGCAAACAAGGTGCTCATGACTTCCTCGATATAATCGTGCAGGTTGATCTCCCTGGCTTCCCCCACCACTTGATCGGCGGCGACCTGTTTAAAGTTATTGAGCAGGTCGATCACCCGCTCAAGCGCCTGGGTATTCATTTTCGAAGACTGCTCTATGCTACTGAAGTATTTTTCCATCTTGGCTTTGGTTAGCTTACCGGCGCTGTACTGCTGACGGATAGCCTGGGTACTTTCCATGCCCATACTGGTGGAGGTCACGGCAATCCCCAAAGGGGTATTGATTTCATGGGCAATACCCGCCGTCAGCGTGCCTAAGGAAGCCAGCTTCTCCGACTGGATCAGTTGCTCCTGGGTATCTTTAAGGTTATTCAGGGTGGCACTGAGCGTGGCCGTGGTTTTTTTGTTTTTGATAAACAACAGCACCACTAAGGCGGATACGCTCAAGGCCACCAGGACCAATACCGTGGTAATGGCCAGATACGTTTGCTGCTCGTCAATAATTTCATTACGGTTAAGCAATTCCTTTTTTTGTTGTTGCAGCTGCGCCAGTTGTTGGTCGATATGAACTTGCTGTTCCAACAGGATATCCCGGTTTGCATCGATTTTTTTCGCCATTTTCTGGTTAGCCAACTCTTGCGCCACCACGGACTCCTGCTGGGTTAACAATTCTTTTTCTGCCCCGTCCAGCAACTCCACTATGCTGGTTAACTCTTGCTCCTTATCCTTGAGTCCTTGCAATTTTTCCGCAATATCACGTTTTAGCACATTTAATTCTTGCTGCTGCTTATCCAGCTCAGCGGTTCTTTGCTTGAGCTTGAGATCCAGCTCGGTCAGTTGTTTTTGTGAGCTGGCCAGGGCCTGCTGTTGCACCATGATCTTTTTATTCAAACTGATCTCCCTTTGCCGGGTTTTCTGCATCGCCAGTTCGGTTTCCCGGTATAAGGTAGCAACATCAAGCTCAGTGCCGCCAAATAACAGCAGCTCGGCCGACATGCTCAGTCCCTCGTAGAGGATATTCGATTTATTGACTTCAAAGGAGATTGCCGATGTTTGCGCATTACTGCGTAAATTGATCATCACATCATGCCTGTACTGGCTTTCATCGGTGATCACCAGGGTATGGGTTTGCCGAAAAAGTGTAGTTAACCTCGGTACGTCGGCATTGTGATGGGCGGGAATGTAGAGCAGATCCTGGCCTGTTTCCCGTTGCGGCTGCTCAAGGGCAATCACGGAAATGCTTTTGCCTTTGACCTTGCGCTGTGACAGGGAGGTTTTTAAAATCCGGTAGAATTTGGCATCGTCATAAACGGCAATAATATAGCCGCTTTTGTTGTTTTCATCCGGCCAGGTAATATGTTTAATGAAATTAAATAAATAGGCGGCTTTCACCTGGTCGCTGTCAAGATCTTGTGCCCCGGCTGAGTGGCCGGGATAGCTCAGCAGGTAAAGCAACAACAAAACCGTGATATGACGAAGTAACGGCCTCCACACCATAGATATTGCTCTCTTTCATCAGCAGAATAGCCACTTAGTTCAGATCGTTTTCCATCTTAGCGCTGTGATAAGAGGCAACAGTTAGACAAAACTTAAACCGGAGACTACCCGGCAATCAATCTTCTGATTTAGCAAGTATGACTGACTTCCCCTGTTTCACACAAATTTCCCCTAAAGCAGGGCCGGTACCCGACTAGCAGTCAACGGCCCCGGCTCAGCCTTACTCGTTAACCTCACTGGTGGCAATTTGGTTACGACCATTTTCCTTGGCCTGATAAAGGGCGTTATCCGCCAGATGTAGTTGCCGCGCCAGTTCCTGATTGCTGTTAAAAATCACCCCCAGACTCACGGTCACGCTGATATGCTGCTGATCATAGGCAATTTGGGCAACCGCAATTTCCCGGCGAAAATCATCTAATTTTTCAAACAACTGATCTTCATCTTCACCGGTTAACAGCACGGCAAACTCTTCCCCGCCGAGACGGGCAAGGCTGCCTTTACCCAGGTGCTTGCGCATATACAAGGCAACTACCTTAAGCACATGATCCCCGGCATCATGGCCATATTTATCATTAATACCTTTAAACAAATCAATATCCAGCATCGCCAGGCAATAGGGAGTTTTATGCTTGATATATTCGTTTAACCTGATATCGGCATCATGGAAAAATGCCCTGCGGTTGGCCAGCCCGGTAAGAAAGTCGGTGCTGGCGGCTTTTTTAATTTGTTCGATATTACTGAGGTTTTCAATATTCTGGGTAATGCGGCAATAAAATTCTTCCGGGCAGAATGGCTTACGCAAAAAGTCGTCGGCACCGTTTTTAATAAAGCGCGCCGAATGCAGGCCGTTTTCCGCCCCGGAAATCCCCACTACCGCCAGTTGATCCCTGGGATATAACTTGCGCAGTTCATTGGTGAGCTCAATACCGTCCATTTCCGGCATTTCCAGATCGGTGATCACCATTTTAATGCCCGGTTGCTGCTTCAGCACTTCCAGGGCTTTCACGCCGTTAGCAGCGACATACACGGAGAAATTACGCCGCTTTAATAATTCAACAATATGGTTACGGGCCGAGCTGGAATCGTCCACCACTAAAATACCGTGCTGGTGGTTGGTCTGCTGGCTGTGCAAGATGCGTTTAAGATACAAAAACGCCTGACTGTTTTCTTTGGGGATATAATCGATCACCGGCCGGGCCAAGATGTCCTGCCGGGTATCATCATCCATTTTTCCCGTCATGACCACGCCGGGAATGCCGTGGGAAAGCACGCAATCTATGGCTTCGCCATAATTGGCATCCGGCAGGGAATAATCTATGGTGGCGGCAAAAAAATCTGTATCCCCCTGCAGGATTTCTTCCACTTGTGCCAGGGTGGTGGCAACAGTTACCTGAAAGTTTAACGCCTTGCCTATCTGCCCGATCACCCGGGCAATAGGTTTACTGTCTTCTATCACTAATAGCCGTTGTGCCATCCTGAGTTCCTGTTATGTTATTGGTTGTAAATTCGCATAGGCCACTACCAACCATTTACTGCCCAAACCGTCAAAATTCACCTGGATGCGGCTTTGTGCGCCGCTGCCTTCGTAATTAAGCACCACACCTTCGCCAAACTTACTGTGCTCTACCCGCTGACCCAAAGTAAATCCCGTATTTTCAAAAGACTCTGTGGTAAAGGTCGATGAAAAACGTCCTGTTGTTGCCGGACGGGAAACCTGGCTTTGCAAACGAATTTCTTCAACGCAAGACTCGGGTAACTCCCTGATAAAGCGACTGGGCTTATGGTATTTTTCTTGCCCGTATAATCGTCGGCTCTCGGCATGACATAAGTATAGTTTGTTCATGGCCCTTGTCATACCAACGTAACACAGGCGGCGCTCTTCTTCCAGCCGACTGATATCTTCAACCGATTGCTGGGACGGGAACATGCCTTCTTCAATGCCGGCAATAAATACCAGCGGGAACTCCAGGCCTTTGGCGGAGTGCATGGTCATCAGCTGCACCGCGGCTTCATAATCGTCCGCCTGGGACTCGCCGGATTCCAGCGCCGCATGGGTTAAAAATGCCGTTAGCTGGCTTTGTTCGTCTTCCAGCTCGGGATCCATTTCAAAGGTCTGACAGGCGGTGACCAGCTCGTTAAGGTTTTCTATCCTGGCTTCGGCGCGCTCGCCTTTTTCCGCCTGATACATGGCTTTTAAACCACTGTTGCTGATAACAAAATTGGCCTGCTGATCGAGATCCAGGTTGCAGGAGTCATCTTCCAGGCTGTCGATCAATTCAATAAACAGACCTATGGTTTTCGCACTGCGTCCCTTAAGCTGGCCGCTGCTCAGCATTTGCTGACAGGCTTGCCACAAGGTGGTCTCCAGGCTCTTGGCGGCGTCGCGGACGATGGCCAAAGTTTGATTGCCTATGCCCCGGGTCGGGGTATTGATAATGCGTTCAAAGGCGGCGTCATCATCACGATTGTTGATCAAGCGCATATACGCCAACGCGTCTTTAATTTCCTGACGTTCAAAGAAGCGTAAACCGCCATAGATACGATAGGGCAGCTGCGCCTGCAACAGGGCTTCTTCCAATAAACGGGACTGGGCATTGCTGCGGTATAAAATGGCAACCTGATCCAAAGAGCCGTTATCCTGGCGCCACGCTTCGATACGCCCGGCAATAAAACGTGCTTCATCGATTTCATTAAAGGCGGTATAGATAGAAATCTTTTCGCCGGCATCGTCCTGGGTCCATAACTCCTTACCTAAACGGTTATTATTATTGGCAATCAGTTTATTGGCGGCATTAAGAATATTGGCGGTCGAGCGGTAGTTCTGCTCCAGCCGTATAGTCTTCGCCTGCTCGAAATCCTTTAAAAACCGCTGAATATTCTCGATTTTCGCCCCGCGCCAGCCATAAATGGACTGGTCGTCATCGCCGACTATCATGACATTGCTGCGCGCTTTGCCCAGCATGGTTAGCCAGGCGTACTGGATGGCATTGGTATCCTGGAACTCGTCCACCAGGATATGGGAAAACCTTTGCTGGTAATGACTTAACAATACGGGATTATTGAGCCAGAGTTCATGGGCCCGCAATAACAGTTCGGCAAAATCCACCAAACCGGCGCGGTCACAGGCCTGCTGATAGGCACTGTAGATCTGGACAAAGGTTTGTTCCGTCGGATCAAAATGGGCCTCGATATGCCGGGGCCTGATGCCCTCGTCTTTCTTGCCGTTGATATACCACTGCGCCTGTTTGGCGGGCCAGCGTTTTTCATCCAAATTTAATGAACGTATGATACGTTTGACCAGGCGCAGCTGATCATCAGAGTCAAGCACCTGAAAGGCCTGGGGTAAGTTGGCTTCCTGAAAATGCATCCTTAACAGGCGGTGCGCCAGGCCGTGAAAAGTACCCACCCACATGCCATGGACGTTGCCGTCGACCACCTGCTCGACCCGGGAGCGCATTTCTGCCGCCGCCTTATTGGTAAAGGTAACTGCCAATACCGCATGGGAAGATACTTGCTCGACTTTCATCAGCCAGGCAATACGCTGTACCAGCACCCGGGTTTTACCGCTACCGGCGCCGGCCAGCACCAACATATTTTGCAAAGGGGCAGCGACGATTTCCCGCTGCTGGTCGTTTAAGCCATCAAGTAACTCGGAAACATCCATAAAAACTAACGATCAAGAAAAATGATGGTTATTGTAGCAAACAACTGTAAAAAAAAGCAGTAATAAAGCGAAAGAGTCTTCCCTTAGTCTAAGATGAAAGCCACAAGGCAAGTATATTGAGGTCAAGGGGGCAGGGAGCCGGAGCAGCGAAAAGCACTTAGATCAGCAAAAAGCTCAGTTCGCCGACCTCCGTTAATTCGATATCCGGCAGTACCGTCAGGGGTTTGCCGACACCAAAAGTCGGGAACCAGGCACTCTGGCAACCGGCCGCTGCCGCGCCGAAAATATCTGCCCGGCCGCAATCACCGACATGCAACAATTGCCCGGGAGCAATGGCCAGCTGTTCACAGGCCAGTGCAAACATGTCCAGGGCGGGTTTTTGCCTGATGCCTTTACCGGCATGATAAATGCCTTGGAAATAACCATCAAGACCGATGGCGCGGGTATCGACATTACCATTGCTGATGGCTACCAGGGGATATTGCTCGGCTAATGCTGCCAGTACGGCGTGTATGCCAGGGGGTACATCAATATTGCTGCGTAACAGCACAAATTCTGCCATGGCCGCCTTGGCTTGCAACCTGGCCTCATCCGGCGTGAAATTCAGCGCCAAAAAACCAAGATAATAACTTTCAATCCGCAGGGCGCTCACGTCATGTTTTAGTGCCGGCTGTTGTTGTAGCACCCGGGCACGGTGAAAGAACCAGAAATTGATATCCTGGCATTGCGTTAACATCGGCTGCAGATCGGGCACAGTGGCAAAATAAGCTGCCATACCGGCATTGGCCGCCATCATCACCGGATAATTGCTATACAGGGTATCATCGAGATCAAAACTGATGGCTTTTACCGGCTGCAGGCGGCGATAAAGTTTCATCCGGGTATTAATCCTGTTGCAGCTGCTGTAGCAATAATTTCGCCACCAGCTTTCTGAATTGCCCCAGTAGCAGGGTGTCCATACGCGGGTCAAAGTGCTCGGCATCGTCGCTGCTGATGGCTAAAAAGCCTAAAGTTTGCTGCTCATGGCTCAGCTTGATCAGCACCACAGAGCCCAGGGTCGGACCGGAAAAAATCAGCTGCTGCTCGCTTTGTTGCAACCGGCCAAAATAATAATCTTCCTCCGCCAGGCGGTTTTGCAGGATACCGCCGCAGTCATTTTGACTCAGGCTGGCATGGTCCAGACTAAATTCCCCGGTTAACCATAATTTCAGCTGAGACAGCGACAACAGCTCAGTGGTGGCCCGATGCAAGCAGTCCAGCAGTTCTGCCGCCGAATCGCAATCAATCAACCTCAGGTAGAGATCGCTGTAGAGCATAAACAGGCGTTCATTATGATTGGCCACCGACATCAACTGGGTGATCTCTTCTTCCAGCGACTGTACTTTCTGCCTGAGCTGCTGTTGCTGACGTTCAACCAGGGAAATCGTGCCCCTGTGGGGATCCGCCAGGCGCAGGGCCGTTAATACATGCGGTGCCCGGTTAAAAAACTCGGGATTATCCAGCAAATAATCTGCGATTAACTCATCCGTCAATGCCAGCTCTTGTTCCGGCACTCGTTTATTTTCACTCATAAATTTAATTGTCCATCAAAAACATGTACCGCAGGGCCGGACATTTTCACCGGACTGCCCGGGCCTTTCCAGTAAATTCGTAATTTGCCGCCGGGTAATTCCACGGTTACCTGTTTTGCTAATTTTTTTTGCATTTGTCCGATCACCACGGCAGCACAGGCGCCGCTGCCGCAAGCCAGAGTTTCACCTGCACCGCGCTCATAAACACGCAGTTTAATATATTCCGGGGAAACCACTTCCATAAAACCGACATTGGCCTGTTTCGGAAATCTTTCATGGTGGGATAATTCTTCACCTAAAGTATCAACCGGTGCCTCTTTTACCGAGTCCACCGTCAACACGCAATGGGGGTTGCCCATAGAGACCACGCCGCATAACACGGTTTCATGCTCACTGCGCAGAATATAGGTGCCTTCTACTTTTTGCGCCTTAAAGGGGATCTGCGCCGGTTCAAACTGAGGCACCGGCATATTGACGGAAATCTTACCGTCGCGCTCGACAAACAAGGTCATTTTTCCCACTTGGGTGGAAACGCGGATCTTAGTTTTATTGATCAGGCCTTTCATGCGAACAAAACGGGCAAAACAGCGGGCGCCGTTACCGCATTGGCCCACTTCACTGCCGTCGGCATTAAATATCCGGTAATGAAAATCTAAGTCCGGATCATAGGGAGGCTCCACCACCAGCAGCTGATCAAAACCGACGCCAAAATGCCGGTCCGCCAGCTGGCGGATTTGATCATTGGAGAGGAATACATTTTGTGTAACATTATCCAAAACCAGGAAATCATTACCTAAACCATGCATTTTGGAAAAATTGAATAACATTAATATTATCTTCCTGTTAAAGCCCGTTTGTTATTTTAACCCATACCCAAGCCACTTGGAAATGCAGGTTCAGAGCTAAGCTAGGACATCAGAGCAAGGCGCAATACGCATATAATGGTTATTCCCTTATAAAGTGTTGCAACGCTGCACTGATGTTCTAGCTTAGCTCCCTTCGGGCAAGGCGATAAACGGCTATCTCCTGCGTTATTGAATCTTCAAATAGAATAACTATTCGTAAAATTTAATGCCTTGAATATAGCCGTTTCTCGTCTTGCTGAATCCTGCATTTCCAAGTGGTTTGGGTATAATCTTGCGTCAAGCTTAATTCCAGGTCATAGCCGTTAAGGTAATATACTTTCACCCTGCCAAAGCCCGGCAAGACTTTCCCGCTCCCGGATCAGGTGGCTGGTGTCTTTATCCACCAGCACTTCCGCCGCCCGGGGCCGGCTATTATAGTTTGAACTCATGGTAAAGCCATAAGCACCGGCGGAGCGCACCGCCAATAAATCACCCGCTTTAATCGCCAACAGGCGGTCTTTGCCGAGAAAATCACCGGTTTCACAAACCGGGCCCACTACATCATAGCTTAGTTCATCCACATCCCGGCGCTGTTCAACCGGAATTATCTCCTGCCAGGACTGGTACAGGGACGGGCGCAGCAGGTCGTTCATCGCCGCATCGACGATGGCAAAATGCCGGTCCTGGTTGGTTTTTAAAAATTCGACTTCGGTGACTAAAATACCGGCATTGGCCATGATCGCCCGTCCCGGTTCATACAGCAGGGTCAAGTCATAACCGGCGAGCTTTTCCGCCAGCGCCCTGGCATATTCTTTCGGGTGGGGCGGGGTTTCATCCCGGTAACACACCCCTAAACCGCCGCCAACATCCAGGTGCGAGAGCTTGATGCCTTTTGCCGCCAGCTTATTGATCAGCACCAATACCCGGTCCAGGGCATCGAGAAAGGGGGTTAATTCCGTCAACTGGGAGCCGATATGGCAATCTATGCCTTTGACCTCAAGGTGCGGTAACTGATCTGCGGTTACATACAGGGTCTCGGCATCTGCTATGCTGATACCGAATTTATTTTCTTTTAAGCCGGTGGAAATATAGGGATGGGTGCCGGCATCAACATCCGGATTGACCCGTAAAGACACCGGGGCCTTGACCCCTAACTCACCCGCGACCTGGTTGATACGTGCCAGTTCCGGCGCCGATTCGACATTAAAACAATAAATCTTCTGCTCGAGGGCATAACGGATTTCATCGGATTTTTTCGCCACCCCGGAAAACACCACCTTGCCGGCATCACCGCCGGCAGCCAGCACCCGGGCCAGCTCTCCTTTGGAGACAATATCAAAACCTGAGCCCAAGCGGGCCAGCAGATTTAATATTGCCAGGTTGGAGTTGGCCTTAACCGCATAACAAATCAGGTGCGGTTGCTCGCCTGCGGCATCATCAAAGGCATGCCAGTGCCTTTCTATGGTGGCGCGGGAATAGACATAAAGCGGGGTACCGTAATTTTTCGCCAGCTCCGCGACCCGGCATTCTTCCGCAAATAAGGTGTTATCTTTCCGGGTAAAATAATCCACGTTTATTTTTCCTGTTCAGGGCTGCCGCTATGCCGCTCTTCGGCCTTACTTTCAGCCTGTTGTACTTCCTCGGATGGCGTCTGATACAAAGGGCCTTTATTACCGCAGGCAGTTAATACCAGGATGGAAAAAAGGCCGCCAAGGAGTAAGGTTTTATTTGCTTGTATGCTCATTTATTGATTTATTTACCCTGATAGTGATGTAGGTCAATTGTATTTCACACTTTAGATACGGCGAAAGTGCATTTATCTAAGGTGATTGGTATTATACTCACATGCTTATCAACAATTACAAGCCTTAATACGTGTAAAAGGACAATCAATGAATGACAGCCAGTATAATTTAATCGCAGACGACCTGTTACTTGCCGTTGAAGAGGCAATCGAAGACTGTGGTTATGATATCGATTACGAAGGCGCCGGGGGATTATTAACCCTGACCTTCAAAAATGGCAGCAAAATAATTCTCAACAAACAAGCGCCGTTACACGAAGTTTGGGTTGCGACAAAATTCAACGGCCATCACTTCGCCTATCAGGACAACCAGTGGCGCGATAAAAGGGCCGGGGATGAGTTCTGGCAGTTTTTATCTGCGGCGGTCAGCAAACAGGCAGATGCCGACATTACCTTATCCGAATAAGTCAGGAGTATTTAATGAAAACAACCAAGGTTCGCATCGCGACACGTAAAAGTGCGCTGGCACTGTGGCAGGCAGAATATGTAAAGGCGCAACTGGAGCATTTTCATCCGCAAGTCACGGTGGAACTGGTGCCTATGACCACCAAGGGCGACATTATCCTGGACACCCCGCTGGCCAAAGTCGGCGGCAAAGGCCTGTTTGTTAAAGAACTGGAAGTGGCCATGCTGGAAAACCGCGCCGATATCGCGGTACACTCGATGAAAGATGTACCGGTCGATTTCCCCCCGGGACTAGGGCTGGAAGTCATCTGCCCGCGGGAAGATCCCCGCGATGCCTTTGTTTCCAACAAGTACAATACATTGGCTGAATTACCGCAGGGGGCCATAGTCGGTACTTCAAGCCTGCGTCGCCAGTGTCAGCTGAAAGAGTTACGTCCCGATCTCGATATCCGCGATCTGCGCGGTAACGTCAATACCCGCTTAAGAAAACTTGATGACGGCGAATACGATGCCATTATCTTAGCCTCCGCCGGTTTGATCCGGTTGGAAATGAGTGAGCGCATCAGCGACTATATCGAACCTGAAGTCATGTTACCCGCCAATGGCCAGGGCGCGGTCGGCATAGAGTGCCGCACCGACGACGACACCATCAAGGCCTTACTGGCGCCGTTGGAAGATTTAGCTACCCGTCAGCGGGTACTGGCGGAGCGCGCTATGAACAAGGCCCTGGAAGGGGGCTGTCAGGTGCCTATCGGCAGTTATGCGGTGATCCAAGGCGATCAGCTGTACCTCAGGGGCCTGGTGGGCGCTGTCGACGGCAGCAAGATCATCCGCAGCGAGATCACCGGCTCGCTTGAACAGGGCGAAGACTTAGGTGAACAACTTGCCCAAACCCTGTTATCGCAAGGAGCAGCAGCGATTTTAAAGCAGGTTTATGACAACCACTAAGCTTAAGGTACTGATCACGCGGCCACAGGAAAAAGGCCGCGTATTGGCGCAAAAGTTAACGCAACTCGGCATCTGTGCCAGCCACCAACCGCTTTTTTCTTACCGGGCACTGGCCGACCAGTATGAAATAAGACAAACTTTAACCTTATCACCCAATCCTATCCTGATTTTTGTCAGTGTCGCCGCCGTAAACTACGCCCATGAAAGCTACCCGCTGCAACACTGGCAACATGCCAGGGTTATCGCCGTCGGCGCCGCCACCGAAAAGGCTTTGCAGCAATACGGCATGGATAACGTGATTTGCCCGCAAGAACACAACAGTGAAGGCATGCTGGCCCTGCCGGAACTGGCAGACGTTAACGGGCGGCAGATCATTATTGTCCGCGGCAACGGCGGCCGGGAACTGATGGCCCAAACCTTAAGGGAGCGGGGAGCCAAGGTGAATTATCTTGAATCTTATCAAAGGATTTGGCTATCATTGCCCAGGGATATCCCGCAGCAATGGCAGGCAAAGCCGATTAACTGCATGGTGATCACCAGCAATGCCCTGCTCGAGCGCATCGTCGAGCTCCTGGCCCCGCTGGATGAATTCTGGCAAAAGACCTGTTTATATGTGGTAGCCAGCGAACGCATCGCCGCCAAGGCAAAAGCACTTGGTTTACAACGGGTAGTTAATGCCCGCGGGGCAGATGACCAGGCCATTACCGGCACTTTAATTAACCTTATGACCCAAATAACGGAAGCAGAAAATGACTGAACAAAAACAACCGGAAGACACTGTTCAGGAAAACGCGAGTGCCGCGGACAAGGCCGGCGTTTCACCGGCAACTGACAAAAAACCGCCAGGCAGCGCCCATAAAAACAATCAAGCCTCCATCAAAGCCAAGATGAAAAAAGACGAAAATAACAAAACAGCTCAGGTATCAAAAACCGGCGTGCTGGCCCTGATGCTGGCGCTGCTCGCCTGCGCCGGCAGCGCTGGTTTATATTACTGGCAAAGCCAGCAACAGCCGCTGCAACAAGCACAAACGCAGAAAACGCTGAGCCAACAACTCGAAGCCAAATTAAAAAGCGGTGAACAACAACTGAGCCAGTTACTCCAGGCCCGGGAACAACAGCTGACCGAGCACTTTAACCGGCAAATAAACGCGCTGAAAAGCCAAAGCGAGCAAAACCTGGCACAATTAAACCAGACCCTGAAAGGACTGCAACAAGAACAACCCGGCAACTGGCTTTTTAACGAAGCAGAATATCTAATCCGTATGGCCTCGCGCACCCTGTGGCTGGAGCAGAACACGGATACCGCCATCAGCCTGTTAACCGATGCCGATAAACGCTTAAGCCAAATGAATAACCCGGCATTGTTGCCGGTACGCCAGCTTATCTTTCAGGATATTGAAACCCTTAAACTGCTGCCGCGCCAGCAAAGCGCACAAGTAATTTTAACCCTGATGGGACTGGACAAACAGCTTGGCAGCCTGGTAATGGCACGTCCTTACCGGCAACAAAACCAGGAACAGGCACAAGATTTAACCTTAACCTCAGATCCCGCAGACTGGCGGGAAAACCTGGCCAAGGTTTGGCAAAAATTCCGGGCGAACTATATCATCACCAGCCGTCCGCGCACTAAAGGTGACGATCCTTTGCTGTCGCCGCAACATCAGCAGAACTTACAGGAAAACCTGGCACTCAAACTCCAGCTTGCCATCTGGTCAGCCAGTAAAGGGGAAAGCACCATCTACCGGCAAACCCTGGACGATATCCAGCAATGGCTCAACCAGTATTACGAAAGCGAAAATAAAACCAACCAGGGCTTTATCGCGGCAATAGAAAAACTCAAACCGGCTACCCTGACGGTCAATTATCCGGACAAGCTGGTCTCACTGGCGGCAATACGTAAAGTGATCGCCCAGAACAACAGCAATACAGCCGTACCCGGGCAGGCAAACGGCCAGCCACCGGCGATAAAAACGCCGGAAGAACAGCTTCCAAAGCTTAAGGCTGACCAGGACGGAGCCAGCTTATGAAACGCTTGATCCTGATCTTATGCCTGATACTGCTGGCTATCCTTACTGCCATTGCCATCGGCCCCATGCTGATTGACGGCAAAGGTTATATCACGGTTGTCAGCGGCGATACCGCCTACCAAACCACTATTTTATCGGCGGTTTACCTGCTGACGGCACTGTTTCTGGTGTTACTGGCAGTGCTTTTTATCCTGCGCGGCGGTTTGAGATTTAGTTTAGGTGGCTGGCATAAACTGACACGGGCCAGCCAGCGCCGCGCGTTAAAAAATTTCAACAAAGGCATTACCGCCTATGTAATAGATGACTATGCCCAGGCGGAGCAGCTACTGGCCAAAAGTGCCCAGCTGCCACAGTTTGAACAAACCGCCTATTTACTGGCGGCCTCTGCGGCAGACAAGCAAAACTCAGGCAGCAACCATTATCTCGAGCGGGTCGGTACAGACAAACATTTTATTAAAAATGCCGGACTCGAAGGGGTGCTGGTTAAGGTGAAAATATTTATCGGCCAGGGGGAATATAGTAAAGCCCGGGAGCTGATCGATAATCATCATAAATATATCGGCCATGATGCCAGGCTGCTGGCACTGGAAATCGACCTGTGCCTGATTGAGCAAAGGTTCGAAGCCGCTATCGAACATTTAAAAGCGGCACGCAAACAAAAAACCATCAGCAAGGAAAAGCTCGCCGCCTGGGAGCGAGAGGCTTTTGCCGGTATCTTTAACGATACCATCAGCCAGGCAGATCAAAATGCCCTGTTTGCCTACTGGAAAAAACTGCCCCGTAAAATCCAGCAAAGCGAGCCGGTATTGCTGGCTTATTGCCGGGTATTGGCAGAAAACAAACTTAATGATGCCTTAACGGATATCTTGTTGCCGGTGCTGAAAAAAGATCCCCGCCAGCAGCAGCTACGCGCTTTCCAGGTATTGCCGGTACATCAGGGAGACGCCTTGATCGCCCAGGTACAAAAGCAGCTGGGCAAACATCAGCAAGAGGCAAAATGGTTGAGTTACCTGGGACACCTGGCATTCAATAGCGAGCAATGGCAGATGTCGGAAAGAGCCTTTAACAGCCTGCTGGCATTGGAGACTCCCGGCTACGATGCTTCAGACTTAGAAGCCCTGGCCAGCGTCTTAAGCCAACAGGGAAAGTTTGAACAGGCGAATAAGATATTGACCCGGAGGATTAAGATGCAAGCCTCCCAGGCTAAAGCATAACAAAAGCTTCCGGCGGTACTTTAACCGTTAAGTCCAATACCGAGCCCTGTATAACCACAGGGCTTTTTTATGCATTGTTATGACAAAAGCGTTTCCATTGATACCTGAGCAAGCGCTTTCGCATTAACTGCGGCACAAAAGGGTTAACTTTTTGCCAATATTGCCCTGCTATGACAACATATAACTTCTCTTCATTTAAAAGGCATATTGTGTGATGAAACCCGGTGTTTGGATTGAGGCTGGCATCGTCATTATCTATGGCGCCAGTCTGGATGCTGCTGCTCACAGTCACCATGCGATGCAAGTCATTTGGCCCAAGAGTGATTCGCTTTGTAAATTAAACAACGTGGATATAACAGAGTTAGCTATTATCGGCTCTCAAGTGGAGCATCAACTGCAGATGCCCGAAGGCTGGATACTGCTGGTTGAGCCAAAAAGCGTTTTAGGGCAGGCCTTGTCCGGTAAACTTGCAGGAGCACCGCAGCAAACATTTCACTCATCCTTTTCGGGCACAATGAAGTCGCCGGCACAGAATGAAGAGCTGATTGAGTTTTTAAGCCCTTTGTTTCAGGCATTAGAGCTCACCAGGCAAGTGTTGCCTGTTAATAAAAGTACGGTGGCAGATAAGCGCATTCAGCAGTTAGTCTTCGAATTAGATCAATGTTTACACGGTGACTGTATCAAACCAACAAATTGGCGGGCTGCTGCAGTCGCCAGTCAACTGGCCTTGTCGGAAAGCCGTTTTTTGCATTTATTTCGTCAGGAATTGGGGATTGCCTGGCGCCCTTATCTATTGTGGCGACGCATGATGTGCGCGGTCCGGGCAATAGTCAATAATGCCTCGGCGACGGAGGCTGCCCACCTGGCCGGGTTTTCTGACAGCGCCCATCTCAGCCGGACTTTTCGAAATACTTTCGGTATGACCATCAGGCAGGCTCATGCCCTTTTACTAAAAACCTAGCCGGTTTATTCAAGTTTCTTGTTGAAGGATTGACTAAGCTGGGCACAGATCCCTTAAGCAAGAGCGAACCATGGCGACATTATCCGAAGATTTTCTTTTAGCAACCCCTATGCTGGACTTTAATCACCCACAGATACAAGCCCTGATTAAACGAAGGAAATGGCGGGATTTGTCCCCCTATGATGCCATAGGTGCAACCTATACTTTTGTCCGCGATGAAATCCGCTTCGGCTATAACGCAGACGACCGCTTACCGGCAAGCCAGGTACTTAACGATGGTTACGGCCAGTGCAATACCAAAGGCACCTTATTTATGGCGCTATTGCGTGCCCTTGGCATATCAGCACGACTCCATGGTTTTACCATTGACAACAAATTACAACGCGGTGCCATTCCCGGCTATTTGTTTGCCATCGCCCCCAAGCGCATTATCCATAGCTGGGTTGAGGTATATCAGGACGAACGCTGGGTTAATCTGGAAGGTTACATTCTGGATAAAGCTTATTTGAAGCAAATACAAAGCAGCTTTTCCGGCCAATGCCAGTCCTTCTCAGGTTTTGGCATTGCCACTCAATGTCTTGCTGCACCTGACATTGACTGGCAGGGGCAGGACACTTATATACAAAGTGACGGTATTGCAGATGATTTCGGCGTATATAACCAACCGGATGATTTTTATGCCAGACACGGCAGCAACCTTTCCGGCATTAAAAAACTGCTTTTCCGTTATCTGTTGCGTCATTTAATGAATTTAAACGTGAAACAAATCCGTGCCAATGGCGTTTGCCGAAAAAACCGAACATAGGACTCAACTCGGGGGCTGCCCTTAATAAAACGGTCACCGGCCCGGATTGACTTTTTTCGCTGGATTTCTTTTACAAAAAAACACCATAACGGAAGAAGACTTTCAACTATGGTGCTTTTTCCGTCGTTAGATAAAAGCAAATGCGTCGGCATACATATGCTCTAATAACGCTCCCTGCTCGACAAAGTCCTGGCGAATGCGCCCCACCATATCAAAACGACCTGCCAGATAAATATCGTAAGGCTCAAAACTGACAATATCCTGCATCACCACTTCATGTACCAGCCCGGTTTTCCCCTGCCACTCGGGAGTCGGGTTTTCTACCACGGGAATAAAGCTGGCATTGGGTAATTTGGCTATGGTCTGTCTGGTTTTTTCCAGCTCATAACAGGCATCGGGCTCCCTCAGACCCCAATAAACGATGACCGGCCGGTTTGATCCCTGAGCCGCCAAATATTCAAACATAGATTTGATATAGGAAAAACCGGTGCCGCCGGCGAGTAATAGCAAAGGGCGCTCACTGTCGGTGCGCAACTGGGCATTACCCAGCGGCATTTCCACGATAACCTTGTCGCTGGCATTTAAACGCTCTATCACCTGCATCGGATAGCTGTCCGCGCCAAAAGCCCCTATCTGTAGCTCAATAAATTCATCTCCCGGGGCACTGGCGATGGAGAAGGGACGCTTGTCCTCATCACTCATAACAAAATTCAAATACTGGCCGGGTAAAAAATCAATTGATTTTTCTGGCTTTAACAACACTTTGTGTACATTGGGAGTTAAGGGCTCCAACAAATGTACCTGACACTCTATCGCATTCATGCTTGCTTACTTACCTTTAATTAGTTGCTGGCAACATCCTTGTTTAAGCAATAAAAAGTACATCCTGTACATCCAATTACCTTAGTTTATGACTAATAATACTATCGATAATACATATTAGTTGAAATTCAGATTAATCCGGCACAGCTTATCGCAGATATACCGGTTATTTATAGCTGATCACTCACTCGGCTTGTGCTTGATACTAAAAAATCTGCTAGAGAATATCCAGCTGCTCCCAAAGCTCGTCCACTTCTTTTATCACCGCTTCATCCATGACAATAGGCGTACCCCATTCGCGATCGGTTTCTCCCGGCCATTTATTGGTGGCATCCATCCCCATTTTTGAGCCCAGACCGGATACCGGCGAAGCAAAGTCGAGGTAATCGATCGGGGTATTCTCTATCATAGTGGTATCCCGGCTGGGATCCATACGTGTGGTCATCGCCCAGATCACATCCTGCCAGTCTCTGGCATTCACATCATCATCGCAGACAATCACAAATTTGGTATACATAAATTGTCGCAGGAAAGACCAAACCCCCATCATAACCCGCTTGGCATGCCCGGGATATTGCTTTTTAATGGTCACCACCGCCAAACGGTAGGAACAACCTTCCGGCGGCAGGTAAAAATCGACAATTTCCGGAAATTGCTTCTGTAAAATCGGCACAAAAACCTCGTTTAAAGCCACTCCTAAAATTGCCGGCTCATCCGGCGGCCGCCCGGTATAAGTACTGTGGTATATCGGCTCTTTGCGCATGGTGATATCGGTAACGGTAAAGACAGGGAAGTCATCCACTTCGTTGTAATAACCGGTATGATCGCCATAAGGCCCTTCCGGCGCCATCTCGTCGGGATCGATATAACCTTCCAGCACAATTTCCGCCGAGGCAGGTACTTCGAGATCATTACTGACACATTTAACCACTTCGGTTTTGCTGCCCCGTAACAAACCGGCAAAGGCATACTCAGACAAAGTATCCGGCACCGGGGTCACCGCCCCTAAAATCGTGGCAGGATCTGCGCCCAGCGCCACAGATACCGGGAATTTTTCTCCCGGGTGCTGCTTTTTCCACTCCAGAAAATCCAGAGCACCACCGCGGTGGGACAACCAACGCATGATCACCTTGTTCGGTCCCAATAATTGCTGGCGGTAGATACCCAGGTTTTGACGCTCTTTATGCGGACCTTTGGTGACCGTTAATCCCCAAGTGATCAGCGGCGCCACATCTCCCGGCCAGCAGGTTTGGATCGGCAGTTTCGTTAGATCGACCTCATCGCCGGACAATACCACTTGCTGACACGGCGCTTTTTTCAACACCTTGGCCGGCATATTCAACACCTGCTTATATACAGGTAATTTATCCAGGGCATCACGGAAACCCTTGGGCGGTTCGGGCTCTTTCAAAGTTGCCAGTAATTTTCCGACTTCCCTTAAAGCGGTAACATCGGTTTGCCCCATGGCCAAAGCAACCCGCTCCGGGGTGCCAAATAAATTGGTTAATACCGGGATATCAAAACCCACCGGATTTTCAAAAAGTAGTGCCGGGCCGCCTGCCCGTAAGGTGCGGTCACTGATTTCTGTCATGGTCAGGTTTGTCGAAACCGGTTGGCTAATACGCTTTAACTGGCCCAGCTTTTCCAGCTGGTGGATAAAGTCTCTTAAATCGCTGTATTTCATGATGGATTTGCTTCTGGTATTTGCCGATCATTATACCTTGGTTAAAGAAAAAACATCTAGCTATTAGCGGGAATAAGAATTATTAACCCCAATGTCTCGGGGAAGGCAGAAAAATGCGACCGGTAACCGAATCGCATTTATCAAAAGAGAATAGGGCGATAAGCAGCTCAGTTAGGGGGCTTACCGCTTCTTCAGGCTGTTACAGGTTAAAATTAAGTTCTACCGTACCGCCTTGCTGGCTGCAGCTATGGGACAGGGCACGCGCTTCCGACCAGCTATACGCTGTCTTCATCCAGTAACCGCCACCTGGCATGTTATAACATTCCACTATGTAAGACTCGCCAGAAGCCTGTGCAGACAGACCGGTGAGGGTACTGCTTAAAGCGAACCCGGCTACAAACAAACTTGATAATATTTTTTTATTCATTGTTATATTCCTTATATCTTTATTAGTTACAACAAAGAAAACCTGATGAAACAAGTCCTCCCCATTACCGGGTAAACTAATAAGAAGCCCAGCAAGTGTCAACAAAAAAACAAATAAAAAGTAACAAATAAATTACATTTTAGCTTATATAATCGACAACGATTAGCTCGACACAAGAAAGTACGGCTTGTCCATGGCCACAGCCTCACCAAGCCAATAAGCGCTCTAGCAACAAAAAAGCCAGCGGTTAAGCTGGCTTTTTAAGTACTGAAATCAACAAAAATTATTTACGTTTCATTGAATCAAAGAATTCGTTATTGGTTTTGGTCATGGCCAGTTTATCTATCATAAACTCCATGGCGTCGATCTCACCCATTTCATGAACGATTTTTCGCAGGATCCACATCTTCTGCAGTTCGTCCGGTTTGGTCAGCAACTCTTCGCGACGGGTACCGCTGCGGTTGAAGTGGATGGCCGGGAATACGCGTTTTTCGGCGATCTTACGGGACAAGTGTAATTCCATGTTACCCGTGCCTTTAAACTCTTCGTAGATGACTTCATCCATCTTAGAGCCGGTTTCGATCAGGGCTGTGGCGATAATGGTCAAACTGCCGCCTTCTTCGATGTTACGCGCGGCACCGAAGAAACGTTTCGGGCGATGCAGGGCGTTGGCGTCAACACCACCGGTCAGGATCTTGCCGGAAGAAGGAATAACCGTGTTATAGGCACGGGCCAAACGGGTGATGGAGTCGAGCAAGATAACCACATCTTTTTTATGCTCTACCAGACGTTTCGCTTTTTCGATCACCATTTCAGCAACCTGAACGTGACGGCTGGCAGGCTCATCAAAGGTCGAGGCAACGACTTCACCCTGTACCAGGCGCTGCATCTCTGTTACTTCTTCCGGACGTTCATCAATCAATAACACCATCAGTTCACAGTCCGGGTTATTGTAGGCGATGCTTTGGGCAATATTTTGCAGTAATAAGGTTTTACCGGCTTTTGGCGGCGCAACAATCAAACCACGCTGACCTTTACCGATAGGTGAAGCTAAATCGAGTACCCGGGCGGTAATATCTTCGGTTGAACCGTTACCGCGTTCCATAGTTACACGCTCATTGGCGTGAATAGGCGTTAAGTTTTCAAATAAAATCTTATTGCGGGCGTTTTCCGGCTTATCAAAATTAACTTCGTTGACTTTTAACAGCGCAAAGTAACGCTCGCCATCTTTTGGCGGACGGATTTTACCCTGGATAGTATCACCGGTACGCATACTGAAACGTCTGATCTGGCTTGGCGATACATAAATATCATCCGGGCCGGCCAAATACGAGGAGTCTGCCGAACGCAAGAATCCGAAGCCATCCTGCAGGATTTCTAATACACCGCCGCCGAATATGTCTTCACCACTTTTGGCGTGCGCCTTCAAAATGGCAAATATGATGTCTTGTTTACGGGTTCTAGCAAGGTGTTCAAGCTTCATGGATTCAGCGAGATTAACCAATTCGCTAATCGATTTTTCTTTAAGTTCGGTAAGATTCATAGTGGAAGTTCTTAACTATTAAATGTTGTTATGCTTTTGCTCAACGGCAAAGTATTAACGAGGAATAGGATTTAGATGTGTTATAAAATTAATTGAACGCTAAACTTAGCATTAAAATGGCATTGCGTAAAGTAAGTAACTCATTTTATATTCATTAATAATATGGCTTTGCCACATTATGGCATCCCTGTCGCCGCTGCATGCTGTTTTTATATTTTGTTTTTAAGGCATAGAAAAAAGGCCCGAGATAAACCGAGCCTTTCTTTTATAAATTTTTGTCTAAAAACTCTTTTAATTGAGTCTTAGAAAGTGCGCCAACTTTAGTGTCGGCTACCTGACCGTCTTTAAATAAAAGCAAAGTCGGGATACCGCGAATACCGAATTTAGGCGGGGTATCGGCATTTTGGTCGATATTTAACTTACCAACAACAAGCTTGCCGTCATATTCATCGGCAATCTCGTTTAATATAGGTGCGATCATTTTACATGGTCCACACCACTCAGCCCAAAAATCTACTAATACTGGACTAGATGCGTTCAGCACATCTGCTTCAAAACTGTCATCTGACAACTGAACAATTTTATCGCTCATTTCACTCTCCGTTTATGGTGGCACAATTGCCTGATGACGAGAGTATACCGTCATCTTTATTTTTTGCTATTTATTCAATACAGTTTTTTCTTACATCTTATTCGATACCGTTTTTTATTAGGCGCGTAAGGTGTTAAGCTAGCCGTATGAAAAAAACACATTTAACTGAAATCAAATTCGCCGATCTGCAACTTAATGAAAAAGTAGTGACCGGCCTGGAAGCCATGGGCTTTCAAAATTGCACCTCGATCCAGGCAAAATCTTTACCTATTTTACTTAAAGGAAAAGATCTCGCCGGCCAGGCCCAAACAGGGGAAGGCAAGACTATCGCGTTTTTAGCCGCCACCTTTCACCACCTGTTACAAAAGCCTGCCCCGGACCATAACCAGCCAAGGGCGCTCATTATGGCGCCGACCCGGGAATTAGCCATACAGATTCACCGGGATGCTATTGAGATGGCCAAAGCCACCGGATTGCGCCTCGGCATTGTATATGGGGGCGAGGGTTACGAAAGTCAACGGGAAGAATTAACCAAAGGGGTAGATATTTTAATCGGCACCTGTGGCCGCCTCATTGACTACCTCAAACAAGGAATTTATAACCTCAACAATATCGAAGCCGTAGTGCTTGATGAAGCGGATCGCATGTTTGATCTCGGCTTTATTAAAGATATCCGTTATATGTTCCGCAGAATGCCGGCGGCAAACGAGCGCCTGAGCATGTTATTTTCTGCCACCTTGTCTTTCAGGGTAAAAGAGCTTGCTTTTGAGCATATGAATTCTCCCGAGAGCGTTGAAGTCGAACCCGAGCAAAAGACCAATGTTCGCATCACAGAAGAGCTGTTTTATCCCTCCAACGAAGATAAGATGGCGTTATTACAGACCCTGATCGAAGAAGAGTGGCCGGATAAAGCCATTATTTTTGCCAATACCAAGCATAGCTGTGAAAAGATCCACGCCCATTTGGCCGCCGATAAAATCCGTGTCGGCCTGTTAACCGGCGACGTGATACAGAAAAAGCGCCTGAAAATACTTGAAGGCTTTACCGCCGGGCATCTTGATGTTCTGGTGGCCACAGATGTTGCCGCCCGCGGACTGCATATCCCGAATGTCACCCATGTCTTTAACTATGACTTGCCCGACGATTTCGAAGATTATGTCCACCGCATCGGCCGTACCGGTCGTGCCGGCGCCAGCGGACATGCCATCAGTTTTGCCTGTGAAGACTATGTATTTAATTTACCGGCAATCGAAGAATATATCAGCCATGCCTTACCGGTAAGCAAATATGATCACGAAGCGCTATTAACGGATTTACCTAAACCTAAACCCAGACAGCGTCGTCACAAACCTCACAGCGGCGGACAAAACCGCGGCCGCAACCCCAGGGGTAACAGGTCCAGATAAGTATGATGATCAGCAAACAGAACGCGGAAAGTCCCTTGTATGCCATTATCGATCTGGGATCGAACAGCTTTCATATGCTTATTACCCGTTTGCTTGCTGACAGCGTACAAACCGTGGATAAGGTCAAACGTAAAGTGCGTTTGGCCGGGGGCCTGGATGAGGAAAACAACCTCGATGATGCCGCTATTTCCCGCGGACTGGAATGCCTGAGCTTTTTTGCCGAGCGCCTGCAGGATATTCCCCCGGAAAATATTCGGGTAGTGGCAACCGCCACTTTAAGAATTGCCAAAAATGCCGAGTTTTTTTTAGCCCGAGCACAAAAGATCCTCGGCACTAAAGTCAGCCTGCTGAGCGGATTGCAAGAAGCAGAAACCATCTATTTAGGGGTTGCCCATACCAGCTGTAGTGCAGATCAACGCCTGGTACTGGATATCGGCGGCGCCAGTACCGAAATCATTATCGGCGAAGCCTTTGCGGTCAAAAAAATCACCAGTTTGGATATCGGTTGCGTCACCTTTAACCGCCGCTACTTTCATGATGGCTTGTTGTCAAAGAGCAATTTTGAAGCGGCAATCACCCAAGCGAAAAGCGAACTAAAGCCTTTAGTAAAAAGCTATACCGATATCGGCTGGCAGGACGTGCTTGGCGGTTCGGGCACAATGCAGGCTTTAGCCGAAATCCTGATGTACCAAAAACGCCCCGCGATAATCACCCTGGATTTTCTCCATGATCTCCAGCAACAGTTACTGAGCATAAAGCGGGTGGAGAATATCGCGATCCCCGGCCTGGCCAGCGACCGCAAGCCGGTTTTTGCCAGTGGCCTGGCAATTTTAACCGCTTTATTTGAAGCCCTAGGCATCAAGCAGTTGCAGCTTTCCAGCGGCGCCCTGCGCGAAGGTCTGCTTTATGAAATGTTGCCGGATATGCGTAAAATCAGCATCCGCCAGCGCACCATCAACTCCTTAACCCAAAAATTTCATATCGACCAGCCCCATGCCAGCCGGGTGAATGAACAGGCCTGCCGCCTGGTTCAGTTGTGGCAACTCCCGCAAGCTAAAGCGCACAGCAACCAAAGGCAGCTGCTTACCACCGCCTGTGCCTTGCATGAGGTCGGTTTGCTGATGGAATATAAACACCACCAGCAGCACGGCGCTTATATTATCCAGCATGCGGATTTACCCGGTTTTGATCAGTCAGAGCGCCAGTTACTGGTGGCCCTGGTGCGTTTGTATAAGGCAGATATCAACCCTGAACAATTGAGGGAACAGTCGGCGCTGGATTATCAGGATGCCTGCCTGTTATTGGCAGCGTTAAGGTTGGCGGTGATCTTGTGCCGCAGGCGCAGGGATGATGTATTACCGGATTACGAATCGAGAATTGAGGGTTACAGCATCTATTTGTGTTTGCCGCAAGACTGGCTGGCGCAGCACCCGTTAATCGTCGATGAATTGCGCCAGGAAAACCTTTACCTCAATACCCTGGGGTTGAACTTAAAAATCCACTGTTAGCCAACCGTAAGTTTGTTGGCTAACTTATCAAAGGCTTCAAGTCATTAACCGGCGTTATCTTCCTTGATCCAGCGGGCCACCTGTTTGGCAAAGTAAGTTAAAATACCGTCGGCACCGGCACGTTTAAAGGCCAGCAAACCTTCCATCACACAAGGCTTTTCTGCCAGCCAGCCATTTTGGATCGCCGCCATGTGCATGGCATATTCGCCGCTGACCTGGTAGGCATATGTCGGTACCTTAAAGTTGTCTTTTACCCGGCGCACTATGTCGAGATAAGGCATGCCGGGTTTTACCATCACCATATCCGCCCCTTCATGAATATCCTGGGCGATTTCATGCAAGGCTTCATCACTGTTGGCGGGATCCATCTGGTAAGAATGCTTGTTGCCTCCCTTGATATTACCGGCAGAGCCGACCGCATCCCTGAACGGGCCATAATAGTTGGAAGCATACTTGGCGGAATAGGCAAGAATACGGGTATTAACAAAACCCTTTTCTTCCAAGGTTTCCCGGATAGCACCGATACGCCCGTCCATCATGTCCGACGGCGCCACCACATCGGCCCCCGCCTCGGCATGGGAAAGCGCCTGCTTGACTAAAATATCTTTGGTCACTTCATTCAGCACATAACCGTCATCATCTATGATGCCGTCCTGGCCATGGGTAGTGAAAGGGTCAAGGGCAACATCTGTGATCACCCCAAGCTGAGGGTATTTTGCCTTTAGGGCCCTGACGGTGCGTTGCGCCAGGCCATCGGGATTATAGGCTTCTTCCGCCATCAACGACTTTTTATCCCCCGGGGTTACCGGGAAAATAGCAATCGCCGGGATGCCTAATTCAACCAGCTCCCGGGCTTCTTCCAATAACAGATCGATACTTTTGCGCTCCACCCCGGGCATAGAATCTATCGCCTGACGCTGATTTTCTCCTTCGAGGACAAACACAGGGTAGATAAGATCATTTACGGTTAACTGGTGTTCTGCCATTAAACGGCGGGAAAAGCCATCCGCCCTCATGCGGCGCATGCGGCGAGCGGGATATTGACCAAAAGCATTATTCATGAGACGACTCCGGAGAAATTAAAGGATCGATATAAACTTGTTGTTGTACCTGGTTGCGGCCGCTGTCTTTGGCGTTATATAAGGCCTTATCGGCGGCGGCAAAAATTTGTTCGGGTAAGACATCCGCCTGCTGCTGGTAGGTGCTGATGCCACAGCTCACCGTCAGGGGAATTTCTTTATTTTCAAACACCATAGGACGTTCCGCTATCGCCAGACGTAAGGTTTCCGCCAGCGCATAGGCTCCCAGGGGTTCGGTGTCGGGTAAGATCAGGCAAAACTCTTCGCCGCCGTAACGGCAGCCGATATCCGAGCTTCTTTTTAAACTCTGCTTAATATGGTTGGCGACCCAGACAATACATTGATCGCCCGCCAGATGGCCGAAGTTATCGTTAACCTTTTTAAAATGATCGATATCGATAACCACTATGCTCAACGGCGTCAGATTACGCTTGCTGCGCCGGTATTCCGCCAGCATTTTTTGATCATAATGACGCCGGTTATATAAGCCGGACAACTCATCTATGGTGTTCTTTTTCGCCAGCTCGCGGTTGGCGCTTTCCAGCTCCTGCAGGGCAATATTAAGCTCTAAGGTGCGCTCCTGCACCCGCACTTCCAGTTGCTCCTGATTTTCTTCCTGCAGTGCCAGCAATTCATCCTGCGCCTGCTGCGATGTACGGGCATTATCCAGTGCCTCTTGCTGTAATGCCCGGGTATCTTCCAGCTTGTTATACAGCTGGCGACTAAGCAGTAAAACAATCAGCCCGGCATGTAACCAGGCAGCACTCCGGTATAAGGCGCCATTACCGGCAAGTATTCCCTGACTGTAATCTGCCAAGCCGACAAGACTGATCAAACTGAAAATAAGCGGTACAGCAACCACTAGAGCGAACAGGGTGGCAAGCCGCTGTTTTTTCTGTCTCAGATACAGGGCAACAACCAGTAACAGCAGGGAAACCAAGGCATAAAGCACCAGGGTAATGCCCAGGTTAATCGGGCCGGGTAATAACAGTGCCGGCAGTAAACACACCGACAGGCATAACAGCAATATTTTAAGTGCTTTTGCTAAAACCGGCTCATGCTCTTTAAGCTCAAACAAACGTTGGCCAAAAGAAAGAAGTAAGATCGCCGAGAGCAGGGTTAATACCGGTAATTCAGTCCCGGTCAATATCGCCATATCGGGAAAGTAATAAGCTAAATTCCTGCCCTGTAATACCGATAACAGCAACAGCTGACACAAGAAGTAGCCAAACAAGAGCAAGGCATTGTTTTTACCGCAGGTGATAAAGATCAGCAGCAAGACGCAGGTCAGGCCGGCTATAGTGCCAAGTGCCAGTCCCTGGATAAAAACCATGGATTGATGGGCCTGCTGATATTGCTGTTCGGCAACTAATTCGAGAGGTAAGCTCACATCCCGGGCGCTGGTAATAACAAGATACAGTGATATTCTGCTTTGCGGTGCCAGCATAATCTTACCGCTGCGCTGATGATCTGCACTTAAGGCAAACGGGGCAGGAGCCGGGGCCGAGTTTTGATACTGCACATATAAATCAGCAGCGCTGAGGGCAAAACTATTGGCCAGGGTCAGATAATAGCCCTGGGCCACTGAGGTATCATTGACCAGAGAAAAAGCCAGCCAGTTGACACCCGAAGTTAACGGCAGCAGCTTGTTGCCCAGGGACGCTTTTTGCCAGGCAAGTTCCGCCAAAGCGCCCGGGCTGAGTGTAGTTGGTGCATCAGCAAGACTGCCCTGCCAGAAGCGGTACTCCCTGAGTTCAGGCTTAGCTTGCACTTGGCCGACATCGCTTGCCGTGACCGTAAAAGCGCAGAGCAACAAACAGCCCAGACAAAGCAACCACCTTAAGATCATATAATCAATCAGCTCCCTTTAAGTTAAAGACCTTAACGGTATTCTCCCGGGTTTGGCTGATAATCTCCTGGGCGCTATAACCAGTTAATTGTGCCAGCATATCAACAATTACCGGCAAATAGGCAGGTTCATTGCGGCTGCTTTTCGGTTTTGGCCTGATATTTCTTGGCAGCAAATAGGGGGCGTCGGTTTCTATCATCAGCTGCTGCAGCGGGATCAACTCAACGATATCCCTGAGCTCCTGTCCGCGCCTTTCGTCACATAACCAGCCGGTGATGCCCACATACATGCCGGCATCGAGACAGGTTAACAATTCCTCTTTGGTGCCGGTAAAACAGTGAGCGACCATAGCGGGAACAGCGCTCAAATAAGGCGATAACAGTTGAAACCAGGTATCAAACGCATCTCTTTGGTGGAGGAATAAAGGTTTATTCAGCCGCGCCGCCAGGGCTATTTGCTCTGCAAAGACCCGTTTTTGCTGCTCGGGTGCGGAAAAATTACGATTAAAATCCAGGCCGCATTCGCCGATGGCCCGTACGTTAGGCTGCTGTGACAGTTCGGTTAAAATATCCAGATAATCCTGGCTGACACCGTCGGCATCATGGGGGTGCACGCCGGCGGTACTATAGAGAAATTCAGGTGCTTGCCGGCAAAGGGCTACCGCTTCCCGGCTTTCGGCTATATTGGTGCCGGTCACCAGCATAGCCTCAATACCGGCATCTTTTGCCCTGGTTAACACGTCGCTCCGGTCTTTATCAAACCTGCTGTTGGTAAGATTTACGCCAATATCGATCAAGGGGAAACTGCTATTTTATCCGTTTAACACGAATTCTCTTATTGAAGCCGTCTTTTCTCAGGTAGATGGCACTGAGCATACCTTCGATTAACTCAACCTTATCCCCGGCCTCCAGCAACAGCTTATTACTGTCGGTTTGGTGCCACACCTGGCCATTGGTTAAGGTTAAAGCGAGTTTGCCGTAATGTAATTCCTTGACCTTATCAATCTCGGAAAACATGCTGCTATTATCTTCTTCGGCAGCGGTTGCTGCTATATGCGCTTTACCAAAGTCATCTGCTTTATTTTTACTTTGCGTTGTCGCAGCTACATCACCGGCAGCTTTTTTCCGGGGTTTAACCGCAATATCTTCACTGCCGGTACTTAGCTTGCGCTCCTGAACCAGCTTATCATAACAGGCCAAGCGGCTCAGGCTGTCCTTGGTGGCGGCACAAACCATCAACTCATCTTTTAAATCAAATGCCTGTATTGCCGAGGTATACCCCAGGCCTAACATTACTGCAACGATATAACGACTCATCCTATGTCCTCAGGATCCGCTTCCGGATCTTTTTTATGATAGAGAGCTGCTACCATAATGCCTAATTCAAACAACAGCAGCATAGGCACCGCCAATAAGGTTTGCGAAATGACATCCGGAGGCGTCAGCAGCATACTAATAACAAAGGCACCCACGATAACATAAGGACGTTTGGCTCGTAAACTGGCAGGCTCAGTAACCCCGGTCCAGCACAATAAGACAATGGCGACAGGGATCTCAAAGGTTGCCCCGAAAGCAAAAAACAGCTTTAAGACAAAATCCAGGTAACTGCTGATATCCGTGGCTATGGTAACCCCTTCCGGCGCCACCGAAGTGAAAAACGAAAATGCCAGCGGGAAAACAACAAAGTACGCAAAAGAAATACCGGCATAAAATAAAAAGGTACTGCCGAACATCAAGGGAGCGATCAGTTTTTTCTCATTTTGATACAGGCCAGGCGCGATAAACGACCAGATCTGAAACAGGATATAGGGCATCGCCAGGAAAAAAGACAATACCATGGTCAATTTAAAGGGGGCGAAAAAAGGTGAGGCAACATCGGTTGCGATCATTTGCGCCCCTTCCGGCATAGTGGCCAACAAGGGCTGCGCCAGATATTGATAGATATCCTGGGCAAAATATACCAGACAACAAAAAACCACTAACACCCCGAGTACTGAATGTAATAATCGGTTGCGTAATTCCAGTAGGTGGTCAAACAGGCTTGATTGGGGTTGTGAACTCATACTTATGGTTTTTGCTTCTCTTTGTCTAATGAAGAGTCTAATGACGAGCCTGATGCTGAATCTGACACTGAGTCAGGTGAAACGTCAGAAGAAGCACCAGACAGGGAAGCTGATGGCGTTTCACCTGATGCTGCAGCCAGCTTTTCCTGTGCTACCGGCGCCTTGTCCTGCGCAGAAGAGACCTGTCCGCTTTCATCGCCAGCCGATTTTTCATAGGGACGGGTCACCATTTTTGCCGCATCCTGCAATGATTTTAACGACTCGGCCACTTCGGGACTTAAATCCTTTAAATTAGACTGTTCGGCTTTTTTCAAATTTTCATGCAACTCTTGAATACGTAACTCTTCCGTTAATTCAGATTTGACGTTGTCACTGAACTTACGCACCCCGGCAATCCAGGAACGCACGGTGCGGATGGCCACAGGCAAACGCTCCGGCCCTAACACCACCAAACCGATAATCGCAATCAGTATTAATTCCCAAAAGCCAACATCAAACATTGATTAAGCCTGATCTTTTTCTTTTTCGGCCGTCGTTTTCACCTGATCTTCAGATGCCGCCGACTTATCTGCCAGTGCGTCTGTGGACTTTTCGCCTTCTTCCGACACCGCCTTTTTAAACCCTTTCACGGCAGAGCCCAGGTCTGTTCCCATGTTACGTAACTTTTTAGTACCAAATAATAATATTACAATTACCGCTATGATTAATAATTGCCAAATACTGATGCCAGCCATAAAAAACTCCTATAATCTATATGGGATCATTATAAGGTTTCAGCCGTAAAAAGCACCCTTTGAATAAGCTTATTTATGAGGTAAAACAAACTTTGAGTAAAAGATTATCCAAAAAGCCGTTTCCGATTTTTTATGCCGTTATTTTCATTTTTACTGTCACCTCTTTTAAGACAATAGCAAATAATAATTCATCCGAAATAAGCAAAAAGCTTCCCGGCAGGGATTACCAGGCTCCGGCAGAAGAAAGCGATCAAGGTTTGCCGCCGTCCGACGACTGGATGCACAGTTTTCACGATACTATCTCCGACTCGGTATACCAGAGTGCGGTATGGTTTGACGGCTTTTTCAGTCATGATGACAGCCAGGAGCAAACACCCCAGACAACCGCCCGGATCCGCCTGGCCTGGGAGCCGAGAAGCAGGGACCTGGCAGAATTTGATACCCGTTTCAGGGTGAAAGTGAAATTGCCCCATTTTAAAAATAAGCTCGACCTTATTCTCTCCGATGACAGTGACGATGAATTAAGCCAATTGCCGCTGGAAACCAGCATCAAGGCCAAATCTGAAATCAATGACGAACCTTTTGCCGCCGCGGTACGCTTAATACATACCAATACAACTGAAAAGTTTACCGATACCCGACTGGGTTTGTCCGGCGGCGATATTTTTTTAAAAACCCGTCACAGAACACGTTATAGCTGGCAAGATGTCCATGGTTTTAAAATAGAGCCTTCGGTATTTTATTTCCTTGATGACGGTCTCGGCGCCCGCTTATTACTGGAGTACGATTACCAGCTCAATAAAAAAGAACAATTCAGGATCAATTACAGCATCAGGGGCTCGGAATCCTACAGCGGCATCCGCTGGAAACACGGCTTTTACCATTTACAGCAAATAGCCAATGACCGCGCCGCCGTGCTCGGCCTGTTGGTAGAAGGGGAAAGAAACGGCGAGAACGGCTTTTTAATCGATAATTACACCCTGAGTTACCGCTATCGGTTCAACGCCCTGAGAGAGTGGCTGTTTTTCGATATCGAACCTTTTATCGAATGGCCGGAAGAGGTAGATCATAAAACCACCCCGGGCATCGCCTTAAGGGTGGAAGGGTACTTTTCTAAAAAATAAGCTCCAAAAAATAAGTTCTAAAAAATGAGCAAACAGGGGAGCCGCTAATAAGCTCCCGGCTAATTCATTGATTAACAATTATTTTCAAGCGTAATGTTTATTGTCGTCTTCGGAGGGGTCATCCCTGATGATCTTAACCGGGCGGTTCAGATAATATCCCTGACCGAATTCACAGCCGGCGGCATGCAATTTCTGCAGGGTATCTTCATTTTCTATGCCTTCCGCCACCAGGCGGTAACCAAAGTCTTGCCCTAACTCATGCAGCGCCCGGATCACCGACAGGTTCTTTTCATTGTTTTTCAACGAACGGACAAAACTGCGATCGAGTTTAATGATCTCAAACGGGTAGCTGTATAAAAAGTTCAGGGAAGACAAACCGGCGCCATAATCATCCAGAGCCAGCTTCACTCCCAGAGCCTTTAATTTTCTTAAGCCCTTAAGCGCCTGCTCATTATGCTGCTCAAAAGCCGATTCGTTAAACTCCAGGATCAACCGCTGCGGCAGTGCTATATTTTTTCTTATGTTATCAATAAGTTTAGATAGTTGACTTACCTGGGTTAAGTGCCTGCCGGAAAGGTTGACGGCAATAAAGGCATTGTCGAATTCACTGCCGTATTGCCAGCTAAGCAACTGACGGGAAACTTCTTCAATCACCCAGTTTTCTATTTCCAGTATCATGCCGGTTTCTTCCGCCATAAACAGGAATTCACTCGGGGTCAACAGGCCTTTTTTCGGGTGCTGCCAACGCAGCAGGGCTTCAAAACCTATGATCTGGCTGCATTCAAGGTTAGAAATTTTCTGATAATGCAATTCAAACTGCTGCTGATTGATTGCTACCCTCAGCTCCTGCTCCAAGGTCATACTGGCCAGTAACTGCTCACGCATACTTTCGTCAAAAAAGACATAACGGCCGCGCCCCAGACTCTTGGCCTGATACATGGCGGCATCGGCATCGCGCAGGATTTCATTGGCATCCTGGTAGTGGTTATGGCAAAGGGAAATCCCGATACTGGCACTGGAATGTAAAATTTGTCCGTCAAGCTCAAAGGGCTGGGCAATACGTTCAATAATACGGGTGGCGATATCTTCAACATCGTCCTGGGACTGGATTGCATCCAGCAACACCACAAACTCATCGCCCCCCAGCCGGGCCAGGACATCATTTTCCCGGACACACTCTTTTAACCGGGCGGCAATTTCAATCAGGAATAAGTCACCGGTATGATGACCCAAGGTATCATTAATCAGCTTAAAGCGGTCAAGATCGATAAATAATACCGAAAACTTATAGGCGGGATGGCGTTTCAAATGCCTTATGGCATAGGTAAGCCGATCGGAAAACATTGCCCGGTTGGCCAGCTTGGTCAGGGCATCATGATGGGCATCGTAATATAACTGGCTTTCCGCTTTACGTCTTTCTTCGATTTGCATGCGCAAATTGAGGTTGCTTGCCTGCAACTCCTGCGTTCTGTCATTCACCAGGCGCTCAAGTTCGGCTTTATGTTCGAGGTTTTTAGTCAGATCCCGTTTACGTAATATGGCCGTAGCGATATGTTGTCCGACAAAACGGATCAACTCCATATCGGATTCTTGATAGGCGTTTTCGTTATGATAATCCTGGATCGCCAACACGCCAAAGATTTTACCCTGTTCCATCAGCGGTGCCGCCAGCCAGGCTTTGGGGATCCGCCCCTGGATCCCCAAATAAGCAAAAGGCTCTGATTGCTGTGTATTTTGCTCCGACAAAGCATGAAGCTGCCCGGATGATATCAACACGGGACAAGCCTTGTTCAGCACCATTTCCGTTAAACCGCCGGCCAGTTTTCTTGATTTAGGCGCCGCCTTAAATTCATCGACATAATAGGGAAAATTCAACCAGACCTTATCTTCACAAAGTAAGGCGATATAAAGGTTGTCGGCATTAATCAGCCCTTTAACCTCGCTATGGAGCAGTTGGTAAAAAGTATCTATTTCGTGGGTGCCGGCGGTAATTTCCGACATCGCCAACAAGGCCTGATGCATTTTTACCGCTTTTTGCCGCTCGGCAATTTCCCGCTGCAGCTCTAAATTGGTCTGGATAAGCTTGCCAGTCCTGCGTTTTATGCTCAGTTCCAACAATTCCCGGCGATTAACCCGGTCAATGGCGGTCACCAGATGATCGGAAATAAACTGCAGCAGCTGATTGTCCCGCTCGGCAAAAACACTGCCCCCCTGATAACTTTGTAATGCGATCACCCCGATCACTTCCCGGCCGCGCATTAACGGCACGCCAAGCCAGTCGATACAGGCAGGGTCAATCTCCTGGATTTTTCCGGATACTTTTAGTTGCTCCATCTGCCCGGCATTAACATGCAAAGGCCCCGCCTGGTTGAACACCAGCTGACTTAAGCAGTCAGGGGAAAGATCGGCAGACTTCGCCGCAGGGGCATGGGGATTATGGGCATAAGTTAAGCTCAGGCGATTCTCGGCATCAGACAAACAGATATGGAAATGTTCGCTGGCCAGTAAAGAGCGGATAAGGGAAACCAGAGACGGGTAAAAGCTTTCCATCTCGGTGACGGTACTGGCCAGTTCAGACAGCTGCAATAGTCCGGACTGGATGTTTTTAACATGCCGGTACTTCTTTAATAATGACTTAAGTTTTGGAAGCTGACGCAGGGCGCGTAAGTCATCTTTTTCCTCGGATTCTCTCAAGGACTGCTCATTTTTTGTTATTAGTATTATTTTTAAGCGATTAGTCTATCAAATTATGCTGCTATTGCCAGCGTAAAGTGAAATTTATCATCTCCTTATCGCAAGAAAAATAAATACCCGGGCAATATTGCTTTTTAAACGGTTTTAATCACTGTTCATGGCTTACAGGATGTAAGTACTTAGTTTATGCCGGGAGCGTGTAAGCTGAAATACTTACATGCTATCGCTCCTGTTCATCCCTGAACCCGCTTTATACAGCCTGTCCAGTGCATAAAGCCTACTCTTGCAAATCCATTTGCTCATAGGGTAAATACTTACATGTATAAAAAAACCGGCTACTGCCGGTTTTCTCAAACAAGATAAAGTTTATGCCATAGTACTTTTCAGTTTACCCAGGGCATTCTTTTCCAACTGTCTGACACGCTCTGCCGAGATCTGGTATTTATCTGCCAGCTCCTGCAAAGTAGATTTATCTTCATTTAACCAGCGGGTACGGATAATATCCTGGCTACGCTCGTCTAAAGCAACCAAAGCCGTGGATAAACGCTGATTGGCATGATCTTCCCAGTTGGCATCTTCGACGCTGGTGGCCAGATCAGACTGCTTGTCTTCCAGGTATTGGGCCGGAGCAAAGTTACCGAGACCGGCGCTGCTGTCGTCGTCATCGGAAGATAATTCAAATGCCTGGTCCTGGTTACTCATACGAGATTCCATTTCCATAACATCTTTCTTGGTGACCCCCAGGGTATCGGCTACTGTGCTGATTTCTTCATTGCTGAACCAGCCAAGGCGCTTTTTATTTTTACGTAAGTTAAAAAATAATTTCCGCTGGGCTTTAGTCGTGGCGACTTTAACGATACGCCAGTTGCGCAGCACAAATTCATGAATTTCAGCTTTGATCCAGTGAACGGCAAAAGATACCAGGCGTACACCCACTTCCGGGTTAAAGCGCTTAACCGCCTTCATCAAACCGACGTTGCCTTCCTGAACCAGATCCGCCTGCGGCAAGCCATAACCGGCATAACCTTTGGCAATATGAATAACGAAGCGTAAATGCGACATGATCAGCTCCTGGGCTGCATGCAGGTCATTACTTTCATAAAGACGAGTTGCCAGCTCATGCTCACGTTCAGCGCTGAGCATAGGTATGCTATACGCCGACTGCATGTATGCTTCAATGCTACCGCTTTGTGGTACGGTCAGTGCCATTGATTGCGTTATGTTACTCATCAAAAAACTCCATTACTATTATTCACTCGCGATTTTAACACGCTTTATATTACCTGGCGAGTATTGTAGGACAACATTACCCCAGCCAACAGGACAAAACAATGCCAAATGACATAATAATGAGAAACAGAGAGTAAAAAAATGTTTGATTTTGTAACAGGCGGGCCGTGAAAGGATCATTTACCGGATCCTTTCACTTGTCCGAAAAGGATCAGTCGGCGGTAGGCTCGATCTCTTTAATATGCTGACGCACCGAGATATAACTGCCGATCAGTCCCAACAATACCGCGTAAAGGATCAACATAGCTCCTTCACTGAAAGACAAGCCCGTTAACACAAAGCTGCTGTGGTAAAGCTGGGTAAGTTTAAAAATAGCTCCCGAGAGGTATTCCGCCAAAGCGGCCACGGCAATACAGGCAAAGAGGCCGCCGAAAATGCCATACCAGACACCGCAATATAAAAACGGCCGCTGAATAAAACTGTCGGTAGCCCCTACCAATTTCATCACCGCGATCGCCTCTTTTTGCTGCATGATTGCCAGGCGTATGGTATTGCCGATGATCAGCACCACAGACAGGCACAACAGTACAGCAACGCCGATCACTATATCTTCCACCAGCTGCGCCATGGCTTCAAGCCGTGACAGCCATTCTAAATCCAGCTTGCCCAGCTCCACTTCCCGCTCCTGCTCCAGCTTCGCCAGCAACTCTCTTGCCGCCTGGGTCTGTGCCGCCCGCTTGGTCGGCGTCACCAACACGGTTGCCGGCAGGGGGTTTTTATCCAGATAATCCAGTGCCTGGCCAAAGCCGGACAGGGATTTAAACTCGGTTAAGGCATCGGTGGCGGAAATATACTGCACCTTAGCAATCTCAGGATAGAGCTTGAGCCGTTGCACCAGGTTTTTGGCCGCCTTATCGTCTACCGAAAGCTTTAAGAACAAACTGATTTCAGAGGCCGAATCCCATTGCTCGGTAACCACTTTCGAGTTTTTAACAAATAAATGTAAGGTCGCCGGCAAAGTCAGGCTGATCCCCAGCACCAGCACCGTCATCACAGATGACAGCGGGGTCCGCCATAAATCTCCCAAACTGCCTATGGCTTGCTGCAAATGCCGCAGCGGCAGCACATATAGCAATTGCAACAAAGGGGATTGGCGGCTATTGGCCATCTCTGTGCGCTCAGGCATCGGCTGCTCCCGTCTCGGCAGCGGTTAAGCCATCGACAATTCCGTCGGTGATCATAGTGCCGCTTTTCAGGGTTAAGGTGCGATATTTCATCCGGGCGATCAAACCCAAATCATGGGTAGCAATTAACACCGAAATACCCAAGGCATTAAACTCCTCAAATAACCTTATAATATCTAAAGATAATTTAGGATCCAGGTTGCCGGTAGGTTCATCCGCCAGCAATATCGGCGGTTTATTGACTATGGCGCGGGCAATACCCACCCTTTGCTGCTCACCGCCGGACAACATATAAGGGAAGCAACGCAGTTTAGTGCTCAGGTGCACCTTATCCAGAGCAGCTTCCACCCTATGGCTGATTTCTTTCTGGCTGTAACCCTCGATAACCAAAGGTAAGGCAACATTATCAAAAACGGTGCGATCCATTAGCAGGTTATGGTTCTGGAAGATCATGCCGATCCCCCGGCGCACAAACGGTATTTGCCGGTATTTGATGCTGGACAGCTCAGTACCGTTAATTTCTATACTGCCGGAGGTCGGGGTTTCCATCAGGCTGATCAGCTTCAACAAGGTGCTTTTCCCGGCGCCGGAGTGTCCGGTTAAAAACGCCATTTCACCGGCAGCAAGGGAAAAGCTCACCCTTTTCAGGGCGATATAACCCCCGGGGTAGGTTTTGTTTACATTATTAAAGCGGATCATAATGTTTAATATTTTGCTTCTTTTTGTTATTTAAAATTATGACGATTCGGCTATAAGCACACCGTTATTGTCGTGCAGCTATGCCCGGCCTTATTTTTCAAAAAGCGCATCGATAAAGTCATCGCCGTTAAAAGGCCGTAAATCATCTATACCTTCCCCGACGCCAAGATAACGTATGGGCATGGCAAACTTATCGGCGATGGCGAAAACAACCCCGCCTTTGGCGGTGCCGTCAAGTTTGGTCAGGGTTAAACCGGTTAAGCCGACCGCCTGATCAAACAATGATGCCTGACTTAAGGCATTTTGACCGGTACCGGCATCCAGGGTCAGCATCACTTCATGGGGCGCGGCAACATCTTGTTTTTTCATGACCCGCACCACTTTTTTCAATTCTTCCATCAGGTGATTTTTATTTTGTAAGCGACCTGCGGTATCGGCGATCAAGATATCCGCACCACGGGCCTTGGCAGCACTGATGGCATCAAAGATTACCGAGGCACTGTCTGCGCCTGTATGCTGGGCAATCACAGGGATATCGTTACGCTCACCCCAAACCTGCAGCTGCTCCACCGCCGCAGCGCGGAAGGTATCACCGGCAGCCAGCATCACCGACTTACCCTGGGCCTGGAACTGTTTCGCCAGTTTACCTATGGTGGTGGTTTTACCGACACCGTTGACCCCCACCATCAGGATCACATAAGGACCTTCAGTATCTGGAATTTCCAGCGGCTGATTCACCGGCTCAATCACTTTTTTCAGCTCCTGCTTGAGCAGGTCATAAAGCGCTTCCGCATCTTTTAGCTGACTGCGGCTGGCGGACTCGGTCAGGGAATCGATAATTTTAGTGGTGGTATCAACCCCGACATCCGCCAGTAACAAATGAGTTTCCAATTCTTCAAATAATTCATCATCGATCTTTTTGCCGCGGAATAAATCAAAGATCCCGCCACCCAGGTTTTGCCGGGTCTTGGTCAAACTTTGCTTTAATCGGGTGAAAAAACCGGCTTTTTTAGGTTTGCCCTTTTCGGTTTCCGCCTGCTCAGCGGCAAGTCGCTCTGCTTCGGCTTTTTCCGCCGCTAACCTGTCCGCTTCCGCCTGCTCTGCGGCAAGTCGCTCTGTTTCGGCTTTTTCTGCCGCTAACCTGTCCGCTTCCGCCTGCTCAGCGGCAAGGCGCTCTGCTTCGGCTTTTTCTGCCGCTAACCTGTCCGCTTCCGCCTGCTCAGCGGCAAGTCGCTCTGTTTCGGCTTTTTCTGCCGCTAACCTGTCCGCTTCCGCCTGCTCAGCGGCAAGGCGCTCTGCTTCGGCTTTTTCTGCCGTTAACCTGTCCGCTTCCGCCTGCTCAGCGGCAAGTCGCTCTGCTTCGGCTTTTTCTGCCGTTAACCTGTCCGCTTCCGCCTGCTCAGCGGCAAGGCGCTCTGCTTCGGCTTTTTCTGCCGTTAACCTGTCCGCTTCCGCCTGCTCTGCAACAAGGCGCTCTGCTTCGGCTTTTTCTGCGGCTAATTTTTCCGCTTCAAGCTCTGCTTCATTTTGCTTTTCTTTCTTCTGGCCACCTAAACCTAACCAGGAAAATAAACCTTTTTTCTTAGACATATAGAATAAATTCAATCATGGCGTATCAATACTATTAGTATTCACGCATCAAACAAGGATAAAATTGCCGGTATAATAGCATCATAAATCAATACGAAAAACAAAAGCTGCCATCAAGATGAATAAACGACCGCAAAAAAACAAACAAACAGCAGCCAAAGGCAATATTCGCATCATCGCCGGCAGGCACAGGGGCAGAAAATTACCCGTGATCCTGGCAGAAGGCCTGAGACCGACCACAGACAGGGTAAAAGAAACGGTATTTAACTGGCTGATGCCTTATATACAGCAAAGTGTTTGTCTCGACTGCTTTGCCGGCTCCGGCAGTTTAGGCTTTGAAGCCTTATCCCGTGGGGCCGAGCAGGTTACCCTGCTCGAACTTAATAAAGCAGCGGCAAATCAGCTAAGGCAAAATCAACAGCTGTTAAAAGCGGAAAACATGCAGATAGTGCATACCGACAGCCTGGGTTATTTACGTGAGTTAGCAGCTGCCCGCAAAAAAGGGGATGAAGCATTATTTGATTTGGTTTTTCTCGACCCGCCTTTTAATAAGCAATTCGCCGAGCAAGCGGCGGCTTTATTAAATGCAGGATGCCTGGCAGACAATGCCATTATTTATGTGGAAACCGAACAAAACAGCAGCCAACAGCTGCCGGCAAACTGGCAGCTGTTAAAAGAAAAAACCGCAGGGCAGGTAAGTTACCGGCTATACCGTTATTGTCCTGAGTAAATGAAGGATGCTGCGCCAGGCTTATTGCCAGGTCTGGCAACCTAAACTTCAATACCTAAATTGGACAAGCCTTCTTCCATCACCAGCTGTTTGGCTTGTTCACAGGTTTTTTTATTTTCAGGAGCATCTTTGAGGAAGTCGAACAATTCATTTTGTGTGGCCACTTCCCATTGTACCAGCGGATGTTGCTCCAAAGCCTCCGGGTCTACGGTGAGCTCCTCATCACTTTCCTCACCGCTTTCTTCAACTAGTTCCTCAACCAACAGCAATTCAACATAGCCATAAACGCTGTTGGCGGACAGGCGGCCGACACTGGCAAAGTCGGCACTGTTTTTATCCTGGATCCCCTGAAATATCGACATCAGGGCCATACAAACATCTAAGGCGGGAAATACGCCATAGGTATCAAAATGTTCGGGATTCGGAGTGGCAGCTTCGAGTTTATTCAGCTGCGCCTCAAAATTAATCTTAGTGCGGTTACTTTTATCCAGCCATTGCCACAACAGATCCAGCTGATTGCGCAATAACTTGGCATCGCCAAAATCAACGGCCTGAGAAAACATCTGGTAATTAGGTAACATACGCTCTAATAAGGCGGCACAAAAGGTAACTTGCTGCCACTGGCTTAAGCGGGATAAGGGTAGGTGAATGGCCACAGGAATAAGACTTTTTTATTGATATTTAGGCTATTATATCAAAAATTACAGCTAAGTGCCCACAGTGCTAATTTTTCTCCAGCTGCTTTTGCGCATATTCAAAACGTAAGCGATATTCCGTCAATTTACTTTCTAGTTCCCCCAGCTCAGTTTCCAGGCGGGAATTTAATTCAAAGTTTTCATCCCTCAGGTATTTAATGGTTTCCCTGGCTTTATCGCCATCAGCCTGGAATTTTTCCCGGTTTTTCTCCAGCCTTTGCTCGGCTTTTTTCAGGGTAGTGTTCAGCCCGGAAACTTTTTGTTCAAGCTCAGCACATTGCTGTTGGTATTGACTTGCCTGCTCATCCCTTTGCTTAAGTTTGGCTATCAACTCCTCTTGCTTGCTTTGCCCGTCACTTAACTGCAATGCCAATTTATCCTGTTCACTTTGCAGCTTTTTCCGCAATCCTGCTAACTCTTGCTGCTGAGATCCCAGCCGGCCATCGGCTTTATCAAGACTTTCCTGCAAAACCTGTTCGCGCTGCCCGGCGCTTTTTAGCGTCTGTTCAAACTCCCCGGCCTGTTGCAGGAGCTGTTCTTCCCGTTCGGCAATCATTTGACCTTGTTGCCTTTTTTCCGCTTGCAAGGCTTCGGCTTCAACGGTGAACTGCTTAATCACACTATCTTTATTGGTTAAGACACTTTGCAGCTTTTTCAGCTCAGCTTCTTTTAACTGTATATCTCCGGTGATCTTGTTGTTATTTTTGCTTAACTCAAACAATTCTTGCTGCAGTGCTTGTTGCTGCTTTTCAGCCGACAACTGATCTTGCCCGGCCGTTGAAACGGCCAGATCCAGTTCACTTTGGGTTTGTGCTAATTGCTTATTCAGCATGTGATTGATTTGGCTTAATTCGGCGACTTGTTGCTGCTGAGCCTCTTGCCGTTCACGGGCAGATTCCAACTCCTGCGTGGCACCTGACTTGGCTTGCTGCAACACTTCCTGTGCCTGTTTTAACTGTTCATTAAGCTGCTTGTTGTTTACGCTTAATTCGCTGAGTTGCTGCCGACCAGCCTCTTGCTGTGCCCTGGCAGATTCACTCTCTTGCCTGGCATCTGATTTCACCCGCTCCAGTTCACTGGCGGTTTCGTTTAATTCCTGCTGCAGGGAAGAGATTTGCTTATTCTGAATATCTAAAGTAGCCGCCTTGGCTGTATTGTCTTTACTGAGTTTACCTTCACTGACTTCAAGGTTGGCTATGGTTTGCTTTTGCTGCTCCAGCTTTTTCTCCAGCTTTTTCTCCAGTGATGCTTTCCTGTCGCTATCCGCCAAGCCATCATATTTTGCCTCTAATGATGCAACTTGCTCCTTTAGAGATGATATTTGAGTTTCCAGCGCCTGATAGTCCGGATGCTGGAGCAACTGCTCACGGCTGATATCTTCTATTTTGATTTCGGGAGGGACTTGTCCGGCAAGCAAAGTGGTTAGCTCTTCTTCCACCTGCACATAAACACTACCGGCTATCGTTTGTATTTGTTCTGCTAATTCCTTGGGCAGCTTGCGCGAATCCGCCATACCATCCTCATTCCCGAGCTGATTTAAACAAGTAATAACTTTAAATTAGCACAGGATTGACCGACTGTTGGTTTTTAGCGGGCAATACTTGTAATCTTGTAGCTGCAGCGGCGGTCACCGTTTAGCAGGTAATCCTGGCGTTCCACCAGATAATTATCACCAAAACTGTGTTGAAAAATATCTAGCTCAGAACGGCAAAAATTTTGGCAGGATTTGGCGGCACTACAGATAGGGCAGTGGTTTTCTATCAAAAGAAATTCATGGTCACTCACTGACTCCACCGTGGCCATATAACCTTCTTCGCAGCGCTGATGGGCTAATGCCGCGACTTTGCCGGCCAAGTCTTCGCATTTATCCAGCAAGGCTTTATATAAGACAATGATTTTCTCTTCCCTGGCGCTGATCAGCTTATCCAAACCGCTTTCGCCATAGATGACTTTCACGGAATCAATCAGGTGCAGGGTTAAATCCGCATGGCGATCGGGGAATTTTGCATGGGCCTTGGCGGTGAGTTGCCATAACTTTTTTGGTCTGCCGACCACGGCTCTTTGGGAGAAGGAGGAAACCAGTTCTTGCTTTTCCAGGCGTAACAGATGCTGTCGCGCGCCCATACTGGTCATATCCAGGATGTCGGCTAAACTGCCCGAAGTCATGGGTCCCCGGTTTTTTAATTGTGCCAGAATGGCATCAACATTTTTTATCTGTTCCATCAGACTATTATGCCGTGAATATCTGCTTATGTATATTTTTTAGTATATATAAGATGTCAATAAGAGGCGAAATTCGCCTGAATAACGCCTCTTAACGATTACTAACGATAAAAGTCAGATTTATTTTTCTTCAGCGGCAATCGGGCTGATCTGAATGCCGTTGATTTTATTGTCTGAGCTTTCGTTACGTAATTGCACCAAACGGTTAACCTGGGCAATAGAACCTAACATGGCGTGTAAAGGTACGAATAAACCACGCTTGTGGAAGTCGATAACTTTTTCATCGCTCAGTTCTTGTAATTTCTTCTCGTGAACCGTGAAGATGCCTACCAGCTTTTTCTTCTCGCCGCTAACCAGTGACATGTTCAGTTCAAGCTCTTGTAGCAGATCATTGTCTACCAGTTCCTGGATGAATCTTTCAGAAGCCACTTCATTGTCATATAAACGACCCAGAGATTCCTGAATTTTTTTCAAGAACTCAGTTTCTTCACCTTTGTCATCAAACAAGGCATTTTCTTTGTCTTCACCAACGAAGGCGCTGTCCATATCGATACAAGCGGTCAGGGTTTTTTCTTTTTCCGGATCAAGACCTAAGGCAAAAGGCACCATGCCGATACTTTGCGGAACAAAGATCGCATTCCATTTTTCCTGGTTGTAATACAGGTTTTCGCCTGTTTCCAAACCTAACATAGCGACAGAGCGAAAACGGTTAGAATCAGGGTCTTTTACGATAACAACAGGGAAGCTGGTCGCCGCCTGGGCAAACTCAATCGCATTTACCGGCACGATATGCTGGTTAGCAACATGAGATAAATCACGCTTTGCCGCCACTTTTAAATTTTGATGTTGTTCTTTTCTTACTGGAACCATTTTAGCCATGAATAAATCTCTTTCTCTGATCGCTGCAACTGCAGCATATTTTTATAATGTTGCCGATTATAATGGCGACATAGACCGACGCTTTCAATGGTCTTTTTCAAATTAACCGGAAAAAATCCGCATTTCTTTGATTAATCCCATTCGTTTTTAAAGAAATTCAGTACAATAACCGGCAAAATTAATTTATATCCCCGCGCTAAATGCTTTAGCGAACAGGGAGAGATAAAAAGGTAATATACTTTGCTGGCATTATTTGCAGTATCACTGCTCTGGGCATTTTCTTTCGGTTTAATCAAAGGAGAGCTCACCGGCATCCCCCCGGCACTGGTAGCGTTTATTCGCCTGGGCTTTTGTTTTATCCTGTTTATGCCGCTGGCATTAATGGCAAAAAAATATCGGCCTAACCTTCGCCTGGTGCTGCTGGGCAGCATACAGTTTGGCGTGATGTATCTCGCCTATATCGCCTCTTATCAGTATTTACCCGGCTACCTGGTGGCAGTTTTTACCATTTTCACCCCGTTATATGTAATGCTGTTCGATGCCCTGCTGACAAAACGTTTCAACGCCGTGCTGCTGTTACCGGTATTGTTATCGATTTTAGCCACCGCCATCATAGTGTTTAAAATGCCAGACTCGGGGCAGGTGCTCACCGGGTTTGCTATTTTACAGCTGGCCAATCTGGCGTTTGCCTTTGGCCAGGTGGCTTATAAACATTATTCTGTGACTTTAGACAGCCCGCATAAGGTCAATATGGCTTCCATGTACCTGGGGGCCATGCTGTTAACGGCACTGGCGGCACTGCCCCAAACCATAGGCAGCGACATAGTGATCAGCCAGCGCCAATGGGCGGTACTGGTTTATCTCGGGCTGATTGCTTCAGGCCTGGGATTTTTCCTGTGGAACCTGGGAGCCAGACAGGTTTCCGCCCCCTTGCTGGCCATTATGAATAACGCCTATGTCCCTCTGGCAGTCTTGCTGGCCCTGACGCTTTTTAACGAAAATGCCGATATCACCCGGCTGGCGGTAGGCGGGGGCTTGATCATTATCAGCCTGTACTGGGCGCAACAAATCACCCAAAGGTTAGAAAATAAGGTAGACTGAGGACAGGGGATAACAAAGGAGGCAAGAGATGTTGACAACGACTTCACGGGCACTGGCGGTAATTTGCTGGCTGTGCGTAATATGCTTGCTTTCCTTTGAGCTTAACGCCATGCCGAAGATAAAAATCGTCCATGACCGCAATACCCAGGATTATGCACGGGTACGTATCACCAATGAAACCCGGGAAGAGCTGCTGTGTTATGTCGCCATCAACGGCTATAAGATAAAATTCCGCCTGCCGCCGCTCAACAGCTCTAAGTGGTATAAGGCCACAGATACCCGCTTTAATTCCAGTCATTTCAGTACCTGGTGCGACTATATGGAACTCTACCCCCAATATCAGAAAAAGCGCTTTTAACCTGTTAATGCCAGGTTCGAATGTCAGTACCTGGTGCGACTATATGGAGCTCTACCCCCAATATCAGAAAAAGCGCTTTTAACCTTTCACCGCCAGCCTCAGGCTTTATTGAGGTTTGGGGCTGACAAAGTCGAATAAATGGCTGTTCTCAAGCAAACTGGCACTGGCGCTGGTTAACACCGCACTCTGGCTGTCCACCCGGGAAACGGTGAAGAACCTCTGCTCATTGGCCGACAATAACGGCAGGCTTTGTCCGTTGGCGCCAACCAGCAGCCGATATTTCATCAATCTGAACTCATCCCTTGCCTTTAAACCATGCTTGTTGCCCATATTGATCACCAGCTCATGCTCTCCCTTGCTGATCACCTGTGCCAGGCTTTGCTGACATCTTAAAACATCATCGATATCCGTCACCGCACCGTTAATGGTATTGAGCATCATACGCCCGTAATCGCTGCGCCAGAACAAGCTGTTATAGGTATCAACGGTTTCATGGGCAGCAAATAACCAGTCGCTTTCACCGTGATATTCCCTTTGCATCAGGATACTGCCGCGGATACCGTCAAACAGATAGATCTGCATGGTAAAATTGCGCCTGAGTTTAACGTCATCAAAGAGCAACTGATCTTTTACCTGCTCAAATAAACTGATGTCCCGGATAAAACCAAACAGGATAAACTGGCTGGCATATTCTCCCGCCAGGTAACGGGCGGTTTCCGCCGCTTCCCGAGAGTCGATTTGCTGCATGCTGTTATGGGGCAGAAAAGCCTGATTCAGCAACTGGCCGATGGCAACATTTTCCTGCGCCAGCAGCTGCTGTTCAAACCTTTTACTGACATGGCTGCCGATATTGAACATGCCGCCGTTAGCCCCTTGTGCGGCATTCAGCAAAGGCATCTGGGCGATCACCAGGCTTTTGCGATATTCATCGCCGTTACAGCCCATTTGAGGTTCAAAGTCCACCCGCACTTCCACCGTTAACATATCATCACGCACCGTTTCACTGAGGATTTCCACCCGCCTGAGCCGCCCTTCGCTGCGGATCGCGGATTTACTGCTTTGCAATAAACCGTCAAGTACGATTTCCTCGGCATTGATATAACTGCTGGCCTGGAACGAGGCATTGGTGATCGCCCTTTTGATTGCCGTGGTGCGGACTTCATCAAAATCAAAGCCGGTAACGGCCACTTGCGCGCTGCCCTGGTACCACTGTCCGCTTGCCGCAAACGGGAAAATAAAGGGAATAACAAGAGATAACAATCGCATAAACACCGGCAACATAAGTCCGTTTCCTTATTCCAGGATGCCGAATAACTTACCCAGCAGAGATTTTTCCTGATTAGTCTGCTGCTCTCCCTTGCCGCTGTATTCGATACGGGCATTGCCGACCTTAACCGAGCTGATGGAATTATCACTGTCGATATCGCTGGCCCGGATTTGCCCGGAAAAACGGATATATTCATCACCGGTATTTAACGTGAGCCACTTTTCCCCGCTGACAATCAGGTTACCGTTGGGTAGGAGTTCACGCACAGAAACGGTAATATCGCCGGTCAGGGAGTTGTTTTGCTTGGTTTGCGCCGAGCTGTCAAAGGTATTTTCCTGCTCGAATTCGGCGCTTAAATCATTATCCCCCACCTGGATATTGCCGGCATTAAAGGTCACCGGCTGCAATTCAAAATGACCGTTTTTATCGGTTCTATAATCCAGCGATTTTTTCGCCGTGGTTTTCTCCTCCAGCCGGATCAGGATCATATCTCCCACCTGGTAATGACTGCTGGGCTGGTACAGGCCTATCGCCCGGCGGGGATTAAACAAAGATCCGGTCGGCAGTTGCACCACTTCTATCCGGCTGCCCCTTATCGGCCGGTAGGCGGGCGCATCCGGCATCACTTCATCGCTTTGCTTTTGCGCCGGGCGCTGACTGACCTTGGGATTGGTGGGGCTGTCACTGATGACCTCTTTATCCAGTTCGCCGGTAGTGCTACAGGCAAATAACAAACTGTTTAACAGGGCGAGTATAAAAATCCGGTTTTTCATAAGTTTCAGCTCAGGCAGAGTTTGATCTTATTATTGCAGCGGTTTGGATTAGGTTCTGTAGCCTTTTGTTATAACCGGGTAAACAAGTGTCAAAGCTGTAACTGAGTGTAATCTTCGTTGACATGCCACTGATATGATTAACAATATTGCTATACCCTTAGACAAGCAAGGCACATATTTTTAGTGCCCGGGAGGTACAGTGAAAATACCCAACCAGCAAGCTTCAGCCCCCGTTAATCAATCCATGTTTGATCGCGGCTTAAACCAGTTAGAGCAAGTGGCGGATCGGGCATTGGGAGGCCTCAATGATCTGGGGCAGGGCTTTAGCAAGCTGTATTCACAGCTGACAGACCCGCAAACACCGGCTTCACCGCCAACGACCCGTTTAACACCCGCCGACCCCAATGATCCCGCCATGGCCAATAACGACGAACATGCTGCCAAAATTGCCGCCGGCGTTGCCGCCAGAACGGCTGCGGCAGCGGCAAAGGATGAAAGCAACACAGCTCTCCCTGAAGAGGTTGAAAAACCTAAAGAGAAAGCAACATCACCGGATGCCACGACCAATATTCAGCAGCAGATATTAGCGACCCTGGGGCTGAACTTCACCGACGAGGGCCTGGACAGCAAAGATATTACTTCTGCCAGTTCGTTAGACGCCTTGCAGGGGGCTTTCTTGTCTTCATTGCAGGCCAACCTGTTCAGCGGCAAAGCCAAGCAGGCAGAAAACAGCGAAACCGATACAAACCAGGAACAAATAGCTGATAGTGAACAGACCGCACAGGTCGATGGCGAGCCCTCACTGGTAGATACTATCAGCGAGTTTTCCTTTGGCGATAACGGACTGGAGTTAACCGATGCCTTTGATTCCGTGAATATACTGCAACATATTCCTGTGGTCTCAGGCATTTACCAACAGGTAACCGAGCAGGATATGAGCGCTGTCGCCAAATTAACCGGCGGCTTTTTATATGGCGGACCTGTAGGTCTCGCCGTATCCGCGGCGGACCTGACCCTGGAGGGCATCACAGGCAACTCCATTAACAACACCGTGATTAACTTTGATTATCGGGGGCTGCTTGATGGCATCACAGACAGTGTCTTAGGGAGCGGAGTAAACCAAATAACCGCAAGCAATAACAAAGAGGTAGCGACAACAGCCCTGTCCACTGCTGGGCTGTCGTCTTCCGTTCTGGAACAATTACCTCAGCTTGGTACCGGCGCCGGGTAATGCTGGCTGTTGACAGCCGGCTAGGCTGCGATATCCGGCGTTAACGCCACGGCTTCCACCGGAGTGTTATCACGCTTTTTCGCCAGCCATAAATAAAATGCCGGTAGCACGAATAAGGTAAATATCGTGCCTATCAACATACCCGCCACCAAAATAATGCCGATACTGTTACGGGCTTCGGCGCCTGCACCGCTCACCAATACCAGCGGGAAGTGCCCGAGGACTGTGGCCGCCGTGGTCATCAGGATAGGGCGCAAGCGGGTGGTGGCCGCTTCGGTTACCGCCGCCAGTTTATCCATGCCCTGCTCCTGCATATGGTTGGCAAATTCGACGATCAGGATACCGTTTTTCGCAATCAGGCCGATCAAAGTGATCAAACCTATCTGGGAATAGATATTGATAGTGGTCAGCTCAAGATAAGGCAATAACAAGGCGCCGGATAAGGCCAGCGGCACGCAGCCGAGCAACACCACCAGGGGATCGCGGAAACTGTTAAACTGCACCGCCAACACCAGGTAGACAATCAGCAAAGATACCGCCAGTACCGCCAGCAAGGTATTGCCTTCTTTTCTTAGCTGACGCGATTCGCCGGCATAATCCAGGCTATAGGAAGGCGGTAAGATTTCTGCTGCCGCCGCTTCCAGGGTCGACAGCGCCTCTTCCTTGGTGGTGCCGGGCAAGACACCGCCATAAATCCGGAACGATTTTTGTTGCCCGAAAGTGCCTAATTTTCTCGGCCCGGTCAGCCATTTCAGCTCGGCAATGGCAGATACCGGGATCAGCTCACCGCCGGGTAATTTCAAGGTCAGGTTCAAGATACTCTCAGGCTTGCTGCGCACCTCATCGCCGACAATGGGGATCACCCGGTACGCCTTACCGTTGGCATCAAAGCGGTTGACATAATTACTGGAGAGCAAGATACCCAGCTGATCGCTTACGGTCGAAATATTCATGCCGAGATCGGCTATTTTTTCCCGGTTCAGTTTTAATTCGATTTGCGGCAAATCTATTTTCAGATCGGTATCGGCAAAAAGAAATTTACCGCTCTGGAAGGCGGCGCCCACCAGCTCAATTTCAAACTGGCCGGCGGTCGGCAAAGAGCCCGGCAATATCGGCAATAAATCTAAACCGGCAATACCGGATAAGCGACCGTAAACCTCCGGCAGTTTTTGCTGCGGGCTGAAATCCCGCTCATCACTGGGCACCAGCTCCAGTCCGCCAAAACCACCGGAATTCTGTACGATTTGCCACATATGGGTACCGCCTTCCACCTCAAGCAGATCTGAGACCACCTGCTGCATTTCGCCGACATTATAGCTCAGGGAAGACTCAGGCGGCGCCTGTACCACGACATTGATACTGCTTTGATCTTCAATCGGCGCCAGCTCTTTCGCCGAAAACAGGTAAAACGGGATCACCATCAGGGAAACCACCAGGGCCACCAGGAAAATCTGTCCCTGCCAGTGGAATGCCCGGGCCAGTATGGCGGCGTATTTCACCTGCACCCGTTCAAAAATACCGTTAACCTTGGCGGTTAACCAGCCTTCTTCCCCACCTTTGGGAGAGACATAAGCACTCATGATCGGCGACAGCGTCACCGCTACCACCCCGGAAATGATCACCGCAATTGCCAGGGTAAAGGCAAATTCCTTAAACAAGACCCCGGTTAAACCGGATAAAAAGCCTATCGGGGCATAAACAGCGGCCAATGTCAGGGTCATGGCAATAATAGGCACCAGCAACTGGCGGGAGCTGAGCAGGGCCGCCCGGGTCCGTGACATGCCCTGGCGCATAAAGCGGGCAACATTTTCCACCACCACGATGGCATCATCCACCACTAAACCGACGGATAATACTATGGCCAGTACGGTTAACAGGTTTAATGAAAAGCCCATCGCCGACATCGCCGCTACCGCCCCTAAAATAGAAATAGGAATAGTGACCAAAGGCACCAGGGCGCTTCTGAACGAGCCCATCAGCATCAGTACCACCAGACCCACCAGCACCACGGTTTCGGTCAGGGTGGAAAAGATTTCTTTTAAGGCATCACGCATATACAAGGTGCCGTCATAGGCAAAGTCAATCATCATACCCGACGGCAAAGAGGCATTAACTTCATCCAGCACCTGGTACAAACGATCGCCGATAGCAATTTCATTGGCGCCGGGCAGGGGCCATACGGAAATATACACGGTATCTTCTTTATCCAGACGGGCGGTAACGCTGGCTTCTTCCGCCCCTAATTCCACTTTGGCCACGTCTTTAAGATAAACCACCGCATTATCGATTTTTTTCACCACCAGGCGCTCAAATTCACTGACTTTCGACAGCTGACTGTTGGCGATGATATCAATGCGCTGGCGGTTGTTTTCACTGTAACCTAAGGTGGCAATGGTATTATTGGCCGCCAGGGCGTTATAGACTTCTTCGGCGCTGAGGTTAAACACCGACAGGCGCTCGGCATCGAGCCACACCCGCATCGCCGGGGTCCTGCCCCCTTCGATACCCACTCTTTGCACCCCTTCGATACCGTTGATAATAGGGTTTACCTGGCGGGTAAGATAATCCGTCAGCTCAGAGCGGCTGATATCTTTGGCATGGACATTCAGATAGAAAACCGCAAACGGCCGGTCGGTACGGCTCACCGACACCACGGGATCTTCCGCTCCCGGCGGCAACTCGAAACGTATCTGGCTTAATCTTGCATTCAGCTCAGCCAGGGCATGGGTGCTGTTTTCATTGAGTTTCAACCAGGCGGTCACGGTACTGTGGCCTGAGTTAGTGACGGAGTCGACATATTCCACCCCGGGTACGCTGGCGGCAACCCTTTCTATCGGCTCACTGACAAAGCCCTGCACCACACTGGCAGAAGCACCGGTATAGTTAGTGCTGATCACCAGGGAAGAGCTTTCTATTTTAGGAAACTGCAATACCGGGATCTTAGTCACCGCCCACAGGCCCGCCAGACAAATAATAATTGACAACACCAGAGCGACCACGGGACGGTGGACAAAAATATCCATAACCGAGGTTTTTTCCTGCCCCGGCTGATTAACTTGCAACATAAAGTATCTCCCGGGGCTTATGAAGCGGTATCGGCGGCGTTGGTTTCAGCATTTTCATCTGTGATGAAAACCTTAAGGCCGGGCCTGAGTTTAAATGCTCCCTTAGTGGCGATAAGGGTATCCGGTGCCAGGCCGTCTGTTACCATGACCTGATCGCCGCGGCGATCCCCCAGCACCACTTTCTGGCGCTTGGCCCGGTAGCTGTTATTGCCTTCATCCTCTAGCACAAAAACATATTCCCCCAGGTGATCCCGGGTAATGGCAAGGTCAGAAACCGCCACCAGCTCACGGGCCTTTGCCACCGGGGCTGCAACAGTCACTAAAGTATTAGGCTTTAAAAAACCCCTAGCTTTGGCAAATTGTGCCCGGTACTTCAGTTGCCTTGAACTGCTGGACAGTTGGGGATCGACAGCAACAATTTCCGCCTGAAAAACCTGGCTGTTATCGGCTATGGTGCTGATTTCAACTTGGGTGCCCAGGACTAATTCGCCATAAGTCTGGGGCAAGCTAAAGTCGACCCAGGTATAGTCATAAACTCCGATCAATTTAGTGATCGTGGTGTTGCTGTCAAGATATTGCCCCACTTCCAGGTTATGAATACCGACATGGGCGGTAAAAGGGGCACTAATTTGTTTCTTACGAATATTGGCCTGCAATACCGCTAATTCAGATTGCGCGATCTCAACATCAGCCCTGGCCTGATCCACCAGTTCATCACTGATTTCATTATTTTTTTGCAGTCTCAGGTAACGTTTGTAGGTGTGGCGGTTTAATTCCAGGCGCGCTTTTACCCCGATCACCCGGGCGCTTTCTTCGCTGTGATCCAGCTCCAACAACAAATCACCGGCCTCTACCCGGCTGCCGGAGACCAGGTTAAGCTTGCTGATTTTACCCGCCAGTTCATTATTTAGCTCCAGCTGCTTATAAGCCTGTACTTCCCCGCTGACCTTAGTGCTTGCCTGATAACTTACTGTTTGAACAAGCTCGGCAAGCACAGTTGCCGACGGTTCCGGCATGCCTTGTCCCTGTTGTGCCCGGGCCGTGTTCAGCGACTCTTTATAACCAAATATACCTGCCGCGCCGAGCAGCAAGATAACCAGGGTAATAACCCAGCGACCAATATTCATATTTCTTCTACCTCGGATAAAAACTTAAAATTTCTTAGCTAAAACTTGTTACCTGAAGCGAATGTCTTCAAGCAAACGGCAGGCCTTTTCTATTCCCTGCTGCGTCAAGGGTTGCTGCCACTCATAGGCATTTAATATTCTTTTCAGGCCGCGAATATGGGGGGCATCCGGTGCTATCGCCACAATCGCCCCGCCGGCAGCGGCATTATCACCCTGCAATAAACTCTGGTGCTGGCGTACCAGCTGGAAATAGCCCGCAGTTAACGACCACAGCAGCAAACCGATTTCCTCTACCGCTTCCATGCCGCTGATAAACTCACCGCTTTGGGCGGCATTCGAAAAAAGCAGATCAAACTCCTGTTCGATTTTTTTGCTGTTGTTTCTCATGCGATCAAGCCACATGGGGGAGCCCCGCTTTAATAACGCCGCACTGCTCACCAGGTTATCCAGCTGGCCTTCAAAACTGTAGGTTTGTACCTTGCTGCGGTCGATAAGATTAGTAGCAATGATCTTTTCCGGTATTGTCAGCGGCAAGGTCAACACTGTGTGGTACATGGCCGCTTCATTGGCATACATATTGGCTGCCAGGGCAACCAGCACATCTTCTTTACTTTGTACATGTTTATAGATCGAGCCCATGGACAGTCCGGCACCCTTGGCAATGGCAGACATAGTAAAATCAAGTAGCGAGCTGTTTTCAATGCTTTTTTCTGCTGCATCCAGGATCCTTTTTTCTTGTTCCTGCATGCTGAATTTAGGGGCGGGCGCCATATTTACACCTATAGTGAACTACATTCGAACATTATTCGAATGGAATTATAAATGCAGTTAGCACTTAGGGTCAAGCGCATACCGGTACAAAAAACAAACAGCATTGAGGCAGGGCATTTTTTCACCTAAACAGCTAACAGCGGGCTTTTTAAAACCTATAATAAAGACAAAGCTTGCGTTAAAGCCGTCTTTCATATGTTTAGCTTTCCCATGAAAGTGAATATTTTACTTATCGGAGTACTGATCATCGCAACCCCGGCTGACACCAGCGATCTCTATCGAGTAGACAGGCAACAAATGGTAGACACCATTATTTATGAAGTTGCCGAAACCGCCAGCTATACCGGCAGGGAGGTGTTAGCTGCCAAAGTGATACGGGCTTTGCTTACCGTGCCCAGACACGAATTCGTGCCTTTTCTGATGCGCCAGCAGGCTTATATCAACAGTCCGCTGCCGATAGGTCATAACCAGACGATTTCCCAACCTTATATCGTCGCCATCATGACAGAGCTGATCGACCCGCAGCCGGAGCACAAGGTATTGGAAATAGGCACCGGCTCGGGCTACCAGGCGGCGATATTATCCCGCCTGGTTAACCAGGTTTATACCATAGAGATCATTGCCGAACTGGCAATAGCCGCGAAAAAGACCCTGGCACGGCTGGAATATAATAACGTTTATGTACGTGCTGGAGACGGTTATCTCGGCTGGCCGGAGCAGGCGCCGTTCGACAGCATAATCGTCACTGCCGGCGGCGAAATCCCGGAGCAGTTACTAATGCAGTTAAAACCCGGCGGCACTATGATCATTCCCGTAGGCGGTTTCTATGAAACCCAGTATCTGACCCTGATCACCAAAGATGATGAAGGAAAAATCTTCAAACGCAAAATCCTGCCGGTACGCTTTGTGCCTTTAATCAACAGCCGGCAACAGGATTAATTGCCCCTTCCTACCTGGAAATATTTACTTTTTTGCTATCCGCAGCAGGTTGATCCCTGCTAATATGCCCTCCCGCCAGGTTTCCCCGTTATCCAGATAAAGCGAGCCGTAACTAAGATGAAATACCAATGGATACTCTTTGACGCCGATGAAACCCTGTTTCATTTCGATGCCTACCAGGGCCTAAAACTGATGTTTTCCCGTTTTGATATTGATTTTTCCCGGGATGACTTTCACCATTATCAAACCGTCAATAAGCCGCTATGGGATGATTACCAGGACGGGAAGAAAACCGCCCATCAGGTGCAAAACATCCGCTTCCAGGGCTGGGCGGAAAAACTCGATGTCAGCACGCAAACCCTCAACAGCGAATTTCTTAATGCCATGGCGGATATCTGCTCCCTGCTGCCCGGCGCCCGGGAATTAATCCAGGCGCTGGAAGGTAGAGTCAACATGGGTATCATCACCAATGGTTTTACCGAACTGCAAAGCATCCGTCTGGAGCGCACCGGGCTAAAAGATACTTTTTATCCGTTAATCATCTCCGAACAGGTAGGTACGGCCAAACCGGATGTCGCCATTTTTGAACATGCCTTCGAGCTGATGGATAACCCGGTAAAAGAGCAAGTACTTATGGTAGGGGATAACCCTCATTCCGATATTCTCGGCGGCCTTAATGCCGGGATCGACACCTGCTGGCTTAACCGCCATAACCAGAATAAACCCGAGGGCATAGACCCCCATTATCAGGTGGCTTCCCTGACAGAACTGCAGCAACTATTAACGCAGGATTTAACCCGGGGTTAAACTCAGGCTGCAGCTTATCCTTAACCTTGGGGCTTTATTATTTTACCCCGTGCATTAATTTGTTAATGAGCGGGGCAAGGATAAAGAGCAATAACCCGCCGCCGGTCAGCAGCCAAAAGCTGAAATCAAAGCCGCTGATGGCAGAAGCCACCGTCATACCGGTTTCGCCGCTGATACTGCCGGCTAAAATGCCGGAGAAATTATTGCCGATGGCGGTGCTTAAAAACCAGCCGCCAAAAGCCAGGCCCGCCATGGAAGCCGGCACCAGCTTGCTGACCATAGACAAACCGATCGGCGATAAACATAATTCTCCCACCGTATGCAGCACATAACAGGCCGCCAGCGGCCATAACGGAATAAGCCGATTAACATCCAGCAGATTTTCCAGAGCAAACACCAACACCAAGAAACCGGCTCCCGTCCCCAGCAGACCCAAAGCAAACTTCTGCGGAATATTAGGTTCCAGGTTGCGTCTGGACATTTTCAGCCAGATCAGGGAAAGCAAAGGCGCCAGCAGCAAAATAGCCACGGCATTTACCGACTGGAACCAGGCAAGCTTAAATTCAAAGCCGCCGCCCAGGCTCCTGTCCACCAGGTTTTGCGCCAAAAAAGTAAAAGAGCTGCCCGCCTGCTCAAAAAACATAAAAAAGATAACATTAAAACCGCACATGATCAGGCAGGCCAACACCCGGTCCAGGGCAACTTTTCCTTCCTTTTTCGCGCCTTTAATCAGCATGGCCGCCAGACCAACGAATAAGATAAATAAGATCCAGGCCAGCACCTGGGCACCGGCATAAGCCATCAGCAGGTACACAGGTACTATCGAAAGGGCAGCCCCGGTGATCACATAAACTAAGTTTTTACTGCGCCGGGGGCTTTTTGCTATCGCTCCCGTGCCTTTTAGCTGACGTCGCCCCAGATAAAACCAGCAATAACTGATCACCATACCGATACCGGCGGCGGCAAACACTACTTTATAATTATCCATCATAGGGGTATCGGTTAAAGTGCTGGCCAGGTACTGGGTCACGATCGGCGAGATCATGGCTCCGGCATTGATGCCCATATAAAAAATACTGAATCCCCGGTCACGGCGCGGATCTCCCTGTTGATAAATCTTGCCCACCAGGTTGGAGATATTCGGCTTAAACAGCCCGTTACCGATAATAACCGTAGCCAGCCCGAGCATAAAAAAGGTCTGATCCGGCAACATCAGCAGGAATAAACCGGCCGCCATAATCAAGGCCCCGGTTAAAATAGCATGTTGCGAGCCAATTATTTTATCGGCGACATAACCGCCAAAAATAGCGCTGCCGTACACCAGGGCCAGGTAGGCGCCATAAGTATTCGAAGCAAAAGTTTGTCCGCTGGCATCGCCGTTAAAAAATTGCGCGACGATATAAAGGGTCAAAGCCCAGCGAATACCATAAAAGGCAAAACGCTCCCAAAATTCCGCCATAAATAACATCCACAAAGGTTTGGGATGTCCCCATAAATCATCATATTGGCAGCTTTGCTTAGCAAGCTCCGCCTCTTGTCCGGTTGCATCTAGTGTTGTCATCGTTTTTCCTTGATACGGCTACTATTTAGCTGTTATTAAGCATAAATCTTTAGGAAACACTGACTTGAAGAGAAGGTGAAAGGAGATAAAAACTTGGGTGAAGCTTTGGTGAAGGCCGGATGCAAGGCTTGATGTTTGGTGAAAAAGCAGTAATTATGAGCTTTCCGAGGCTAAAGGATTAAAAAGTATGGGGGAGAAAAAAACCAGGGTAACCCGCTATCTGTTCGAGGATCTGATCCTGGACATCCAGCAAGGCAGGCTATTAAGAAATGACGAAGAAATTTACCTGCCCAAACTTAGCTACGATCTATTAGTCTCCCTGGTGGAATCGTCCCCGGCTTTATTAAGCCAACAAGAGTTAATGGAAAAAGTCTGGCCCGACCGGGTCATTGGCGATGAAACCTTAAAGCAAAGAGTAAAACTGTTACGCAAATCCCTCGGGGATGATGCCGGCAACCCCAGATATATCGAAGCCATCCGCGGACGAGGATACCGGTTGCGTCCCAAGGTAAAATGCGAATGTGTGATCAACCAGGCCCCGGCGGCCATTGTGGATTTGGCCGCCAACGATCATTTTCCCAATATCACCTACCAGCAACTGACCGGCATCTGGCGTAGAATATCCCGGTTAGGGCTTACCCTTATAATTGGCCTGAGCCTGGTGACGGTTTTATATTCCCAGCTATATTCGAATCAGCAAGCAGATCCCGTTCAGCTTACTGCCAAGAAAACCAATCATTCCCCTCAGGTATTAACGGCAAAAGAAATAGCCAATGACTATTACCTCAAAGGAAAAGCATACTATCAGCGCTACCGTAAAATCGATAACAGCATCGCCATAGAGTTTTTCCACAAAGCCCTGGCCAAAGACCCTACGTTTTCCTTGGCTTATGCCGGCTTAAGCCAGGCACACAGCCAACAACTGTTCCAATTTAACGGCGAGGAAAGTGATAAGATAAAAGCCATAGACAATGCCTACCAGGCCATCACCTTCGACAATAATTCAGCGGATGCCTACAAGGCGCTCGGTGTCGCTTATTATGTTTCCGGCTGGCTATCTAAAAGCATTAATGCCCATTTAAAAGCCTTGTCACTGGCCCCGGACAATTTAGAAACCCTGTCAAATTTAGGCTTTATTTATAGCGAACAGGGCAAACTGGCACAAGCCGTCAACTGGCATAAAAAAGCGCTGGCAATCAATCCCGGCCATGTGGTCACTATGGTGCATGCGGGCCAAACCTTAGGCCAGCTAGGCCACGAACAATTGGCAAAAACCTGGTTTAACAAAGCGATAGACCTGCAGCCAGATTACCTGCTGGCCAGCTATCACTTAGGACAGGCACAACTGAGCACTAAGCAATATCAAGAGGCAATAACAACCTACCAGGACGCACTAGAGCGTTATCAGGACCATGCATTATTATCCGAAGGCCTTGCGGACAGTTATTTTTATAACGGCCAGACAGAATTAGCCCATAAAACCTATCAGGAGATAATAGTTAAACAGGAAAACAAAGTGTTGCCCCGGGTGCATTTGATGTTTTTACTGACAGCCGCAAAATTGCCAACAAAAGAAATCACCGCCTTAACGGCCAGCCTGAAAAACAGCCTTTATGAAGGCTCGGATAAAGCCAGTCTAAGTTATGATTTAGCCCTGATCTACGCCAGGCAAAAGCAGGAGCAACAAGCTATCCGCTACCTGGTACAAGCACTAGAGCAAGGTTTAACCCAAGTCAGTAAAGTTGAAAATCATCCACTGTTTCAGCCGCTGAAAGTATCTGACAGCTTTAACCGTGTGCTCACCCGGATGAAGCAAAAGCAAGGCAGGGAAAACCAACTTAGTAGTGAGCTGGCATTTTTTAAAGCTGAAGAAGTGATCCCACTCGGTTAAGCGACTTTGAAGTTCGCCCAGGAGAGCCGATATTTTTAAACAAGCTCACCGGGGCGTAAAGAACCTTTGATGAAAGGTTTATTTTTCCGCGGAATAGGGATCTTCCGCTAACAGATATGCACGTAAATCAGCTTTATTAGGTTGTTTTTCTAACCAAGTTCTTAATTCTTTAACTTTTTCATAAGTTTCCTGGCCAAACTTATCCAGATAAATTTCATAAAAGTTATCTTTGGTACTGATAGTACGTATGTTTTTTTGCCAATGACTGGTTAACACTGCGTTTAATGAGCCCGCCAAACCTTCTTCTTTCAGCAGTTCCCATTCACCGCTGTCTAACCAAACCCCACCAACCCCGGCACTATAATCGATACGATAGGTATTACTGGCGGTAAGGCGAAATTTTCTCATGATTGTGCCGGTTACCGGGCATAAAATAGCCTTTTTAGTATCTTCCACTTCATAATTAACATTATCATCAAAGGTAAATTCCGGATTACGCTCTTTCCAGGCGACATAATCTTCGATGAGTATCCAGTTACCCTGGCAATTAGAACAGGTGTGCGCCCTGAACAGCCCGTCAATAAAACTGGGAACTAACTCCCCCGCATTACAACTTGTGCATTTCATCATTTGAGTATCCTTTGGGTATTTTTACGACCTGAACGCCATAATCTATTTCATACGGTTAATAGTATGTTAAAATTGCAAGCAACAGCTATAATAACATGCCTAATATCCTGTTATCTTACCCTAAACAGAGAAAGAATCGCATCTTAATTTAGCTAAGCATTCCGAAATGAAGCGCGGTAATCCGCCGTAATGTTCAAACAAGAACATGGTTGACATAATGTCGGCCGCAGTCATTGATGACGGTTCATTCGAAACCCGTATAAGCAATAAAAACAAGTATCATCAAGCAATAGCAATAACCTATTTAAGGATAAAATATGCAGCAAGTCTTTACCGTTGCCAGCCAGTTTCCTACTGTTATCTACACTGTATTATTAGCCGTAGTTGTCATTTACTGGCTGGTGGGCATGCTCGGACTGATCGACTTAGATTTCTCCGGCGATGTCGATGTTGATATCGACGCAGATGTCGATGCTGATGCCAGCGTTGGCGGCTTAACCGGTTTACTGCTGACCTTTGGCTTAACCGGGGTGCCTTTTACCCTGGTGATCAGCATTATTATCCTGGTGTGCTGGCTGATCAGTTTTTACCTGCAATTTTATCTGCTGACCTGGCTGCCAGACGGCTGGCTTTATTACCTGGCGGCGACAGCGGCAAGTTTTGTGGTATTTTTAGTGTCATTACCCGTGACCGCGATTTTGATCCGCCCGTTAAAAGGCATGTTCAACAGCGTGGAAACCGCCAGCAGCAACAACCTGGTGGGTAAAGACGCCACTATCGCCACAGGCTCGGTCACTGAAACCTTCGGCCAGGCAAAAGTTTTTAACGACGGCGCAGAAATTTTACTTGATGTCCGTTGTGATCCCCAGCACCGGCTAAGCATGGGGGATAAGGTCCTGCTGATCGAATATCAGCAGGACAGCCATACCTATATAGTCGCACCGTTTTCAGGCTAACTTGCGATAGTTAACACTTTTATACCCGTTTAAACACAAGATTAAAAACTTACGCTGCCGTTCTACGCACCGGCAGCCAATATTAATAAGAGGAAAAACCTATGGTTTTGGAACCACTTTTTTTAGCAATTGGTATAGGCGTATTATTCGTCTTTTCACTCCTGATCATGGTCGCCAAGTTTTATAACAAGGTTGAACAGGGTCAGGCGCTGATCATCAATAAATTACGCGCCGAGCCGGAAGTCAGCACCACCGGCGGCATGGTGATCCCGGTGATCCATAAAAAAGAAGTCATGGACATTTCCACCAAACGTATGGTGCTTGAGCGCAAAGGCCGCTCCGGTTTGATCTGCCAGGATAATATCCGCGCCGATATCATCATCACCTTTTATATCCGGGTCAATGAAACCAAGGAAGACATACTGCGGGTGGCGAAACAAGTGGGTTGCGACCGCTCTTCCTACCCGGAAACCTTGCAGGAGTTGTTCGAAGCCAAGTTCTCTGAAGCCCTGAAAACCGTAGGTAAACAATTAAACTTTACCGAGCTTTTTACCCAGCGCAACAGCTTCCGCGATAAAATCAAGGAAGTGATCGGCCAGGACTTATCCGGTTATGTGTTGGAAGATGTTGCCATCGACTTTCTTGAGCAAACTTCTATCCGGGATCTTGATCCCAACAACATCATGGACGCCGAAGGTATTCGCCGCATCACCGAACTTACCGCCCAGCAAAGTGTAGAAACCAACGACCTTAAGCGTCAGGAAGAAATCCGCATCAAACGCCAGGATATCGACGCCAAAGAAAAAGCGCTGGAACTGGAACGCCAGCTGGCAGACGCCGAAGCCAAACAGCAAAGAGAAGTAGCAACGGTCAAAGCCCGCGAAGAAGCAGAAACCGCGAAAATCATGGAAGAAGAGCGCAGCAAGGCCGAACAGGCGAGAATCGACACCGAGCAGGTAATTGCCGTAGCCGAAGAGAACAAGTTGCGTGAAGCAGAAATCGCCGAGCAGAACAAGCTCAGGGCGGTTGCCATCGAAGAAGAAAAAGTCAAACGCGCCCGTCAGATCGAAGCCATCGACCGGGAAAAAGAGGTAGAAACGCTGCGCATAGACAAAGAAAAAGCCCTGGAAATCGAACGTAAAAATATCGCCGAAGTACAAAAAGAACGTATTGCGGTTGAGAAAAGTGTGGCGGAAGAAGAAGAGAACATCAAAGATCTGCGCGTGGTTTCTGAAGCCAACCGTTTAAAAGAAGAGCAGGTTATCAAGGCCAAGGCGGAAGCCGAAGAAGCCCTGGTGAAAGATATCGAAGCCGCCAAGGCAGAAGAGCAGGCAGCAGAGCACCAGGCGCGTAAGCTGCAAACCATAGCCGAAGCAGAATTAAAAGCCGCCAGCAAGCAGGCGGAAGCGAAGAAAATTCTCGCCGAAGGTGAGCAGGCGGAAGCGGCATCGTTAGGTCTGGCAGAAGCCCAGGTGACTCTGGCTCAGGCGGATGCCCAGGAAAGACACGGTGAAGCAGAAGCGAAAACGCTGGAGCTGAGATTAACCGCCGAAGCCAAAGGCATTGAAGAAAAAGGCCTGGCGGAAGCCACAGGCCTGCGCGAGAAGCAGGATGTACTCAACTCGATGTCGGAATCGGCGCGTGATTTTGAGACCTTCGGTCTGCGTTTGAACCAGGAAAGAGAGCTGACCCTGGCGAAACTGGGCAACAGTGTCGATTTGGCCGAGAAACAGGCGGAAGTATTAGCCACCGCCCTGGGCGAAGCCAACATCAATATTATGGGCGGCGACGGCGAGTTCTTACGTCAGTTTATGAAGTCTATCACTGTGGGTAAATCTCTCGACGGTCTGGTCAGTGAAAGTGAAACCATGCAAACCCTGTTTAAAGATCAATTAAACGGCGAGCGCAACATCATGGACGACTTAAAAGGCGTATTGGCGGGGGCTTCCGATTCCAGCGAAACCCTGAAAAACATCAATATGGCCAAGTTATTGTCCAGCCTGAATAATGCCGATGAAAGCCAGAAAGGAGCATTAGCCAGCCTGCTTGGTTTAGGCGGTTCTTTAGGTGATGTATTAGGCGGTAAAAACACCACTGACGTGAAATAAAGTCACCCGCCAAAGTGAAAAACGCCTGCTCTGCTGATGTAAAAGGGCAGGCGAGTACAGATTTATGCCTTTGCCTGTCCGGGCAAGGGCTGAAAAGTTATCCCGTGGAGAGTTAAATGTCCGAGATGGAAAATGTCGATAATGAAGCCGTAGCCCAGGGCGGCTCCTATGAATTGATCCAGCGCCGGTTACAGGGCTTAGGTGAAGACCTCACCGGCCAGCTTAAACAGCTTAATGATGATCGTATATCCCTGTTCGGCTCGACCGATATGAAGGTTGAAGCCAGGGTCAGGGTACGCACCGAGCATAACTGTGTCGCCCGGGATATCGCCGCCATCGGCGAATTATTGCTGTTTGGTTATAACGTTTTCCTCGGCCTGAAACGCAATATCACGGTAGCGGATGTTTTCAGCCTGCATAAGCTGGTGGACAATAACGGCGAGCTGGAAATGGTGGACGTGCCCTTTGCCGGCAGCTTTTTAGACGACGCCGACTTTATCCGCGATTTCGACGAACTCTACACTTATTATAAAAAAACCTTTCTTGCCCATGTTTACCGCCAGGGCAGCAAGGTTTTTGCCGTGTTCCAGATCGGCGAACGCCTCGACGATATCCGGGTATTCCAGTGGGGTATATCTGCCGACGGCGAAGTTCGCTATATCGACAACCGCGGCGAGCGCAATATCAAGCAGCCGGAAAATTTCGACTTTGAATGGCAAAAAGTCAGCCGCGAGCAGCAGGAAACCGGCAAACATCCCCATTACAATTTATTCGATACCTTGTTTGTCGAAGCCATCAACGGCAGCCTAACCCTCAAGGTTGAAAACAATACCGAAGACGGCCAGGGCATCTATAGCGAAGAAGTCGACGACGCCCATCAGTCGCTGGACGACGCCGAAATCCATTATGCCAAGGTTGGCGAGTTGATCCTGTTAAAAATCAAACCCTACCGGGAGCAGCAAACCCGCCACCTGATTTTTAACTGCAAAACCCAGGAAGTATTACGCCAGGATGCGATAGAACACGCCTGTGTCCAGCTGCCGGAAGATCACGGTATTATTTTCCCCGGCGGTTATTACCTGCAAAGCGGTGAAAACAAAAGCTTTGACGACAGCGCCGAAGACCTGCAATTGCACCGGGTGGTAAAATCTCCCAACGGCGAAGACTTCCTTTATATCTTTTACGAACCCAACGAAGGTCAGTATGCGCTGTTCGGTTACAACCTGATCACCCGTACCCTGCAAAACCCCATTTACGGCCACGGCCAGAGTCTCGCCAATAACGGCCGCGCCGTGGTATTTAACGCCGAGTCGGAGCCGTCACGCATCCACGCCATGCAAATCTGGCAAACGCCGTTTTGCAGCGAAGAATATGCCAGCGAACAACCAACGGAAAGCGGCCTGTTCGGTAAAATCGGCAACCCGGAACTGGTACGGGGCATCTCCGATTTATACGGCGTGGTTAAGCTGATCAATGTAAAAACACCGAGCGTGCACCACTTCAACGACCTGGTGAAAGAGTCGGCGCAGCTGCTGGATAAATACCACTGGTTGACCGACCCCCAGTTATCTGCCCTGAGCGAGCTGATCAAACAAGTGATCAACACCTCAGAGCTGGTGCTGGATGAATTTGAAAAAGTCGCCAGTATCAAAGCCGCTTCCGATCAGGTCATGCTTGAGGCCAGCCAAAAACAAGAAGAAATAATCAAGCGCTGCGAAAAGGCCAGTTTCGACAGCGCCGAAGGCTATGTCCAGGGACTGACGGATCTTGCCGCCTTCAAAGGCGAGCTAATCTCCCATAAAGATCTGAAATATATAGATCTGACACAAATCGAGACCATGGAGGCCGAGTTAGAAGCATTAACGCTCACCTTGAGCCAGGCCACGGCCGACTTTCTCCAAAAAGATCAGGCACTGAAACCTTATCAGGATAAAATTGAGCAGCTGGAAAAAGACATAGCATCCAGCGAGTCGATCACCGCATTAAAACCCATTCGCGCCGCCATCGACGAACAGGTACAGGGGCTGGAGCTACTCAACCACACCATGTTGTCCCTCAATATCGAGGACAGCAGGCAACGTACCCGGATACTGGAAGATATCTCCACCGTCTTCAGCCAAATTAACCGGGTTAAGGCAAGCGCCGATCTGGCAGCGAAAAATGTCGGCTCAGAAGAAGCACGGGCAGAATTTGGCGCCCGCTTTAAACTGCTGGGACAAAGCGTTACCAGCGCCTTAAATGCCAGCGATACCCCGCAGGCCTGTGATCAGCAATTGTCGACCTTGCTAATTCAGCTGGAAGAGCTGGAAAGCCAGTTCAGCGACTATGATGAGTTCTATCAGGAAATTCTCGCCAAGCGGGATGAAATCTACGACAACTTCGAGCAGCATAAACAGCAGTTGATGGATGCCCAACAAAGGCGTTGTTTAAACCTGAAAACCGCCGCCGACCGTATCCTCGAAGGCATCAACCGCCGCAGCCAGGACTTTAACGACGTTAACAAGCTCAACAGCTATTTTGCCGCCGATCCTATGATGGCAAAATTAAGGCAGTTGACGGAGCAGTTGCGGGATCTGGATGATAACGTGCGTGCCGATGATATCGACGCCCAGCTGAAAAACGCCAAAGAGCAGGGCATACGCGCCTTGCGCGATAAAACCGACATTTACTCCGCCGACGGCAGCCTGGTAAAAATCGGCGAACACCAGTTCTCCGTCAACCGGCAAAAACTGGAACTGACCCTGCTGCCCAGGGAGCAAGCCATGGTACTGCATATCAGCGGCACCGACTATTTTGAACCGTTAGCGCCAGAGTTTTTTGCCGGCACAGAGCATTTATGGCAGCAGGAGCTGATCTCGGAAAGCAGCGAGGTTTACCGCGGCGAATACCTGGCGGCAAGTATATTATTCGAGGCCGAAGCCAAAGGCAGCACCGGCATAGGTACTCTGCTTAACGCAGCCAAAGAAAACACCTTAACCGAGCTGGTGCGTAAAGCCGCCGAACCCAGATACCAGGAAGGTTATGACAAAGGGGTGCACGACGCCGATGCCAGCCTGATCCTGACCGAGCTACTGACCTTACGCGAATCGGTAGGTTTATTAGCCTATGCCGCAGCCGAGCGCCGCCTGGCATGGGTTTATATGGCAACCAAGCTAAATGATCAAGCACGCCAGCAATTAGTCAGCCGCTGCCACAACCTCTATTTGATGGAGCAAACTTTCGGTAGCAGTGAGCTGCGCGCCCAGCTGAGCAATGAACTGGCTCAAGCCTTAACCGCCCTGACAGCAGAGCAAAACTGGCTGGCCTGCGACAGCGGTTTAGCCGCAGATTATCTGATCAACGAATTTGCCGACGGTAAACAGCAATACGTGCTCCGTGAAGCCGCCCAAAGCCTGGTGAATCAGTTACAAAACCAACTCAAACATAAGAGCCTGGAACAACAACTGCAATCGGCCCTGGCCGGATGTAGCAGCCTGGAGCAGAAAATGAAACTGCACCTGGCCTGGTTAACCTCCTTTGCCGGACATCAGGGTGTTGATGCCGACCAGGAATTAATCCTTGAAGGGGCCAGCCTGATGACGTTAACAGAGCAGCTGAAATTTTATGATTCCAGCGCCAACACCTCAGGCACGGTTAAAGGCTTATTGGGGCAACATGGCCGCATCAAAGAGCGGGTGCTGGCATTTAACTACCAGGAATTTATTGCCCGGCTGAGAAATTTTGCCAACGAACAAGTACCTGCTTTTACCCGTTTCCACCAGATGAAACAGCAGATATTAACCGAGCAACGCCAGCGCTTGCGCCTGCAGGAGTTCAAACCGGGAGCACTGTCGTCTTTTGTTCGCAACAAGCTGATCAACGACGTCTATTTCCCCATTATCGGCACTAACCTGGCCAAACAAATCGGTGCCGCCGGCAATAATAAACGCTCAGATCTGATGGGCTTGTTATTAATGATTTCACCGCCGGGATACGGTAAAACCACCTTGATCGAATATGTCGCCAGCAAGCTCGGCATGACCTTCGTCAAGGTCAACTGCCCCTCTATCGGCCATGAACAATTATCCCTGGATCCCGCCCAGGCCAACAACTCCACCGCCCGCAGCGAAGTAGAGAAAATCAACCTGGCGTTTGAAATGGGCAACAATGTCATGCTCTACCTGGATGATATCCAGCATACCAACCCGGAGTTTTTGCAGAAATTTATTTCCCTGTGTGACGGCTCAAGACGGGTAGACGGCGTCTGGAACGGCGAAAGCAAAACCTATGATATGCGTGGTAAAAAATTTGCCGTGGTCATGGCGGGTAACCCCTATACCGAATCCGGCGAAGCCTTTACCATCCCGGATATGCTCGCCAACCGCGCCGACATCTATAACCTGGGTGACACCTTAAGCGGCCGTGAACATGAGTTCTCGTTGAGCTTTATCGAAAACAGCTTAACCAGCAACAGCTATATCGCGCCGCTGGCCACCCGGGATATGGACGACCTCTACCAGCTGGTGAAAATGGCCGACGGCGAACCGCTGCCGATCACCGAACTTAAACACGGTTATTCCCAGGCGGAAGTGAACGAGATCATCGCGGTTATCCAGCGCATCCGTAAAATCCAGCAAACCGTGCTTAAGGCCAACGAACAATATATTGCCTCCGCCGCCCAGGACGATAAATACCGGGTTGAACCGCCGTTTAAATTACAGGGCAGCTACCGCAATATGAACAAGATGGCGGAAAAAGTGGTGCCGGTGATGACGGATGAAGAGCTGGAACTGCTGATTGCAGATCATTACCGCGGCGAAGCACAAACCCTGACGGTAGGCGCGGAAGAAAACCTGTTAAAACTGGCGGAACTAAGAGAAACATTAACGGATGAACAAGAGCAGCGCTGGCAGCAAATCAAAAACGATTATGTCCGCCACCAGAACCTGGGCAGCGGCGATGATCCGCTGGCTTCGATTGCCAGCCAGATTTCGTTATTGCAGCAGGGGCTGGGCCAGATAGGCAGCGCCCTGGAGCAGCCAAAATCCGACGGTTTGGATCAGATAAGTCAGTCATTGTCGGCACTGACCAGCCAATTAAACGGCCAAAAAACAGAAGCCGGCAACAATGCCGAGCTGGAAAAAACTCTGGCGATATTCAGCGAAAAAATGGAGGCTTTCCTGACTCCCCTGGTCACGACCTTGCAAAACAACCAGGCTCTGGACAGCGCCCTGGTGGAAACCCTGAAAACACTGGAGGTTAAACCGGGACAGCCAGTGCGCAGCGCCACCAGTGAAATCCAGAAAATCAGCCGGGAACTGGTGCAGGACAGAGAAAACAGTTCGGATGAATTAATACAGGACTGATAGTTAAAGGAAAAGCACTCCTCCTCCCCGCCGGGTCTAAACGTCTGGCGGGAACCTGCCTGCCAAGCTTTCCTCCACAAGCGGATATAAACTCACACTTTTATCAGCAAGAGCTACACTAATACACATTCAATATTTCGCTGAAAGAAGGTCTTCTTTACCATGCGCTTGGATGGAAGATATGACAGCTATTGAAATCATAGGTGTTGTGCTGATTTTCGCCGTGACCGGCATAACCGGTCTGATGGTGATACGTGTAATAAAAATCCCTTATTCCCTGGCCCTGGTGCTGCTGGGGTTTATCCTGTCTTTCTCCATAGGAATCTTTGACTGGGACAGCGGCATCCGGGCCAGCAACTTCCAGGCTCTGATGCTGTTTGTACTGCTGCCGGTATTGATTTTTGAAGCAGCCTTTGTGCTGGACAGCAAGCTATTATTTAAATTCCTGCCGAACGTACTGACCCTGGCCACTATAGGTTTGCTGTTATCAACTGTGCTGACTGCCATATTACTTTTTTACGGCATAGGACACCCGGGATTTCCCTTTATCGCCGCCCTGATTACCGGTGCCGTGGTTTCCGCCACAGATCCCGTGGCAGTGGTGGCGCAATTAAAAGCCCTGAAAGCGCCGGCTGAGCTGAATGTGCTAATTGAAGGGGAAAGCTTATTTAACGATGCCACGGCCATCGCCCTGTTTACTATCCTGGTCAGTATCGGCATAGGCGCCGCTGAGCCGGACGTGATCTCGGGTTTAGTCCAGTTCTTAAAAATATTCTTCGGCGGCATTTTAGTCGGCATGCTGATGGGCTGCATGTTTGCTTTTTCCCTCAGGTTATTGGCGGTTAACGTGCCGGCCCTGGTGCTGGTTTCCCTGGTATTGGCCTACGGCAGTTTTTATATCGGCGAGCACTTTTTCCATGTTTCCGGCATAGTCGCGGTATTATTTGCCGCCATCGCCTTTAAAAGGTTCGGCCAACAAGCCCTCACCCCGGTGGAACATGAACTTCACAGTATCTGGGAGTCTATCGGTTTTATCGCCAACGTCTTCGTCTTTGTCTTATTGGGACTGGTGGTTTCTGTCGACATGTTCACCGAGCGCTGGCTGGCGATAGGGCTTGCGGTGATCGCCGCCACAGTAGCGCGCTTTATCGCCGTTTATAGCTCCACCAGCTTGAACAGATTTACCCTGGGGCAAACCATAGATCCCAGGTACCCGCCGATCATGATCTGGGGTGGCCTGCGCGGTGCCGTCACCATAGCCCTGGTGCTGTCGCTGCCTACCGAACTGCCCTACTGGTGGACCATTCAATCCATAGGTTTTGGCGTAGTCTTATTTACCCTTATCGTGCAAGCCACCACCACCCCTTTATTAGTGAAAAGATTGAAAATATAGCTTAGATCGCTTCATCGGAAGAGCATTAAGGCATATCCGCGGTGAGTTCGCAGCAGGTACAAGCGGCTATTTTGATTGTCTTATGATCACCTTTTCTGCTCAGGCTTCAAACGGTGGCGATTTTAAGAGGACCAATTTTTTTATCAAATTTTTTCTTTTTCGCACTCACCTGACCGGTTTCCACATAAACTTTCAGATCATTTAATATGCCGTCAAAACCTTTGTTTAAACCGAGTTTTAACAACGGATATAGGATTTTACCCAGTAACTTAAGCTCGACATTACAATCCCAATATACCCGGGTGCCGCCATCCTGGGTCGACTTAAACTGCATCACCACATGGTTTTTTATAATCGGAATATCGCCGCCGGACGTTTTCACCGGAAAAATTTCAAATTCGAGCCTGTGGTTATCAGCATCAAAGCTAAGGATATTTTCTACCGCATGAAACGGGTTCTCTTTATTTTCCAGGTAACAGATGCGGCCCGGCAAAGCATCTCCAGCTTGCTTAGCAGCCGGAGTCTCGTATGAATGCACCACGCCGGTCATCCATTTATAAGCATTGGCAAAATCTTCTGCCGCCACCTGCCAGACCTTGTTAACCGGTTTGTTGATAATTACTGTTCTGTTTAATTTCATAACTTGCTCCTCACGAATGTCGGTACCCGGATGGTAAAACATCGATATGGGGCCAGTATATTCGGTCTATAAATACACAGATACAGCAAAAAACAGGTCACAGTGGTGCATATATGAACCAGAAAAATAAAAAGCCCCTTTAATGGCAATTAAAGGGGCTTTTTAAGTTAAAGTAGCTTCAACAATCGCAAAAGCCGATATCAGCCAGACCAGTGAATTTTAGTGATCTTCCAGCTGCCGCCCTTGTGTTTCTTTAATACCAGGGTTTCCATGCTTTGCCGGTCAACCGCTTTACTGTTATAGCTACCGGTGATCTGGCCGCGGTACATGGAAACAGCGGTATCGCCGGATATCTGCACCTGGTGTTCCAGCGGTTTTATCTGCAACGACTTCAGATACTGGATATCCGCTTTCATATGATGGCTGGCATATTGCTGCGCCGAGCGCTCTACCCGGCCTCCTTCAAAAATCAGTACATCATCTGCCAATAAATCCCGGGCCGTTTGCTCATCACCGGTTTGCAATGCCCGGTGAAAGGTTTTGACCACCTTGGCTGCTTCACTACCCAAGCCGCTGAACAATGCAGGTTTATTGTTATGATGCTCTTTGCCATGGGCAAAAACACTGGTTTGCATCAATAAAGTGCTCACGAACAGCAGCAATAGGCTAAATTTCTTAGTTAGTTTATTCATTATTTTTCCTGTTTATTTTCTCTGTTTTTATATAAGTAACGGTAAATGAAGTCAGGCCAGATTGGCCGGTCCCATTACCGTAGATAACACTGAGGTAACCGCCAAAATCACCGCCGCCACCCAGATCTCAACCGAGATCGATTTTTGCAGATGTTGACAGTCCTGCTTTTTGCCGTGATGAACCGCAGGTACTAAATGAAATTTATGCCAGGCGGCCATCAATAAAATTGCCGAGACCAGCAAAAATTTTAACAGCATCAGCTGGCCATAAGGGGTGGTGATTAATTCCGCCGGACTGTCCATAAACATTACCAGCAAGCTAACCCCGGAAATCAATAAAATCCCGACAATCACCATGGCAAGCCGGCCAAATAGGTGCATCAGGGCGTACAGGGCTTTTTGCTCTAATATCCGACAGCTGAGCCACAAGGGATATAAAGCCCCTATCCACCAGGCAAGGGCCAGGACATGAAAGGCTATCAACCACTTGGCAATCCCGCCGATATCGGCATTATGACCGATAAAGGTAAAGGAATAAGCCAGGACCGGCAGGGCGAAAATATAACAGGCCGCCATAAGCTGGCCCTTCATTTTCTGCAATCCGGCCCGGGACTTATCCGTAAACCTGCCTGTTATCCATAAACCAAGCATTAACAGCGTGAAGCCGCTCAGGCGCCAGAACACCGAATCTCCCACCGGGCTTTGCCACAACAAGTCAATCAATTCACCATCAAACATGCCGCCAAATCCGGCTTCGGCAAATGCACCTACCTGGATAAAGAAATTGGCGATCACCGCGACAATACCGAGCATAATACCCAACACCACATACTCGATCACCGCCTTGATCTGGCTGGCAGGCTTAATTAAAGCCGCAATAAAGGGGCCGCCGACCGCTGCGGCCACCCCGATATAAATCAGCCATTTGGAAACCAGGTTGCTATAGTCCCAAACAGTGAGTTCCATAATACTTCCTCACATCAAACTGCCATTACTCGTGATTGTGGTTGCTGTGACCGTCGTCTGTGGCAGGTTTTTTCGAGCTGCTATGCACCATAAAGCTGAATTCACCGGTCATTTTATGGGCATCTTTACCCATGGCCAGCCAATTCACCTGGTAACTGCCCACGGCTAAATCGGGCACAGGTAATTGAAACTTACTGCTAAAAGCCTTATCCGGTTTGCTGCCAAGCTTAATGGTTTTACCGGCTTCATCCGTCAGCTTTAATTTCACCAGGCGGACATCGGAGACAAATTCCAGCGATAATACTTGCGGCGGGTGATTCAGCATGGCGCCGTTGGCGGGCATAGACGCCTTCAGTCCTGAGTGGGCCGCAGCAAGAGTGCTTACGGTGACTAAAATCATTGCGGTTAATACTTTGAATACTTTCATAAAATTCTTCTCTAATTTAATTTTTAAATTGTTGTGTTGTTAACTATACCTGTTGCTAAAACCAGGCCCTGAACCCCAGTACCAGCTGGGTTTCACTGGTGCTTTCCCCTTCGGCGCGGGCAAAGTCTGCGGTATTGCCGAAACTTTTCGACCAGTTCACCCCGATATAGGGAGCAAATTCCCGCACCACTTCATACCTTAGGCGCAGACCCGCTTCGATGTCGGATAAGCCTGAGCCTATGCTGGTTTCCCGGTCGTTTTTACCGTAGAAGTTCACTTCAATTTCCGGGCTTAATACCCATTGTTGGGTCAGCATGATTTCGTATTCCGCCTCTACCCTGAGTGCGGTTTTCCCCTCTTTGCCGATAAAGAGCGCGCTATCCATTTCAAAAAAGTACGGCGCCAGTCCCTGGAAACCAATCACCGCCCACTCAGCAGAAGGGGAAGGTTTAAAATCTTGCCGGAAACCAAACTGCAGATCCCAGTAAGGGGCAACCGCCTTGCTGTATAAGGCCTGTAGCTCTGCCGACTCTGTGCTACCGTTTGCCCGCTCGCCGTCGGTTTTGATCCAGAGCTTTTCCAGATCGTAACCGGCCCAGGCCTGCGCCGCCCAGCTGGTGGCGTTGTCGTTATTCACATCGCCTTCAAACTGATCCAGCATCACCTTAGTCAGTAAGGGATCATCCGAGCCTGCCGCATAAACCGGGCTGTTGGCCAGCACAGCGGCTAAAGCCAAAGACACTAGTGTTAATTGCTTTTTCATCACAAACTCCTTAACTAACCACGACTTTTCTGAACATACCCAACATGTGATAGAGCAGGTGACAGTGATAAGCCCAACCGCCCATGGCATCTGCACTCACCAGGTAACTGATTTTCGATCCCGGCTGTACCAATACCGTATGCTTTTTCGGGATATAGCCGGGTTCGCCGGTTTCCAGTTCACTCCACATGCCGTGTAAGTGCATGGGGTGGGCCATCATGGTATCGTTGACCAGGGTGATACGCAGCCGTTCGCCGTATTTAAGCTGCAGCGGCTCGGCATCGGCGAATTTTATGCCGTTCATCGACCACATATAACGGCTCATATTGCCGGTCAGGTGCAGCTGAATTTCACGGCCTGGCTCACGCGGATCCGATGTCGGCTGCAGACCGACGATATCGCCATAATTAAGTACCTTGCGGCCAAGTTGTTTCTGGTGTTGCCTCAAACCGATACCTGGATCATAAAGACCGCTTTTCGGGGTCGGGGCGCGCATATCCACATGGGGGCCAAACTCACTTTTAACGTGCTTGATTTCACTGTTGCTGCCAAACCCCGCCAGACCTAAAGCACCGGCTGCCATGCCCTTCATCTGATGTCCGCTGTGGTCCATACTCGGTTGTTTCATGCCGGACATAGCCGGCTTTTCCATATCAGGCATGGCCGAATGATCCATGCCCGACATACCCGCCATCGCCGACATATCCATGCCCATATCCGCATGACCAAGCACGGCGGCGGTATCCATTGTCGGCACTTGCGCCACCAGATTGGCATCCGGGCTCAGATTGCCCACGGCATAACCGGTTCTGTCTATGCTCTGGGCAAAGATACAGTAGGCCTGCTCGCTATCCGGTTCGACGATGACATCATAGGTTTCCGCCACTCCCATGCGGAACTCATCCACGGTAACCGGCTGGATATTTTGTCCGTCGCTGGTCACGACCGTCATTTTCAGCCCCGGGATCCGGACATCAAAAATGGTCATGGCGGCGCCGTTAATAAAACGCAGCCGTATCTTTTCGCCTTTATTAAACAGGGCCTGCCAGCCTTGCTCCGGGGTATTACCGTTCATGAGATAGGTATAGGTATGGCCGGTCACATCCGACAGATCCCGATCGCTCATGCGCGCTTTATTCCACATGGCCCTGGCGTTGAAAGTATTGACCACGCCGTTTTTCTTGATTTCATCCACCAGATCGCCTGCGGTGCGTTCGCTGAAGTTATAATAACCGGACATTTTTTTCAGCTTGGCGTAAACATCCGTGGGATCTTCATCAGTCCAGTCGGTGAGCATCACCACATATTCATTGTCATAGGCGACCGGATCCGGCTCCTGGGGGTCGATGACGATAGCGCCATACATGCCGGTTTGCTCCTGGAAGCCTGAGTGGCTGTGATACCAGTAAGTACCGCTTTGCTGTACCTTGAACTTATATTCAAAAGTTTCCCCCGGCTTGATGCCGTCAAAACTGATGCCGGGCACACCGTCCATGGCACTCTCCAGGATCAAGCCGTGCCAGTGCAGTGAGCTGGTTTCCGCCAGGTTGTTTTTCACCCTTAAGGTGACGGTTTCCCCTTCTTTCCAGCGCAGCACAGGGCCGGGCAAGGTCTGGTTGATCACCGTGGCCAGGCGTTCGCTGCCGGTAAAGTTGACGGTTTTATAATCCAGGCTTAAGTCAAATACTTTGCCCGATAAGGTGGTGAGCCCGCGGCTGATGGCCCCGGCTAAGGCTTTTTTTGAAAAGGGGATTGCGGTTAGCAGCAGGGCGCTGCCGGCCCCGAGCACAAACCTTCTGCGCGACAACCCCAAAGGGCTGATCGCTTTATTTTTGGCAAACATACTGCCTCCAAAGAGCCACGGCCTGCTGAAAAATTCAAACAAGATGCCGTGGTTGAGTTAAGACTTGAGTAAACGTTATCGCAACGATAATTACTGCTTTAATTAAAGTTCAAAATCGGGAAGCCGCCGAAATTAGGCGGATCTGTCCCGTTAACTCAGTATCGGAGGGCGGTAAAGGGAAGCAGGGTAACGGCTTAACAGCAAATTATTCCCCGGGCTGATTTTAGCTGAGTTGATAAACAACTCATCAATAGTTGATGTTTCAGAGGTAAGCGCCGCACTGACGCAACTGCCCATGGGGCAACAGCAGGTATTCTGACAATTATCTGGTGCCATAGTTTCATGGCTGTGGGACGCTAAATGCTGCTTATGCCCGCTTTGCATACTCATGGCTTGTCCATCAGGCATGCTCAGCTCGGCAGATCTTTGCGGGGCAGGGACAGACTCATGCATAGTACAAGGCTCGGCATTATACGCCAGCGCCTGACCGGTAAAGGCCAGCAGCATAAAGAGCGTGATAATTATCTTACCTTGCTTAAAAAACATTTAATCCCCTATAAGGTGTAAGCTTGTTACCGTACCGGTTTAAAATAAAACTTCAAGGCTCTTTTTTCACCGGCAGCAAATACAAGTAGCTAGCGAGTTTGCTGATAATACCCGACTTGCTTGTTTTCACGGAATTAGTATATCCGCCATAGTGTATTTAGCTGTTATATTATTTTCGCCATATGTTGCACAATTTAAACTTTTTGGCCCTGGCTCATCGGCCCTAATCCGGCTATTAGATATGGCAATCGACGATGGAAAAAAGAGAACCGGAGAAAAAGCTGCTGCCCATTACATGCTGCGAGTCTCATATTGAAAAAGTAACAGCCCCACGGACTAGACGGGCGCATCTTAAGAAGATTTAAATGCACCCGATTGAACTCAGTAGCATGACAAGCGGCTTTTATTATTAAGATAAAGAGCACTAAATTGCCGGGCTCCTAAATAAAACGCTATTTCAGCTCCCAAACTTCCCAGCTTTCCAGCTGATATTGCTGTGCCAGCTTCAGGGCTTGTTGTTGGTGCTGCCTGGCCAGTTCGGGTTTATTCATGGCCTGATAATAAACGCTCATTTGCTTATGCCAGCCGGGCAAGGTTTCGCCATCAGCTTTCACTCTTGCCAAAAGCTGTGCGACACGCTCAAAATCTTTTCTTTTATTAAAGCCATTGGCCAGCTGTATTGTTACCCCAGTGAGGGATTCTGGAAACTGCTTGCTTATTGCCTGTAAGGCACCGTCAACCTGATCCAACTGTTTTGACCAGAACATGTATTTGGCAAATTGATAGGCATGCAGCCATTCAAACCTGAATCCGGCCCAGTTTTTCTGCTGCTCCTTAAAATGCGCCAAGACCTGGTGGTAGTCGCCTATGGCCAGCATGTCGGTACCGTCAATAGCATAATCAGGGGCAAGAAATTGCAGGCCGTCATAAAGGGCGGGTAAGGCGGTGGTGAAATGATTTTCTTCCGGGTAGTGCTTATATTGCCATTTCAGGGCAGCAGGGGCCGACTGTTCAAAAACCTCGACCACTTTATCAACCCCCATGCCCTCTTCCCTGGCCAGGGAAATAAACACAGGTGCAGTCAGCTTACCTTGTTTAAGCAAAGGCTCTAGCTTGCCCGGTAAACTGTTGCCGTCAAACCAGGCACTGGGGCTCATCGCCAAAAAGGCATTAAAAGGCGTATCCGGCTGCATCATGCTGTACAGGGTAAACAAGCCCCCCAGCGAATAACCCGACAAGGCTTTTTGACCCTTAGTGCGGAATTGGCTGTCGATTAACGGCACCAACTCCTGTTTAAGGTACGCATGAAACTGCCCGGCACCGCCAAATGCTTCATCTTTGGGGTCGGGCCAGGTCGTGGTTTTAAGATAATCATCGCTGCCCTGATTGGCGATACCGATCACTATCAAGGGCGGCAACTTGCCCATACGGGCCAGGTTTTTCACCACCGCGGAGACATGCTGAAACTGAAAGTCGGCGTCTATCACATATAAACTGGCGTAGTGGCGGTTACTCATATGGTAGCGTTCCGGCAGGGACACCATATAGCGCCGGTCTTGAGCAAGCAGCTTGGAAGAGTGCTGGTATTGATAGCCGCTGATTATCGGCTGTGTCTGTAAAGCTTGTTCACTTGCCGCCAGCTTTGAGAACAAGACGCTCAAAAAGGCGAATATTAAGGTTATTATTTTTATCATAAAATGCCTGGGTTTTAGGTGATGTTAACTTGTGGTTATACGTTATCAGAACCGATATTTAATGCAGTATCTGGCGGCTTAAACTCGGTGAAATCTTGATGAATTAAAGTGAAGAAACGGTGAAGGCATATAAAATTCAGTCACTTAAACCAATTCCACCAGGGTTTTCCCTAATACCTTAAGAACAGGAGTAACTATTGCCGGAGGCAAAGACTACAGGGTAAGCCAGAATAAACCCGGTTTCTCAACCGGGCTTATCGACATGAGCTTTAAAGTGATACCTTATCGCCAGATATTTCCGCCAAAACTAGTAGTTAGCTAAGGGCAACATTTTCTTTTAACAGCGATTCGATCGAAATGTGATAGGGGAGTTCAGTGTTTAAATGATGCCATGCACTCGGCACTTTTGTATGCTCTAGCCCCAGGCGGGAATTTAGTCCGCCAAACCAGTCGATACCGCCGAGGAACTGGTAGACATTGGTAAATTGCGGAGGAAAATTGGTCACGGCTCCTAATGACACGATACGCAATGCGTCGTAATACCTGTGGCCAGTGTCGGCAAATTTTTTGGCTAATTTCTCTAAAGCATAATCTATCAACAGGTTGCCTTTGCTGTGCCCGACAATAAGCGATAGATCGATGGATTTGGCCGCCAATATTTCATTTAATGCCCCAATATCGGTATTTTTTCCATCATGCCCAGTAGCCTGCGGCGCAGCTTGCAGCATTGACTGGAAAAATGGATTCGCTGTAAACATTGAACCGAAATCTTCCATCGACTCTCTCATTTTAAGCCGGTGTTTATCAGCTGCGCCATAGAAAAACCAGCCACCCAAGGCTTCTGAAATCAGATCGGCGGCGCCGTATCCGGAAACAATACCCGCCACTGCAATGTTGTAGGTATTCGCGACATTACGTGCCAGAGATGCGGTGCCAATAACGGAGCTGCCAACACCGGCAACCACCAGGGCTTTTACGTCACGGGGAGCAGCCTTGATAAACTCAGCTGCTGTGGCAAACTCCAGTATTTCTTTGTTTGCCGCTTTAGGCGATACCACAATAATTGAGCCTTCGTGATTTTCCATCGGTGACAGGTTCTTTTTCTCTTCTGCTGAGAGTGAACCTATGTCATAAAATAAAAAATCAAAAATTTCATTCCTTTTCTTAATACCGGGTAGTGCAGGCGCGGTAAGCGTTGTGTTTATATCATTCATTGTATTCTCCTCCATTGAGATGTTCATTTAGTGAGTAAACAAAGTATGAGCTCTTGCTTAACCGGCACTGAATGGCAGCTGCTGACATAGATACAAACAAGAGCTTCACAGGTCTTTAAAATAACTGTGTACTGTTATGACTGATGTTCCGGCTAACCCCGGCGCGATAACGGGCAAAGTCCGGAGTGATATCCACGGATTTAGGGTCTTTATTGCCGTAAGAAAAAAGCCTTAAAAAAGAGTGAGCTGTGGCGTAAAGATCGGTAATAAAGCAAGCGATAAAAATAACAAAAAGGGAATGGGCCACCGTAATACAGTCCTTGTATATAAAATGAGCACAAGTTTTATACTAAATTTTGCACCGCTTTTAAAGTGAAGAGTGTGAAAATAACAATAAAGTAACAATGGCAGCTATATTTTCCATCCCGCAATAAAGTTAACGGCAAAAACATGCCAAAGAAAGTGCTGCACCAACTTCAGGTGCAGCAGCCTGGTTGATGCCTTATGGCTTATCTGCCGAGTCAGGTAAAACCTGGGTGGGTTGGATCACTAATTGCCTCCCAAGAGCAGTTACCGTGATCTTTTCACCGATAGTAAAACCGGCCTGCTTCAACCATTTCCCCCTCAGGACAATACAAGGCTCCAGCTTGACCGGCACATAATTAACACCTATGCCCCGGGGCTTAAGACTTGTTTGACAAGCGGTTTCCAGCACCGTGAGCTGGCGGCTGGTGGGATATTTTGCTTTTGCCGGACGTGGCTCTGACGTATGATGATATTCAGCCATGACGGACTCCTGTTAGTTCGTTTTGGTTAGCGCCTCCTGAGTGGTTGATGCACTCAGGGGGTGCGGTTTGTGTTACAGGGTTGCTGTAAGCACTCATAAGCAAAGACTAGAAAGATGGATAAATCAACAGTGGCCTGGTGTTTTATTTTGTTGGTAATTTGGAAAGTGGCCCTTAAGGTTTACAACTAGCGAACTCCACCTAACAGGTTGAAAAGTAAAGCTTTATAACAAGTCGCTTAATTGGTGCAAGGCTCAATAAAAAACCTGATTGCTAATTAAAGGAGATTAGATTGCTCTGGCCTTAATTCTTGCCAAGAGCGGCAGTTACCATCAATATTTTTACACGAAATATAAGGCATATCTTGAGGCATATTGTGTTCGGGGTATGTGGCTTTATTTATGGAAAGAGCCGGGTGCTTTCGATAGTTGTTTCTTGAACAGAGGGGGGATTATTTTAACTCCTTTTAAATAACTCACTAACCTTAAGCAATTGACTTTAGGCTACGGGCCAGTAATAAAGTTTCATACTGGAAATCATTTTTCATCACTGTAAGTTTAGAAAAAGCGCCTAAATTAAGGCACATATAAAAAATACACCAGCCCGCCGATAATCATTAAAACAGTTGATGATATTACCAAAAACAGTGCTAGATACCTGTCTTTCTTGCGTGCATGGCGTAATACAGCTTCATCATCAACAAATGACATAGGCGCAACGGAGTTACGCACAATAGTTATGGCATAAAAACCATATCTTAATCCCATGGTAGAATCCCATCCAGGAGGCAGCTTCCCCTCTTTTTTCATTTCCCGTTCAATATGTTTTCCTGAGATTCTGATAAAACAAAAAGTAGCGATAGCCATCACAAAAAATACAATAGTGAGAGCAATGACAAACAATAGCTCAGTAGTAACTTCAATCATTCACCCCCCCAAAAAATTAAAATAGCCGATTCCAGTTAATACTTGCACTGGCATCATAAAAAAAATCCGGAAAGCAGATTTCTATCGCTTTTTTTTGAGCGGAGGAGCTGGTCATTTTAAATCCTTTTAAAATTAACGTTGCGCGCTTAACTATAGCAAATACAGGCAGAGAAGCACCTATAATCACACCATGGTGAACTGACTTTATTGATATCATAAAAAACGCCCTGTTTTACTCAGTTTTTGAGTAAAACAGGGCGTTTTCAGTATGAAGTCTTATAGAACACCAACAATAAAAACTTGTTATAAAAGGACTTTATTCGACCGTGACTGATTTGGCCAAGTTACGAGGCTGGTCAACATCCGTACCTTTAATTATTGCCACATAATAAGACAATAACTGCAGTGGTAAGGTATAAACGATAGGTGCTATCAGGTCATCACAGTGAGGTACATTAATCACCTTCATAGTGTCGTCGCTGGCAAAGTTGGCATCAACATCGGCAAAGACATACATCAAACCGCCACGAGCGCGAACTTCTTCAACGTTAGATTTTAGTTTTTCAATCAGGTCGTTTTGCGGTGCCACTACGATTACCGGCATTTCCGCATCGATTAAGGCTAACGGGCCGTGTTTTAATTCACCGGCGGCATAGGCTTCGGCGTGAATATAAGAAATTTCTTTTAATTTCAACGCACCTTCCATCGCGATAGGATACTGGTCGCCGCGACCTAAGAACAAGGCGTGATGTTTATCGGCAAAGTCTTCCGCCAAACCTTCAATAGAGCCCGCCAGTGCCAGTACTTCTTCCAGTTTATTCGGCAAGGTCATTAACGACTGGCTGATTTGCGTTTGGGTTTGCTCGTCCATACCGTGATGCTGGCCGATGGCCAGGGTCATCATCAATAAACCGACCAGCTGGGTGGTAAACGCCTTGGTGGAAGCAACACCTATTTCGGCACCGGCTTTGGTCATAAAGGCTAAATCAGATTCACGTACCAGAGAAGAACCGGGTACGTTACAGATGGTTAAACTGGCGCGGTAGCCTAATTCTTTCGCTAAACGTAACGCCGCTAAGGTATCGGCGGTTTCACCGGATTGAGAGATAGTCACCAACAGGGCGTTGTCCGGCACATGGCTGCGACGGTATCTGAATTCACTGGCGATTTCGATATTACAGGAAACCCCGGCCAGGGCTTCTAACCAGTAACGGGCCACCATACCTGAGTGGTAGCTGGTACCACAGGCGATGATTTGTACGTGTTTGATATCTTTGAAGATGTCATCGGCGCCATTACCAAAGGTATTGATATCAAGTTTGCCGCCGACAATGCGGTGCTCCAGGGTATTGCGGATTGCAGTTGGCTGCTCGTAGGTTTCTTTTAACATGTAGTGACGGTATTCGCCTTTGTCACCGGCGTCATGGCTGACTTCGGACTCCTGCGCTGCACGTTCTACCGGCTCGCCGTTTTTATCGAAAATATTCACTTCAAAACGGGTGACTTCGGCAACATCGCCTTCTTCCAGGTAGCTGAACTGACGGGTGACCGGCAATAAAGCCATGATATCCGAGGCAATAAAGTTTTCACCTAAACCATAACCGATAACCAGCGGGCTGCCGGAGCGGGCAACTACTACGCGCTCGGGATCACGTTTGTCCATGATCACAGTGCCGTAGGCGCCTTCGAGCTGCTTGGCAGTTTTTTGTACTGCTTCGAGCAGGCTGCTGCTGGTTTTTAATTCATGGTGTACCAGATGGGTCATCACTTCGGTATCGGTTTCCGAAACAAACACATAACCTAAATCCTGCAACTTAGTGCGTAATTCGTCATGGTTTTCGATAATCCCGTTATGTACCAAAGCGATGGTGTTGTCTGATACATGGGGGTGGGCATTGGTTTCACTGGGAATACCATGGGTGGCCCAGCGGGTATGGGCGATGCCGGTACCGCCGCTTAACGGCGTCGCACTCAGGGCATCCGCCAGTTCCTGTACTTTGCCTAAGCGGCGTACCCGGTTTAATTGTTTGTCCTGATCGACGATGGCGACACCGGCCGAATCATAACCCCGGTATTCCAGGCGTTTCAGCCCTTCCACCAATATATCTGCGACATCACGTTGTGCTACCGCTCCGACGATTCCACACATAAAGTTATCCTTTTGTTTGTTGGGCGCAAATTAAGTTTACGCCTTGTTGTAAGAGTTGCTCTTTCACCGATGGTAAAATTTCATCATCGGTGATCAGCGTGTGTATTTGTTGCCAGGACAATTCCAGATTGGGGATTTTTCGGTTAATTTTTTCCGACTCCACCATCACGATAATTTCCCGGGAAGCCTCAGCCATCACCCGGCTCAGGCCAATCAATTCATTAAAAGTTGTTGTTCCCCGCTGAATATCTATGCCGTCGGCGCCGATAAATAGCTGGTCAAAGTCATAAGAGCGTAAAACATTTTCCGCCACCTGGCCCTGAAAGGCTTCCGATTGCGGATCCCAGGTACCCCCGGTCATCAAAATTGTCGGCTCATTTTCCAGCGCGCGCAAGTCACAGGCAATATCGAGGGAGTTGGTCATCACCACCAGGCCTTTTTTTGCTGCCAGTTCAGGCACTAACGCCGAAGTGGTGCGGCCGCTGTCGATAATGATACGGTGGTGATCTTTGATCAGTTTGGCCGCTTCTTTGGCAATGGCTAACTTTCGGTTTGAAACATTTTCGGGTTTCTGTTCGGTGATTTCGCTGGGTAAAGAAATAGCTCCACCATAACGGCGTAATAACAGGCCACTGGCTTCCAGTGCCGATAAGTCTTTGCGTATGGTGACTTCCGAAGTGGAAAATTGCCGGGCAAGGCTTTCGACACTGACCTGACCGCTGTGATTAAGCTCGGTAATAATTGTGTGGCGGCGTTGCTGGGTATTTCTTTTTGACATTTTTATTTCGTTTGAAACAACTTAACTTTCGATTTGAAAGAAATTCTACCTGAGTTTTTAACAAATGCAACCTTAGCTTAAATAAAAGTGTTGATAATAACAGCAAAGTTGACAGCACTTGCTTTGGCTGTGAAGAAATCACTGAGCTGATCTATTATCTATAAAATCCCAGCAAACCTGCCCGAGCGGGCAAGTTCCATAAGGATAAATATCATGAGCCTCAATAAGTCCTTAAACCAGTGCTTTTTTCTCTTTGCCATTTATTGCTTTAGCAGTGTTCCTGCTTATGCCGACAATCACGGCGGCACTTTTGGCCTGCACTTTTATAACGGTAAAGAAACCGGCAACTCCGACCCGATGCAGCGTTATACCTTAACCTGGAGTTTTGATAAAAAATGGCTGGAAAGCGATAACGGTTATCTTACCGGCCGCTGGGAACTTTCCCATACCCGCTGGGAACTTTATCTGCAAGAGGATAATACCGGTTGGGCGCTCAACCCGGTTTTTCGTTATGTGATCCCCGCGAACCGTTTTACTGATGTTAAAAATGTCTATTATTTTTTTGATGCCGGCATTGGTGTGATCAAATTAGACCATCGCGGCTTTGAGCAAAGGGATCTCGGCTCTAAATGGTTATTCGAAGATAAATTAGCGGCCGGTATAGGGTTCGGCAAACACTATGAACTGGCCCTGAGCTGGGTACATTACTCCAATGCCAACCTGGCAGGTGTGAATGACGGCGCCAGTATGTTTGCGGTTAACTACGCCCTGACATTTTAACCTCACAACATTCAACAGCTTGAGCGGATACCGGCCGCCATGCTTTTAGGCATAACGACCGGGTGAAAAGCAATTAATTAAAATCACATTCCGCATCAAGTCCCATATAACCAATCATGTTATATGGGGTGCTGCTTCTTTCTCTTTTGGAAGTCATAGGTTCATAAGGACGTATGGTATAAAAGGTTACCGAAATATCATTGCCCTGGGCATCCACGGTAGAGCCGGAAGCGTCATGTAAGCGACTGGTGTCCAGCACAAATTCAGGCCCGGTCAGGTAAGCGCCCGAACGGTTGCTATTATAAATGGCGAAAGTCCATTCATAATCCTGTGACTGGCCCCACTGATCATTCCAGGCATTGGCCTTGACCACATGTTTTTCCCACATCATGTCACGGTCGACACAGCCTACCGTGGTTTCAACAACAGCGGAGTTGCCCAAAGTAGAAGCGTACCAGACACGGCTCTGTTCAAGCGCATGACTGGAGGCACTGGCTAAAACAAGTAATGAACATGCCAGGGTAGTGGATTTAAACTTCATCATAATTTCCTTATAACTTCTTATTTTTTATTGTTGGTATAGCCTGTCCGGCTACAAGGTGCGTCCCTGAATATGCCGGGGCGCCATGAATTTATCAGCACGCCTGCTGACAAATAAAACCTATCATCAAATTTGGAGATCAAAACTGCTCGTAAACCAGTACTTCCAAATCAACGTCTTCAATCACATCCAGGTTACCCTGAATATCGATATTTAAATTATCGCATTTGCCGCCCGTCACCAGGGTATTGTCTATGGTCAGGGTCACTTCCTTGCGAAAGTCTGAAATCGGTTGGCTGGTATAAAGATTTTCATCGTCCCGGTCGACACCTATTGCCACTTTGCTGCCATCATCGGCAATACAGGTAGCAGTGATCCTGACGTCATAAACAAAGTCATTGATATCCGGGTCATCGCCGGTGTAGCAAATCACCGAACCGGCAGAGTAATCACAAATAATATCCGGCTTGATCCTGCCTAAACCGGACACGATAGCGGTAATATCAAAGGTCAATTCCTGCCCGGCATCACCGACAAGCTCAATATCGGCAGTACGCCGGGTATCCGAGCTATAGCTATAATCGGTCACAATATGCTTAACACCGCCGATATAAACCACATCGGCAAAAGACGGGCTGGCCGTTAACAAAGCCAGCGCCGGTAACACACACTTCAAATACTTCATTTTTCATCCTTAAACAAACATTTAAAAGAAACAGACAAGCTGTCGGTGACGCACGTTAAAACTCTTCAACAATAAACATATTCAGATCGATATTATCGATAGATTTCACATCGACCCCGTTCACTTCGACCTTTAATTGCTGACAGCTGCCGCCTGTGGTGATCCTTTTATTCACCAGCAGCTTCACTTCCCGGTCTTTATTGGCGACAAAGCCGTTGACCAGCTCATTTTTATTATCCATATCTGAGCCTATGGCAATGCCGTTACAGGTGATTTTCATTTCCGCCTGGTAACGAAAGTCCTGATCGTAAGTGATCAGCCAGTCTGGCTCGGCACAGTATTCCCAAGGCTGGGCATTACGGGGCAGCAGGCAGCGCCATTCCCGGGTCACATCCTGCACGCCTTTACCGGCCACGATAGCATCGACATTAAAAATCAGCTCCTGACCGTAATCACCGATAACATCGATATTGGCGGTATAGTTATTGCCGGACTGGCTAAAATCAGCTTTGCTCAGGGTATGCATAGTGCCGCCGACATAAACGGTATCTGCCTGGGCCGCCGTTGATAAAACCGGTAATAATAACGCCAATAAATAAAGTGCTTTTTTCATTTTTCTTCCTTGTACTCGTGCTCTTGCAAAAAATGTCTTCTAAAAATAACGGGCTTAGCGGGTTAGAACGTTTCGGCAATCAGCACATCCAGCGAGATATTGCTGATGCTGTCCAGCTCCAGACCGTTAACTTCCACTTTAAGCTGCTGACAATTACCGCCGGTTACCAGGGTATTCTGGGTCAGTAATTTCACTTCCCGGTATTTATTGCTCACCCGGCCGTCAACCTGTTCGTTTTTATTGTCCATATCTGACCCTATGGCTATGCCGCTGCAGCTCACGTTCAGCTCGACAACATAGCGAAAGTCATCAGAAATAATCTCGCGAATATCCGGCTCAACGCAGCCCCAGCGCCCCATCTGCAGACATATTTTCTGGTAGGTGATTTGCTGGTAACCGTTACCGCCGACCACAGCGTCAACATCAAAAATCAGTTGCTGGCCGTTATCGCCAACCACATCAATATAAGCGCTGTAATGATTGCCGGATTGCACAAAATCGCTTTTTGTCAGGGTATGCAAAGTACCGTTTACATAAACGGTATCCGCATGGGCTACGCCGCTTAAAGCAGACATCAGCAACAGGGATGTCAGGGCTATTTTTTTCATTGATTATCCTTAATTTTATTTTTCTTAGTTTTATTTTGCTTAGACCGGCAGCACCGTTTGCGGCACTGCACTTGAAACCGTTTTTCCCTAGAAGCTCTCGGCAATAATGACATTTAATTCAATCAAAGCCGGTCCCGCGCTGTTCAGGCTAAGCTTGCTGTCCGCCAGGGCCGGTTGCGGCAAGCCACTATCGCCGTCAAAGGTAAAAGCCAGCTTCATGCTCTGACAGCTTTGGTTGGTGCTCATGGTTTTAGAGATAAAATATTTACTGCCTGAATCCGAGGCAGAAAAATCACCGCAGCTCGCCTGCAGTGCCATCTCGGTACCGTCGCTGCGGCCGCTGATTTCAAAATGAAGTTCCTGACCGTAATCGCCGTCCACCGGGATAGTGGTTTGATAACCCGTCAGCACCCACACAGGCTCGGGAATAGAGCAGGGGTGGTAGATATAATCCACCCGGTATACCGGAGTGAAATCGGCTTTGGTTAATTTGTACATCACGCCGCCGATATAAATAGGCTCAGCATAAGCTTCCACCTCGGCTGATATCGGCGCAGGTGCCATAACCGGATAAGGCAGGCAGGGATCTATCGGTTCAATAGGTATGATCTGCTCTCTGGGATCAATGATTTCTATCGGATCACCGGGATAATCCGGGCCAACAGGTGTAAGTCCGACGGAGGCAAGTTGTGCCTGCATGTTATCTGTTTTCAGGAGATAACAGGGACAGCCTGTCTGTGGCTGCAATAAAAGCTCAGTGTCGGCCTCATTGGCAACAGCAAACAAGGGTAGAAACAGCCATGAAATGGCAATATTGAGAATTTTCATTTTTTATTTCTTATTATTATTTCCGGGAGTAAGCCCGCGAACAGTTATGAACATATTGTTTAAAATATCTCGACAACCACCGCAGCTTGCTAACGGATGGGATTAAAAAGTTTCACCGACCAGCACATCCATGGAGATATAACTGATGGATTCCAGCTCCAAACCTTTGACTTGTAGCTTAAGTTGCCGGCAATTACCGCCGGTACTGCGCTGCTTACCCACCAGCAGTTTGACCTCACGATATTTGTCCGTCACCCTGGCGTTAACCAGTTCGTTTTTATGATCCATATCAGAGCCGATGGCGATCCCGTTGCAGGTCACCTGCAACTCGACCATATAACGGAAATCATTGTCGTAAACCGGCACCTGGACATAACGCGGCTGCAAACAGGTGGAGTAGTCATTGCCTTTGATATTATTTTTCCATAAATTACAACCACGTATTTCCTCACGGTAGCTAATGTTCTGATATCCCTCTCCACCGACAATGCCGTCAATATCAAAAATCAGCTGCTGGCCGTTATCACCGATAACATCAATATAGGCGGTATAGTTATCGCCGGATTGCACAAAATCCGATTTGGCCAGGGTATGTAAAGTACCGCCGACATAAAGGGTATCCGCGTGAGCACAGGCACTCATCATTCCCGCAAACAGGGTTGAAAGCAGTATTGTTTTCTTCATCTGTTATCCTTATAACTTTCCTTAACCGGCTTATTCACCATAAAATTCATTAAAATGTTTCGGCTATCAAAACATTCAGATCAATGGTTGATGAGTGTTGATTGTCATCAACACTAAATTCCAACACCATATTTTCACAGGTTTGGTTGGTGCTCATATTTCTGGAAATAACATATTTAGTGCCGGTATCCGTGCCGCTGAAGTTTCCACAACTGGCGGTCAGTTTCATGCTTTTCGCAGAGCGCCCGCTCAGCTCAAACACCAGGTTCTGTCCGTAATCACCAATAACGGGAATAGCAGTTTTGTAACCGACGAAGCGCCGGATAGATCCCAGGCAAGGATTTTCGTAATACGTGGTCTTATAAACAGGTACAAAGTCCTCCTTGTTTAATTTATAAATCACGCCGTTAATATAAATGGGCGCCAGGGCCAGCTGAGTGATGCTTGTTTCGATATTTTCCAGCTCTTCCTGGTTTTGAATTAAAGGGTCCCCCCCCTGTGCCTGGGCAAATAACGACGAAAGGCTCAACATGCCAATAGCAACTAATGTTAATTTGTTCATGATCCATCCTTAGTAAAGGTTTAAATATTCTGCTCTGTCCGGGCCAGTTAAGTGTTAGAAAATTTCCGCAATCAGCACATCCAACGAGATATTATCAATGGTATCCAGTGCCAATCCCTTAACCTCTACTTTCAACTGCTGACAATTACCGCCTGTGGTTAACTGCTTGCCTACCAGGAGTTTTACTTCCCGGTAACGGTCGGTGACCTGACCGTTAACCAGCTCGTTTTTGTCATCCGTATCCAAACCTATCGCCATACCGTTACAGCTCACCTGTAATTCGACAACATAACGAAAGTCATTGCCATAAGTCGTTAAATCAATGGTGCGGTATTCCAGACATGCCGAATGCTCATTTTCCGGTAAACGGGTATTACCTTCCCAGCGGATACAAAACGTACGGCTATTGTCATTAACTTGCTGGTAACCTTGTCCGCCAACAATACCGTCAATGTCAAAAATCAATTCCTGTCCGTAATCGCCGATCACATCAATATAAGCGCTATAATTATTGCCGGATGCGACAAAGTCAGATTTCGATAAGGTATGTAAGGTCCCGCCGATATATACAGTGCCCGCCGCAGCAGGGGCACCGGATAGGGAGGCCATTAATGCCAATAAAAGTAACAAAAATTTCATGGTTATCCTTAATAAGCCCGCTATTGATTAAAAGGCTTCGGCAATTAAGACATCGAGGGAGATATTGTTAATCGCACCAAGATCTAAGCCTTTAATCTCAACCTTTAATTGCTGGCAATTACCGCCGGTATTTTTCTGGTTTGTTACCAATAACTTAGTTTCACGATAAGTATCGGTTACCTGACCATTGACCAGGGCATTTTTATCATCCATATCCGAGCCGATGGCAATACCGTTACAGGTCACCTGCAACTCGGTCATATATCTGAAATCATTGGAATATACAGGTACTTCGATCAGGTTATACTGGATACAAGTGGAATAATCCGGGGTTTTTCTGCCGTTCCAGCGAATACACCTGTCGCCGACTTCCGTGACATAGGTCACTTCCTGGTAACCGTCGCCGCCGACAATGGCATCGATATCAAAAATCAGCTGCTGGCCGTAATCGCCGATCACATCAATATAAGCGGTGTAATTATCGCCGGATTGGGCAAAGTCACTTTTGGACAGGGTATGCAGAGTGCCGTTGACATAGACGGTGTCTGCCAGAGAGCGGCCGCTAACAACAGCCAGAGCAATCAGTAATAAGATATTAAGTAGTTTCATTATGCTTCCATGTAAAATCTGGTTTAGGGTCGGCGCCGTCCGGCACTGCCACCCGGTAAATTTGTCCCGAAGGGATAGTTAAAATGCCTCGGCGATCAATATGCTTAAATCGATAAACGACGGGGCCGAACCGCTGACCGCAAAAGAAAGCCGCATACTGGTGCAGCTCTGCTCTGTTGTCATACGGCTTGAGATCACATATTTATCGCCGCTATCACCGGCGCTAAAAGTGCCGCAACTGACACTCAGATCCATAGCATACCCGTCGGAGCGGCCATTGATGTCAAAGATAAGCTCCTGCCCTATATCACCATAAACCGGAATCGTCAGGGTATAGGCAACCAGGCGTTCAACCCGGATCCGCTCACGCCCGGCCTGGATATAATGGGAAATATAGATCGGGGTAAAATCCGACTTGGTTAACTGATAAAGCACACCATCGATATAAATAGGCTCAGCAGCCTGCTCGATATCGGCAAACAGTTCATGCTCCAGCACCAGGGGGGCTGCAGCACAGCAGCTCCCGGCCCGGGCCGACACAGATAACAGCAATGCCAGGCCAGACACCAACAAAGGCAACAACCAGTTATTATTTTTCATCATTTCGTCCATTTACCCTTTAAAAAGCCTCGGCAATAAGCACAGTTAATTCAATCATCTGAGCTTCAGCGCCGCTGGCAGCAAAGGTCAGCTCCATAGCGGTACAGCTCTGGTTGGTGGCCATTTGTTTGAACATCACATATTTATCGCCGCTATCGGTGGCGCTGAAACTACCGCAACTGGCGGTCAGGGTCATCACTTTACCGTCACTGCGGCCATTGATATCAAAGATAAGCTGCTGACCGTTATCCCCGTATACCGGAATAGTCGCGGTATAGGCCACCAGCTTCCTGATACGGATCAGTTCACAGGGAGTTTGGTATTCCACATATTCATAAACCGGGGTAAAATTCTCTTTGCTAAAACGGTAAAGGGTGCCGCCGATATAGATGGGATCAGCGGCAACGGCTTGAGTCAATGACTTCTGCTCTACCGGCACTTGCGCCGGCATCGGGCCTGCTGACATGCAGCGATATTCGGCGCTGGCCGGTGCCGTGAAAAGCACAGGTAAAGCCAAAATAAACAAGAGCTTGAACAAAAAATTATTCTTCATAAATTATCCACTTCATAAAAACATATTCACCCGGAAGCCGTAAATAACGGCTTCCGGAATCAGCCATTAGAAAACTTCAGCAATCAGCACGCTAAGATCTATCAGGGCAGGCGGCGTAGAGCTGGTGAAGCTGAATTTCAGCTGCATGTTGCTGCAAGTGCCGTTGGTGTTCATTTGCTTGGAGATAATATATTTGTCGCCGGAGTCTGTGGCGCTGAAATTGCCGCAGCTGGCGGTCAGGGTCATCACTTTACCGTCGGAGCGGCCGTTGATGTCAAAGATGAGATCCTGGCCGTAATCGCCGTCAACCGGGATATTGATGGTGTAACCCGCCAGGGTTTTGATCAAAACAGGGTCTTCACCACAAGGTGGGAAAAGCCAGCGTTCATTATACTCAGGGGTAAAATCGGCTTTGTCCAGCTGGTATAACACCCCGCCGATATAAATAGGCGCGACATAGCCATTGATGTCGCCAAGCCCCAGCTTTAACTCAGGTTCTTTCATGATAGGGTATAAATCGTCACAGATAGGACGCATAATTTGTGCAGAGCCGTCATCTTCCTCTTTTTGAAGATACAGGCATTCGCAATAAATCTGTGCGCTATAACCGTCTTCAACAACGGGCAACGGCTCATTTGCCTGAGCAGTTAAAGGCAACAAGATAAGCGTTAACATTCCCATGAGTATTCTATTTATTATTTTCATTTTTAATCCTTATTAAAATATGTAACTTCCTATGCCTTAGAAGATTTCACCGATCAACACATCAAGCTCTATGGTCTCAATGGTATCGACATCCACTCCCTTAACATCCACTTGTAACTGCTGACAATTGCCCCCTGTTACCAGGGTATTATCAACCAGCAATTTGACTTCCCGGGATCTGTTATCCACCCAGGTATCATTGAGCTCATTACGGTTATCCATTTCCGAGCCAATGGCGATACCGCTGCAACTCACCTGCATTTCCACCACATAGCGAAAATCCACCGGCCCTTTATAGTGGCAACTGGTATTGCAATCTTTCTCCGGAGACTCTTTACCCAAACCGGCAACCCTGGCATCGACATCAAATATCAGCTGCTGCCCGGTATCTCCGTCAACCTCCAGATAGGCGGTATAATTATTTCCCGATTGCAGGAAATCCGCTTTATTGAGGGTAAATTTGCTGCCGCTGACATAAACCACGCCGGCAAATAACCCGGTACTGATAAACATCATGGATGCCGCTAAAGTTCTTTTTACTAGTTCCATCTCTTTCCCTGTAATCGCGTGTTTGGAATTAAGCCCTATCCGGCGCCAATAAGGGGAGAATAAGCAAGCATTCAGCCCCGTTTACAGCCTGGATTTAAAAAGGTTCGGCTATAAGCACATTCAGATCTATCGATGCCGGCTTAGAGCCGGTAACATCTAAAGTCAGTTTCATGCTGGTACAGGTTTGATTGGTGCGCATACGCTTGGAAATACTAAACTTGTCATCCAAATCAGACGCGGAAAAAGCACCGCAGCTGGCGGTGAGTTTCATCACTTTACCGGCGGTATCACCATTGATATTAAAAATAAGTTCCTGGCCGACATCACCGCTGACAGGAATGGTTGCGGTATAGGCCACCACGACTTTAATCAGGTAAGTTTTACCTGTGCAGGGATCCTGAAAATAGCTATCGCGCATCACAGGAGTAAAGTCAGCTTTGTCCAGCTGATATAAAGTCCCGCCGATATAAATAGGCGTCAGGGAAGCATTCGTTTCCCCAAGTTCCGGCACCGGCTGAAGCTGATCATTGATAATATGACATTCATCAATTGGCGTTTCTTCAATAAAGGCATTAACTTCATTCGCCATCAAGTGAAAAGGCACAAATAAAACGGCAGCTAAACCGATAAACTTTTTCTTGATATTGTTCATTATATTTCTCATTTATCTTTATATTGCGTAACCCCGGCATCATAAAAACAGCCACGGGTCCCGCAGTGTTAAAACGCTTCGGTAATGGCGACATTGAGTTCGAGATCGCTGTTTTCCATCCAGGAAACCGCCAGCAGGGTTAACCTTTCACAAGGCTGTACAAAGGTCGCTCTTTTATTGATAAAGACTTTCATTACCCCGGATGCTTCCATCAGATAGCCCTCGGAATCGTCAATGCCGATATAGGTACCGTTACAGCCGGCAAGCAAACTGACCTTGTAGTAATAAAAACCAAAATCCGGGTTAAAAACGCCGTCACCCGACACCCGGACATCAATATCGAAAATCAGCTCACGTCCCTGATCGCCGACCACATTTAAACTGGTCAGGTAACGGGTCAAACCATTGCTGTCCGGGGTCGGATTACCAAAATCTTCGGTCACCAGGGTATGGCGCTCGCCGCCGACATACACGGTATCGCCGGCCCATAAAAAACCACTGAAAAAAAATAAAACCAATAACCAGTAACTTAATCGCATTGAATCATGTCTCTTATTATTTTTATTGCTCTGGTTGAATTGCTTGAACATTCAACCAGAAGTTCTTTACTGCACCGGACAAAACCATTGTTTTGGCCGTGAAATTAAAACCCTTCCATCAGGGACAATTTCATTTCCATGTCTTTATTCAGCATGGAAGAGGTGACGAACAGGGTTAAGCGCTCACAGGTATTGGCAAAGGTCATCCGGGTATTGATCAACAGCTGGAGTTCGCCGTGGGAGGCCGGGCTATACAGGTATGAGCTGTCCTGGCCGATGGCGCTGCCGCTGCAACTGGCATAAAGTTGTGCGTCATACATATATAAAGGAGTGCTGGTCGGCAGCTCTTTGCCGGCGTCCCCTTCAACCCGCAGGGCAATGTCTATGATCAGTTCCTGGCCGTAATCGCCGAACACATCCAGCTCCGCCTGAAAACTGTCGCCGACGGCAAAAAAGTCTTCCTGGGTCAGGGTATGGCGGACGCCGCCGACAAAAATACTGTCCACCGCCAGGGCCTGGCCGCTAAAGCACAGCAATAACAATAAAAAAAGCCTGTTGTACATAATGTACTTCCTTGTTAGATGATGTTTTGTTAAATGATGTCTTGTTAAATAATGTAAGGGCCAATACCCGGCAATGGATATTGGCCCCGGTTTTCCCTAAGGGTTGCCCGCTAACCTTTGTGAAGCCACTTCGGTGATGGCGCCGTCAATCGCCGCCAAACGATAAGTTTTCACGATAAAGTCTGAGAATTTCACCTGCATAAACAAGTCTTTTTCTCCGCGGATAAAGGGGCGTAATAACGGCTCGACGCTCACCACGATCGGCTGGCTGCACCCGGTCATAGACAGGGGATCCCGCTCTTCACAGGCAATCGGCTGGTTATTGCCGTCCCTTTGCACCATGATATGATGCAGGCGTTTGGCATTGGTCAGGTATTCGCTAAACAGATAGCTGTCGGTTACCGGGAATTCTGCCGCGTTTGCCAGGCTAAACACCGGCTTATCGTCGCAGTTGGCGCTGTCGTTACCTATCACCACACTGCCGTCGGTAAAGTTGCTGTCGGAAGCAAACTTCACGGTAATATCCTGACAGTTATCCGACCAACCGCTACGTGTGCTGCTTTCAACAACCGCAGGGATCAGCTCGTTGATCAAGGCAGTGACATCTTTTTCCGCCAGCGACCAGTGCAGGGCAAATTCTTTGCGGTTATACGGGTCACCGGCAATCAGCTCGGGATATTTATACCAGATCCCCGCTTTGGCATATTCACCAAAGCCCAGGCCGTCGGTGCCGTAGAGGGACTTCCAGAACTCGTCGGTTTCATTGTCGTACATGGTCTGGTTTTGTTTGGTCTCCGGCGACATCCAGTTATGCAAGGCATCGGCCGTAGTTACATCCAGCTCAGTGCTATAGGCTTTCACCGCCTGCGGCACATCACAACTGCCGACAACCGGCACGGTATCGGGATCCACAGGCAATACCGGGTTGGCCTGCCAGTCGGCCAACGGCACTTCGATATAACGGTAGCTGTAACGCTGCGACTTGCTGACGTCGACATTTAATTTGCCTGCACTGCCGGTCAGAATCCCGTCCGGGGCATTGGCCAGCAAAGTGGCAAAAGCCGCTTTTTGCTGATCGATAGACGATAAACCGGAAATATTGGCGGGATCACTGCCCTGGATCACAGACACCAGTTCACTACAATCACTCACCAGTCCGCTATCGGTTAAGGCGTCCTGCTGTAAATGCAGTATTTTCACCATATCCACCGGGTCCGGATCAGGGTCCGGGTCCGGGTCTGGATCAGGGTCCGGGTCCGGGTCAGGATCCGGGTCCGGATTAATTACGGCACCGAAACGCACGGAATCGACCTCTTCAATCGAGCCGTCCACCGCACTTAACTGGAAGGTTTTAATCACATAGTTGGCAAAATTTACCTGCATAAACAAGTCATTGGCGCCGGTAATAAAACCAATAAGTGATGGTTCAAAATCTGCGACAATCGGTTTACTACAGCCCATCATGGTCGAGGTATCGAGGCGGTTACAGTTAACCATTTCCCCGAACTCATCCCGGGGTACCAAGATCCGGTGCAAACGCTGAGATTGCATCAAATAGGCGGCAAATTCACTGGTATCCACTGCGGGTAAAGGCGTGGCATTATCCAGGCTAAATACCGGACTGGCATCACACTCTCCCTGGACATTGCCAATTATCATGCTGCTGTCAGTAAAGTTAATATCGGTGGCGATGCGTAAACTGATATCCTGACAACTGTCGGACCAGCCCGTAGCTGCTTGAGTGGCAACGGCAGGCGGGATCAGGGTTTGCGCCAGCTGGCTGAAATCTTTTTCCTGCACCGCCCAGTGCAGGGCGAATTCGTTGTTCCTCGCCGACGGTATAGGCAAGGAATAGGGGTAGTTGAACCAGATCCCTGCTTTGGCATAATCACCGAAACCTAACCCCTGGTAACCATAATTATTTTTAAGAAAATCAACCGGCGCATTATCGTAATTTATCTGGTTTTGCTGCGCCGCGGCAGATACCCAGTTTTTCAGGGCGTCGGCGGTATTGACCAGCAGTTCGGTGCTGGAAACCGTGACCCCTTTGACCAGAGTACAGCTGCCTTCGGGAGTTATAGTGGCGGGATCTACCGTCAGCACAGGGTTTGCCAACCACTCATCTGTCGGCACATCGACATAACCAAAGGTGATTTTTTTTGCCGCCACCGGATCGGCGTGTAAAGTGCCGCTGCCATTGCCGAGCAGATTATCCTGTGACATGGCCAGTTGTGTGGAGAAAATTAACTGGTTAAAAATTTTGTTATTCAGGCCGACAATATCTGTCGGCACCGTGGTAGCAACCGCCTGCAATACCGGTGAGCAGTCTGTTGCCTGATTATTTTCATTGCTGTTGTCCTGCTGCAATACCAGCACCCGGGTCATGGCAATATTACTGTTTACCTGCTCAACGGCGGTAATTGGCGCTGCCTGGACCGTAGCGACACTGCAAGCACCTGTGACGGCAAGGCCGATCAGGGCTTTTTTATAAAACTTGTTCATAGCTAATCCGTTATTTGATTTACATTCATTCGTTTAAGCCGAATTATTCCCTTTTACCTGCGGTTTACCGCCAAAGTAATGCTCTGCCCGGTACCGGTTAACCCGACAACTGACAGAAAACACGGCTAGTTGACACTGGCGTATTGCGAGGCCGCTTCGCGGATGGCTTCATTTACTTTTACCGCTTCCTGCCCCAGTACTTTTGCTGAAGCCAATAGGTTTTCTCTGCGCTCTGCCAGCTTGTCTGTCAGTGCCGTAGGAACATGACCGCCTTTAATTTGTTCGTTTCTTTGTTCCACCAGCGCCTGGTAATCCTCTACCTGCGCTCTTTGCTGGGCAACATTATGCTGGTAAGTTTCTATTTCTTCTTTTAACTGGGGAAACAGGGTTTTAACTTTTTCCAGGGCTTCTTTCTGGGCTTTTTGCTGATGTCCCTGCAAGGTATCTTCGATCAGTGCAGTGATCACCTCATTACCTTGCTCTTCATTGAGTTTGTAGTCGGCGGAAGCCACCGATTGTTCTGAGGTTAGTTCACTGGCTGGCTCTGGCTGCTGTTCAACTTCTTCAGTAACAAGCTGCTGCGCCTGCTCATCCAAAGATTCGGCTTTTTCTGAGAAAAAAAACTGCCTGGCCAGCAATACCACCGATACTAAAACCACTGCAACAATAACGACTTTTTTCACTGTATACTCCTTATAAAGACCTGACTCAGTGATAACAAAAAACTGAAAGGGCAAAGCCCTTTCAGTTACCTTAAATGTCTAGCTACATTGATTGGAGTCAACGCAAACTTTAACATTCACCAGGCTGCTGCCTTGCTTAACAGTCCAGCTGTTTTTGTCATACACTTTCTTGATAGTGCCGTACTCGTGGTTAACCGATGAGGTTGTACCCTGAGCTTTGGAACCACCTAAGCTATCAAGCGTTTTCAAGACAATACCGCCGATTTGACAGTAGATATTCGGACAGATTTTCATCAGGCCTGTGCCAAGGGTGGTACCCACTGTGCTTTGTTCCAGCTCAGGAGTCTCAGGTTCAACCTGTTCCACTGTGTACTCTTCGGCATACAGGGTGACAAACATTTGCCACATGTCGTTATACATGGCGCGTTCGAAGTCTTCTGCCATTTCACGGGCTTCTGCCGGATCCGGGCTTTCAGGTACCAGGTCTAAGGTACACTCCATCCCCATGTCGTTTTTCGCCGAGGTACGGGTATCATCCCAGGAAGTGTTCTTCTTACGGAACCAGCTCCAGGAAGATTTCTTACCGGCATTACGCCAGTAGCTGCTCATACGATCCACTTCAATGGTACATTCGCCTTTGAGCTTGCCCGGGTAGGCATAGTAGTTATACGACAGACCAACCGCCTGGGCGAAAACCACCTGATCAGGCGCCGGTTCAACGAAACGGTTAACCACTTTCCAGGACGTTTCTACACCACCGCTGGTATTGGCGGTAAAGGTTTCTTCAACCACCTGCTCGTATTCGCCACAACGTGCGCCTTTGGTGACATAGAAGTCAAAACCGCCAGAAGCAAACGAGTTTTTATCCATAGTATCGAAATGGATACGCTCGGCTCTGTCTTCACGTTCGAACGGCATTGACCAGTCGCTCAGGATGTCGTTGCTCATCAGGGTATCAGCCGGGAAGCTCCAGACATTCTTGTTGAAGATAGTTGAACCGTTATCGGTAGAGGTCGTGATGTTGTCGACGGTTACACCGGCATTCATGCTGACGTTAAAGACATCTAACTGCTTAACCGTATACTGGCTCATACCGGCGGCCGCCAGGGTATTGGCTAACGCGGTGGTTTCATTGTCAAACAGGTTGTAACCGGCGCTGGCGCGACCAACCACTTTACCGCTTTCTTCGGCTAACACGTCTTTTTCAATTTCCCAGGCGCCGGAAGAAACACTCATTTGCGCATTGATGATCAGCGTATGGAAAGAGACATCATCCATGATCAGATCTAACTCAAGCTGGAAGGCTTCATATTGACCTTTGGCCGCATAATAGCTTTGCGCAATCGCATCTTTACGGGCTTTAGGCGTTGCCAGTTCAGCCGTCAGCTGAGTTTTGGCCGGGTTATACCAGTTGTCAATTTTCGCCTTTTCCGTGTTATACCAGGTAATGTTATCGGTAATACACTGGATCATCGCCGCCTGATTGGTGGAATTGAACAAGATACAGTTATTGGTATTAGTGGTATTTTGCGCATTTAAGGCATTCATCTTATCTTGAAACTCGGTATCAAGATCTTCAATGTCTGACTCTAACTGGGCAATGGTTACCGTCAAATCTGTCCACTCGTTTTTAAGCGCCAGATAGTTTGCCGTTAACGCCTGGTTTTCTTCACCGGCGCGACGTACTTCTTCCCGGGCGTCTTTAATGGCGTTTAAGCCGTCAAGGTTGGCACGTGGGATAGAGTAAGTTAACTGGTAAAAGTTACTGACATAATCACGGTCAAGATAGGCCTGCTCTTTCTGAGTCGCCGTTACCGGTGATAAATACGCCTGACGCTGAACATTGACGAAATCGATACACATAGGACCGGTATCACCCAGCTCAGCATAGGTGCCCTGGATTTCTTTTACTTTCGCCGGGCCAACATGCAAGGTGGTAGGTTCTTCATGATCCTGAACAATATCGCCGACGCTATCCGGCGTCAAAATACCTAATAAATCTAAAGGGTTGCCTTTAGTTGCATCCGGTAATGCCATTGCCATGGAACTGGCAAGGCCTACACCGACGGCAATAGACAAGCTTAATACTTTCTTTCCGTTCACGGGTTAACTCCTTTTATTACATTTAAAAAATCGGATCAGTCCCTGGTACAACACCCGGGACTTAATCCGGGTACAGCACTTGATTCTTTCTTTAACGTTTTATTCGAAGGAGGCGGGGGAGGAAAACCCCGCCTCTTTGCTTACAACAGGTTGTAAACGCCCTGAAGCGCTTCCAAGTCGCCCCTGAGATCCGCCGACTGGCCGGATAACCAGCTCAACTGGTTGTTAAGGAAGCTTTTCATTTCACTTAACTGACTGTTGTTATTGTCAATTAATGCCGACAAGGTGCCCCGGGTATTCGCCAATGCCTGGCTGCAGTAAGTACTGGAGCTGTTGGCCTGACAATTCACCGACAGGCTGTTTTTGGCATTTTGCAGATCGTCGATTGCCAGTTGGATCAGGTCTTTCATCAGATCGTCAAAGGCCATATCTTTCTGGAACACCAGCATGGTAATGCCGTTTTCAATGGCATTTAATGCCGTGATGTAATCGGCAGACGGGGAAGCCACCGACAATAAAAACGCCAGGGTCATATCCATTTGCTTGATGCCGTTCACCAGGGCTTTGAAGTAAGCGGGATCCGGGTAGGACACCAGGGCATCTACCGACATCTGACAGCCGGGTTTGATTGCCTGGAAACCGACCGCACCGTTGAGGGATTTCAGCTTTAACGCCGACAACAGGTACGAATGGGTAATGCTGGCAACATCGATATTCGACGTTGGGCTGCCGGCAATATCGGCAGTGAATTTTTCAACACCGTCACCGACCATGGCCAGTGAAATGCTTAACGGTTTCAGCGACTCACAGGTGAAGTCGTAGTTCAGCATGGTTTTAAAGTTGGCATCCGACATAAACGAACCTGAAGACAGGTTGTTATAGCTGTCGGCGGTGATCAGCCGGTTGTTTTCAAATTCACAGGTCGGTACATAACGTATCCCCTGGGTGGTATTGCGGGACTGGCAATCGCGGGCAGCATCGAACACTACCTCGGAGGCTTGCACACTGCCGCTATAGGCCAGAGCGGATAACACAACACTGGCGACCGTAGTCATTACTTTTTTCATATTGGCTTCCTTTCTTCTTATCGCTTTTTAGTAAAAGTGTTTAATATCAGGCTTACAGCTGGTTTAACTCAGCCGTCAGCACATGTCGGGTTTTCGTGCCGCTGTCATCGGTTACGGCAACGACCATTTTTATTTCTGAATTGGCGGCTGAGCAGCTGGTGTAAGGCGACTGACGCAAGGTCAGATTCAGGCTGCGCATACCGGAAATACGGCCGTCGCCCGAGGGCAGCAGCGAACCTTTCATGGTGGCCAGGCTTTCGATGCTCGGCAGCAACTGCTGCAGCTGAATTGACATCGAAGGCATCCAGAACATACCGTCGATAGCGACAAATTCCACCGTGAGCTGGTCGTTATCGGTAGAGAAGGCTTGCGGCAGGCCATCCAGGCGCCATAAGACATTGATTTGCCTGTCGTCGCTGAAGCGGTCGACACTGAAGATACGCTGACTTTGTGCGGTCAGTTCCGTGATGCGGGCAATCAGGGCATTAAGACGGTCCAGCAGCTCCTGGCTGTGCCCCTGTTCACCCATCAGTTTGATGACATCGCGGGCTTCGTTGGACTTGTCAAAAATCTCGGTGCGAATCGCCTCTATCTGGGGATCCAGGTTGACATAATCACTGCACAACAGGGGATTTTTATTATCCACCGGCGCCAGGAAAGCATTGCCCTGGATCTGGCTGGCGGTGCTGGCTTTTAACTCATCAAAAAGCTCCAGCCCGCTATTGCCCAGCTGTAAAAAGGCGACATTGATGGCCGATTCCAGTTTCACCAGGGCTTCCTGCCCGGGATTATTGATATAGGCGGTTAATTTGTCGTTGATAAAACCGGAGAAATCAGGCGCGGAAAAACTGCCCGGGGTGCCGGGGTTTAACTCGGGATCAAAGCTCAATTTCATTGCTTCCACTTCTTTGGCCAACAGGCTTAAGGTTTCTTCGAAATAGGTCAGGCTCTGATCTGTACCCTGATAGAAACTGGCGGGATCACTGTTGACGATAGGGTCGTAACAGGCGGACTGGCCACCTCCCTGGCACAGGCGCAGGTTAATATCATAGTTGGTGGCCAGCAGGGCAGATTTAGCCATCATAGCGGTAAATTTGTCGCCGCTCAGTTCATTTAATCCACTGACAAACTGGGATATTTTCGTGTTCAAATAACTGATGCGGCTGCTGGCCACCGAAGCACTCGGATAGCGGGAAACATAATTCCAGTACAATAACTGACTATTTTTCAAAGAGTTGATTTCACTGGATAAAGTCGATTTTTCCGTGCTGTTGTACAGGGGAAACAGGGCGATCTTGTTGTGAATATTAGTCAGCTCCTGATTCATATCATCCTGCAGTGCCAAACCTAACGACAGGCGGCGGAACAGGCCCGCTTCATTAAGCGGTGTGGTCACGGTTTTGCTGTCGCCGAGCATATCCAGGCGGAAATTTTCTTTCTTAAGCTGGATACTGGCTTCACTGAAAACATCATTCACCGGGAAGATCAGATAATCCTGATACAGGGTTTGATACATGTCCTGCTGTATGATGTGCAGATCGCTTCTTAACGCAGGAAAACTCAACAGATCGGAAATATGCACCCAGCTGTAACTATCCCTTTGCTGATAGCCGCTGGCGGTGCTGTAAAGATCATTTTTCAAGCTGCAAGGCAGGCTGATTTCGGCAAAACAACTCTGTTGAAATTGCGGATCGGCACTGGCACAGGTATCGGTGCAGCTGGCCTGATCATAATCAAGATAGCAAATACCCGGGCTGTAATGGGTGAGCTGAACGGTAGCATTACAGGCCTGCTCGTTAGCGCTCGCCTGGCTAGACAAAGACAAGCAGATACCCGCCAGCATCAGCGGTGATAATATTTTTTTCATGTTAAATCCTTTTACGTCACTTGTGGTTCAAGTTTGCAGTTTTTCAGGCCGCAAGCGGCCAAAGACCCGGCCCGGTTAAACACGCTTATTCCGGGGAATAAACGCAACAGTTAACAAGCCTGGCGATATTATTTTTGAATTTTTTTTACAGGATGAAAGTTGTGCTTAACGGCCTTGATAAGCAGGCCTCGAACTTTTTAAGAGATGAAATATTTAACATACCGATTCCTTGTATTTTTTATTTAAGTGATTGGATATGCAATATACGACTGAAGTTTGCCACCCCTTGGCGCGCTTCAATATCACTTCTAACCAATGCAACACAACTTTTACATTTGAGATACATCTGATTAATTAACGAACAATGTAAACGAGTTGTAACTGAGTGTCAACACCCGTTTGAAATAAATTTTAATGAAAAATAACCCGCTTTTTTCAGGTGGTTATTCGACCGATTCTTTGCCATAAAAAATCATTTAGCCAATGGTCAAACTACATTAACGCCAATCAACACAATATATTTTTATCTTTTATATCAGTAAATTATTTCACGACTGTTTCATATTAATGACAAAATAAAAAATCATTTATCCCGACAACTAAAACCAAAAACCGACAAAATGAAATCGGTAAAATCCGACAAACCTAACATTTGACTCTCTAAAAAAATAAAATTATTTCCATGAGAAATTTGATTTAAATCACACAATGAACTTTACATTAAGCACATAAAAAAATGTAACATCAACTTAACATTTATTGTTAATATGAACGGGGTTAATTTATAACAAGGAAAATAAAATGAAGATTCATCTAGTTTTAATGGGTTTGCTGCTTAGCAACAGCGCTTTAGCCACGGATACGGTTTATATTTCCGGGGTCAAACACCAAATGTCGCTGGCAGATTTCCAGCAGGGCAGCACCGATAAACCACAATTATTTCAGGCCCATTACACCTCAAACCTTAATGTTGAAGGCGCCTATGATAACCAGGTGGTTAATTTTGCTATTACCGCCAAAGTGACGGGTTTAGGTTACCGTAATTACGATGGCAGGTATTACTGCGGCGATTACAACCAATACCCGGCGCGACCCGAGTGGGCAGAAAAATGTGCCGCCTCCCGGCTGACCGGCGGTGTCAGATCGCCAAATTATTACGGTAAGCTGGACTATATTGCCGAGATTTCGGTGTCATGCAGCGGCACTGAAGTCGGTACCGCCCTGGACAGCAAAAATATCCGCTATACCTCCTGGGAACTGCATGATGCCGATGACGGCGTCAGGGATGTCACCCTTTGGATAGACAGAACCATAACCATCTCCAGCGAGTGCCGGCAATTGCAAATAGATATTAAAGGACCCAGGGACAGTTCCCTTTGGGTGATAGAAGACATAGATCTGAGTGTGATCCTGGCGGAGCCGTTTTAACAACAGTAAAGCGCGCCGTTAAAGCGGCGCGCTACAACTGGTATCCATGGCTGGTTGCCGGTTTTCCGTTAAAAGGCTTCCGCCACCAGCACATCCAAATCAATACTGTCTATGGAACTAAGCTCTGTACCATCGACGATCACTTGCAGCTGCTGGCAGTTACCGCCGGTTACCAATTCATTATCTATCAATAAACTGACTTCACGCCCGGTATCCCTTACCCTGACCCCCTCGTTCACCAGCATGTTTTTATTTTCACTGTCCAAACCTATGGCAATGCCATTACAGGAAACTTTAAGGTCAACCACGTAGCGGAAATTCGGCAGCCATTCAGTGTAAGATTCATGACACGGCGGCTCATCCGGGTGATAGGTAAAACAAACTTCTCTGTTGTCCTGGTAGCCCCTGCCGGCAACGATAGCATCAATATCAAAGATCAGGGTTTGGCCATAGTCGCCAACGACCTCGATATTGGCGGTATAAGTATTACCCGAGCGCTGAAAGTCGGCTTTTGACAAGTTATGTTTGCTGCCGCTGACATACACCACATCCGCCGCGGCGGCCTGACTCACCATTAACGAACAAAAGACTAATCCAATGAGTTTTTTCATGTTTTTCTTCCTTGTTTATCCGGAGCTGGGGAGCGCCCGGAGCAAAATTACAGTAAGTGAATCCCGGCACATTTATTCTCACAACGACCGGAAATAAAAATACTATTGATAAAACATGACATTAGAATGAAGGGAAAAAGAAAGGCGGCGATGCCGTGATAGCAAAGCCACCATATGTTCAGGATGAACGGTATGCTGCGGTGGCAGGATGCCAAAGAGCAGCGATGTTCAGGATGAACGGACCGCAGTTGTTCCCGACAACTTACGGCATTCACCATATCCGTATGGATTTATGCTGCGGTGGCAGGATGCCAAAGAGCAGCGATGTTCAAGATGAACGGACCGCAGTTGTTCCCGACAACTTACGGCATTCACCATATCCGTATGGATCTATGCTGCACTGGCAGGATGCCTAAGCGCAGCGATACTCAGGATTAACTTTTCTTCACCGGTCGTTGCCAGCCGCTGATATTACGCTGTTTGCCGCGGGCAACGGCCAGCTCTTTGGCTTCAACGTCCTTGGCGATCACCGAACCGGCACCGACCGTGGCCAGTTCACCGATAGTCACAGGCGCCACCAGAGAAGAGTTAGAGCCGATAAAAGCGCCGTCTTCTATCGTGGTGGTGGACTTATTCACACCATCATAATTACAGGTAATGGTACCGGCACCGACATTTACCTTCTCACCGATAACCGAATCACCTAAATAAGTCAGGTGGTTCGCTTTAGAGCCTGAGCCTAAAGTGGTTTTTTTCATTTCGACAAAATTGCCGACATGGGAGTCGTTTTTCATCACGCTGTTGGGACGGATACGTGCAAACGGCCCCAGCGTACACCCTTCGCCGATTTGACTGTCTTCAATCATGGTATTGGGCTTGATAATGGTACCCGCGCCGATCGAGCAGTTTTTCAGGATACAGTTGGCACCGATCTGTACGCCGTCGGCAAGCTCGACTTCACCTTCGAAGATACAGTTCACATCGATCACCACTTCCTGGCCGACCTTGACCCGGCCGCGGATATCGATGCGGGCGGGATCCCGTAAACTGGCGCCTTCAATCATTAATTCTTCAGCCTGGCGCAGCTGATAAGCCCGCTCCAGTGCCGCCAGCTGTACCCGGTTGTTTGCCCCTTCCACTTCAATTTCCGTTTCCGGATGGGCGGTGGCAATGGCTTTGCCTTCGCCGTGGGCGGTGGCGATAATGTCGGTAAGATAATATTCCCCCTGGGCATTGTCATTGGATAAGCCGTTTAACCAGCGTTTGATATCGGCGCCGTTGGCCAGCAGGATACCGGTATTGGCTTCATTGATCAGCAACTGCTCGGGGTTGGCATCTTTTTGCTCAACGATACCCACCACCTTGCCATTGTCCCGGACAATACGGCCGTAGCCGCTCGGGTTGGCCAGATGTACCGTTAATAACGCCATACCGTTATCCGGCTTGGCCGCCAGCAGGCTTTGAAGGGTAGAAATCTTGGTCAGGGGCACATCGCCGTACAATACCAGGATATCTTCATCGTCTTTAATAAAAGGCACCGCCTGCTGCACCGCATGGCCGGTCCCCAGCTGCTCGACCTGTTCGATAAACACCAGATCATCATCGGTACTTCCCTTGCAAAGAGTAGCTTTTAACAGCTCGCCGCCGAAACCGTAGATCAGATAAATATTATCGGCATTTAATTGCCTGGCACTATGGATCACATGTTCAACCATAGCCTTGTCAGCCACCGGGTGTAATACCTTAGGCAGGGATGAGCGCATACGAGTGCCTTTACCCGCAGCAAGAATAACAACAGAAAGACTCATAATTAGTCCATTAGTAAAAAAATTATCGTTATTGTAGCTGGCATTAACCCTTTATTGGAATATTTTTTCAACGGTTAACCGGTATCGTTGACGGCCAGTGGCGATAACGGCTGACATCATGTCTTTTTAACTTGTTCCGCTGTTGCGCTAACTGCTTTATATGGCTTAAGTAGATAACAAAATTAACCATCAGCGCCGACAGCAATAGCAGCTGCCACCAGGCCCAGTTCAGATCCAGGCTATAACGGCATAACGCCAGTAAACCAAAGTAGCCGATCACCGTATATTGCAGCGCAGCACTCAGCCAGTTGGCAGCCAGGCCCGCTGCCTTGGAAGGTTTAAACAGCTTGCCCAGTTGCCGTGCCAGCAACAAACTACTTATCGCCAGCAGCGCCACCACAATACCGACAATGACAAACGAGAGCCATACCCAGCTCTCCGGCCAGCCCACCACCTGGGCGGATTTCGCCGGACCGGACCAGAGGGCATCCCAACTGACCGCCAGGATCACGCCGCAGGTCACCAGCAGCTGTTTGTCTTGCGCCGGCTGAGTGGGTGCTGCCGGGGAAAAATGCGTTAACTCACTTTTTAAATACAGGGCAATGCAGGCAAAGGCGATAATGCCGATCACCGGTGTCAACGCGGGCAGGGCATTGACACTAAAATAAGTAAGCAAATAACCCAGCATAGGAAACAGGCTATGGGTCAGGGATACGCCGATCACCCATAACAGCACCAGCGCCAAAGCTTTTAACTGATTTGCCCGGGCAAAAGTCGCGGCCGCGACATCAACACCGACCCCCAGGCCCATAAAAACACTGGCGCAGATAAAATCAACTAAGGTCATCTTACTTATTTCCCGTGTTGCGCCAGGGTGGCATTGCTATCCCGGTGATGCCAGTCCAGGCGCAGATCCCATTGATACCTGTGCTCGGGCGCCAGCGGTGCCTGACTTTCATCAATTTGCTCCAATACATTGTCGGCACCGGAGAGCATGGCATCACGGCCAAAGATATAACTTTGCTCTTTCATCAGGGTGTAATAAGCCTTGTTCAGATCCAGCGCCCGCCGCGGCGATGGTGTGATCAGCTGATAAAGGCTGCTGGCCCCTTTAACTTTCGCTTCATCTAAGTTACCGTTTTTATCAAACCAGCGGTTTAACATTTCCCGGTTCTGGCGGAATTCGTCGCCGCCGCCGGCCCGCTGCATATAAGTTAAAAATTCTCCCTGCTGCTCGCCGATATTAGGCACATCCCGTTGCCCGGCCAAGTTGATATAACCCCAGCCGCGGGCACCTTCGATTTTGCGCGGGAAACTGAAAGTCTGATCCAGGGTCGCACCTATGGTTTTATGGCAGCCGCTGCAAAAGGCCAGCTCCTGATCGTATTGCTGGCGCAATTGCCCGTGTTCGTCTTCGATGTAGCCATTGATGGTCCAGCCGAAATTATTGTTGATGCCCCTATCCCCCAGTTGCCGGACCTGGGGCAGGTTTTCAAAATGCTTTTCTTTTTCTTCCTTGTAATAGGCAGACGCCAGCAGGTGCTGGGACTTAAAGCTGTGTTTTTTCATATAACGCACTTCTTTCATGCGCGGCGCATTATAGATCTGGCCGTTGTCATCAACGCCGATATAACGCACGGTATGGAGAAATTCGGTATCTTTGGGATAGAGCATATGGGCCAGCTGAATGTCGGCGGCGTCCCCGAGGTAACTTTCCCGGCGTTTAATGATCTCAATTTTGTCACTGAGCTTGCCATCGCCGTTCAGATCCTGACCGATAACCTGTTCGGATACCGCCGGCAGCGAAACTTGCGTCAGGTCTTTCATGGTCAGTTCCACCAGGGCTAAATTGGCAAAGTAAACATCCAGGGAAAATTCGCCGTTTAACTGACGAAACGGCGCCGGCAAACGTATCATGGCATCGCCGGTGGAACCGTTGGTGGGCCAGAAGGTACTGGGGAAAGGTTTATAGTTAAACGCCACCCAATAACTGTTGTCCTTGGCCAGGCCGAACTCGTTAAAGGCCTTATCCGGGTAAGGCAGATTGGCAATCGGGGTCACTTCTCCCTGCCAGTTATCATCATTTTCAAGCTTAGCGATCAGCGCAGAATAATTATCTGTGGTGATCCATTGTTTGATACTGCTATCGGAAATCTTCTCGATCAGCGGCCTGCGGTTAACAAACAGGTTTTTCCAGTGATTGCTCAGCCCGAGATCGGAAAACTCATACTCCCCCTGCAAATCGCCGTCACGCATCATATTGGTACGTGTTTTCTCCTGGCCATAACTTTGATGACAGGCAAAACAGGGATTATTAACGCCGTCGGTCTTGGTATAACACTGGGGCGGGATCACCGACTCGGCATTATAGACTTGCTTGTGCTCGATATAAGCCAGCGCGGGGATATCGTCGCCAACCCGGTAAGGGTAAGCCTTTTCCATGCCCTGAACAGCCAAAACAGGCTCTGAGGCTTGTTTATCGCAACCGATCAAGGTTAACAGGCTAACAGCCACTATTTTGAATTTAACCAATAATTTTGTTTTCAACATCATCATGCTTCACTGGAATAAAAGAAGGGACATCCGGCTGGATGCCCCGGGAGTGTTATCGCCGGAGGCTGTTATTCAGGGGCGTACATCCACAGAGTATTGTTTTCCTGGAAGCCGTCCTCACCGATCAGGATGCGGCCATCCTTCATGACAATAACATTGTCCGGTTGCGACAGCTGGTTGACGTCACAACGCTCGGCGCCGTCCAGGCTTGAACGGTAAGTGCCGCCCATGATCACCGGCTCGATGCGGGCCAGATCATAGTTTTCTTCCAGTTTGGCGCGGTAAACGCCGCCACAATCTTTCACCCGGGCTGAAAGCTGGATATCCCCTTCATCATCGATCAGGGTTTTATCGATATCAGCAATGCCCATATAGAGATAAGCCCGGGTCACTTCTTCCCCGGCAACGGCATCTACCCCTTCAACCGCTTCTATAGCCCGGTCCTGGTTGATGCTCAGGCCTTCAAGCTTGCGCCACTCTGCCGTGGCCCCTTTAAGACGTGCTGCCTGGCGGGATTCCAGAAATGCCGCCCTGTCATCCATAGCCTGGCCCGCGGTTACCGCACTGCCGCCGTTTTCTACGCTGGGGTAGGTGGCATCGCCGCTAGCCCAGGCTTCAACATCCGCCATGGTCATATAACTGGTTTGCCCTTCAACATAATCTGAAGTGTCGATACCGTCGTATTCGCTGATCCAGGCTTCAATGGTGGCATTGCTGGCACTGGCCAGCGCTACCCAGGAGACATCAAAACCTGTGGTGCTGGGCTCAGTGCTGCCGGCATCCTGGGTCAACTTGGCGCCATATAAGGTGCCCGAGCTGAGATCTTCCGGGTTATCGGCGATAAACTTAAACAATACCCCGCCGGTATCATCCTGCGACGAGTAAACGGTTTTGCGATCCGGCATCACCACCGAATTTTCATGCTCGTAGCGGCCGATAGTATAGTGCTTGACTACCACAGGCTCGGCTTCGGTCGGTTTAGTGATCTCGGCGATATAACCATAACGGTAAGGATTCGGGAAGTCAGGGGCGGTCATGGCTTCGATACCGTCGGTGCTGGTATCTTCGGGGTCATTCCAGCTGGCATCCGTGGTAGTCTCCAGGCTGGAACGTACAATCCATTCTTCCGACGTTAACGGCGTACCCCAGGGAGAAACCGAACCGAAACAGTTGGCGGCGGTACCGGCAACCTGGTCAAAGTTTACCATCATGGCTTCAAGTACCGACCATTTACCAAAGCTGTCTTTTTTGATCTTCATGCGGCTGACGCCGCCCGGATAAGATTCCCAGTTGCTGAACAGGTAACCTTCGCCGTCATTGGTGGGGATAAAACCGTTAAAATCCGGGGTATTGCTTTCGACCACTTTTTCGCCGGAGACGATATTGTGGATCACACCCAAACCGGATGGCAGGCCTTCGAAAACATCATTGGTTTGCCCGAGGATCTGGTATTCACCGACGGCTGACATCACGGTTTGCCGTTCCATCTCAGTGCCGGGCACGGGAGAGTCAGCCAGGTTGTCGGGTAAGTCATTAAAATTCACGCCGCGCAGCACACCTACGGTACCGGTATTAAAAGGCTTGCCATTAACGGCATCCACCTGGGTGTTGGCATCGGAGGGATGTTGAACATTGAAAAAAAGATCGCCTTCATCGGTCAGGAACAAGCCGGTGACTTCAGCGCCTTCCGGCACAGTAGCAATACGGGTTAACCTACCAACACTGCCATCGATACCGTCGACGCCATTGCTGCCATCGACACCCGGCGCTCCCGCTTCACCAACAACACCGTCTTTACCCGCCTTACCGTCATCACTGTTACATGCTGTCAAAACAAAGGCCACAGAAAGTGCCAGCGCAGACAATTTAAACTTATTCATTAACCTTATCGACATGATATTACCCTACACATTATTATTTTTTACTCAGTGCCCGTATATTTTTCAGGACGACAAGCACCCAGCCGTTTGATTGCGCGGCTATCTTAGGGCAGCTTTTTGACAGTAAGGTGATGATAAAATGACAAAAATATGAAAGGCTGATGGCAAGTTACAGGATATACATTCACTGCCTTCCCCTGTAAATAATCTGTGTCTGCTGTGCCCACCTCCTGATGAACAATCTCATTTTGAAAGTAATCCGTTTAAAACTTGACCAAGACACAAGTTAAAGTTACATTAATTTAACATCACAATAACCTTTAAGTGATGGGATAAATTGAGTAATAAAAATTCAATCAATAACAACGAATAGGATGTTTTATGAAAAATAATAAAGTAAAAGTGGCATTACTGGCTCTTGGACTGGGCCTTGGCATAAACTCGGCGACTATTGCCGCCTGGTATCCAACCCCGGAGCAATGTGCCGAACTGGAAGTACAGTGTGAGGAAGATTTTAATGCCTGCCGTGACTATTTCCACTATTGCCTGAACAGATAAGCATCTGACAATATTTTAAGGTGAAGATGCTTTACTTCACCTTTATTAACTTCGCCAGATATTTCAGTCATTTTTATCGCTCGCAGCTTTTTTCGTCATTTATTACCTTTCCCCCAAGCACTTAATCAAGACATCAAGTAAACCTCAAGCTATAAGATTTAAATCAAAAGCAAATTCATAAGCTTAACATTTAATCCCCCTTACCCTCGGCTATTGGCACAAAGTATGTAATACAGTCCACAAAGAGAACTTAAGGAAATAAACCATACCGCAGAAACCGTCCGTGCTTGCCAGATTTACGGATAAACATGAAAGCAGAGTACAAACCAATAGCTGAATTTAATATTGCTAAATGAGGTAATGAGTTATGGAACTTCAAAGAAATAATGACACCGTACAAAGGATCGGCAATCGTTTTGAGGCTTTTGTATCTAAACATGCCATTTGGCAAAACCCTTTATTAAAAGCCTGCCAGAATAATGAACTGAGCCAGGCGGACTATGGCTATATCATTGCGCAGCATTTTTATTATTCCAAGGGGTTTACCCGGCTGATAGCCGCCCTGATGGTCAATTGCGACGACGATAAGTTCCGCGCCGAGTTATCCCAGAACTTATGGGAAGAAGCAGGGGAAGAAGACAGCACAGAGCGTCATTCAAACTTGTTACGGAAAATGCTCAGTAATGTTTTTGGCGTAAATGACCCCGATAACAGCCAGTTTCAGGATTATACCCTTCACTATTTTGAAGACTGCCTGCACTTTTTAAAACATAGCAATTGTATTGGCGGCGCCGCCTTTTTAGGCTGGGGAACCGAAGGTGTGGTTGCTGAGATCTATAGCTATCTGTTCAACGGCCTGACGCAATTAGGTGTTAACGAGCAAGAATTGGCTTACCTCAGTATCCATATGGAATGCGATGATGAACATGCGGCAGTGATAGAAAACATCGCCTTAAGCCAGTGTAACGGCGACCTTGACAAGCACAGTCACGAAATTGAAGCGGCTATAGACAGGGCGCTCACCCTCAGGGACAGGTATTTTACTGCCCTTTATCGCGATATCACCAAGGTTAAGCTTAATCCGCTGATGGATAACATCCTGAAAAAAGCCGCTTACCGCAATATTGATGATGTTTGTGCCTACTCACTCAAGCAGAGCAGCGGCGACGCCTTATACAACAACAAGGAGAACAGCTCGAATATCAACTTTACCGTCAGCCGCTTTAATATCGGCAGTGAAGTCATGGATCCGCGTTTATTGGAGATCCCGCAAGGTTGTAAAAATGAACAGCATCAACATGCCCATGAATCCATCTTTTATATTCTTTCCGGGGCAGGGCGTGTACACCTGGGGACAAGAACCATAGAGATGCAAGCCGGAGACCTGGTGTATGTACCCCGCTGGATTAAACACTACAGCGAAAACATTGGCAATGAAAAACTCAGGGTACTGGCGCTTACCGATTTTGGCCTGACCAAACTGTTCCCGCAAAATACCGACTTTAGTTACCGGAAAAAAATCGCCGCAATAACCTGACAAATAAGCTTTTCCAATCAGCACCATAAAATGCCGGGCATCTCGCCAGAGTGCTTGAATAATATCAAACAGCACTCTGGTAACCCCTCTAAACAGGACGAGACGGATGAGTCAGCAATCAATGACTTGCCTGCTCCCATATCTCAAAAAAAGCGCCGTCTTCCCCGTCAATATTAACGCTGCAAAAGTGAACCTCTTCAGGTATTTTCACAATAACACCTGCAGCAAGCGGGTATTTTTTATCATAAGATTCACAGCTTAAATGAACATCCCCCAGCCGCCCCTGGATATTTTCAATTGAAAAAGACGAGCGGGCCAGTTTGTGATGCCAGGGGTTGCCTTTGCTGAGCTTGCCGGGAACTTTAATCACTCGGTCACTGTTTATCAGCTGGAGAATTTTATTTTTACTCTCGGTTAAACGCTTAACCCAGTCTTCATCATACTCTTGCGCCGCTTTGATCAGATAATGCACTGTGGTTAACGCGCGGTAATATTGCTTTTGCGCCAGCTCCAGCATATACAAATCGTACAGGGCAATAACATAGTTATTGTTATCCAGATATTGACGGCCATTAAGATAGCCGTCATCCGAAACATTGGTTGCAGCGATCAAGCTGGTGATTTGCGCCTGAATATCTCCGCTTGCCTGATAATAATGGGCTTGCAGCATGGCATACCAAACAGATTCTATTTTGCTGAATCTCCGCTTTTCCTGTAATGCCACTATTTTCACCTTGGCCTCGGTTAACGCCTCGTCGGTAATCAATTGTTCAATCTCGGCATAGGCCTTTTTAAAGTCTCGGCCCGCTCTCATCACGCCATCAATTGACTCAATAATAAAATCTAACCGAACAGACATACCTTCACAGCGCTCAGTTTTTTTACCGGCAATTTCAGTTATTTCATAACGCCACTGGGACAAAGCCCTGCGTCCTGTTTTTATAAAACCTCTATGTCCTTCATAGTCCAGCAGGCTGATATCCGTCACCTGGCCATCGGTTTCAACAGTAAAACTAAAGGATACCCAGCCAGATAGCCATTTGCGTGCAGCTTCGATCGGGTATTTGGGCGCAACTCTGTGCTTAGCAACGACCTCGCAGGTTTTTTCATTCGATACGGTCTCAGCGAAACCAATAGCAGGCAGCATTAAGATAAAAGCAAAAAATAATTTCATAAAACAACAATAAAAAATACCGGCACCTGGATAGCACCAGGTCAGTGACGGGATAGTAATAAGAGGTCGGCTCAATGAACTCAACCGATAATAAATTATTCTACCATAGTTTGCGAATACTTACTTACACAAAAGAGGATTTCCATAGCGACATCGCTAATCCCCGGATCTCCGGCATTATATTATTTACCGGCTTCAGATCACAGCTTTGTACCGGAGTGAGCGAACGGCTTATTACACAACAGAAAGAACGCCCTTTTGGGCACAGAGTCCAGAAAGTAGCAATAAAAAAAGCGGCCATCGGGCCGCTTTTTATTCACTAAAACTTAGTGCTTATTTTGACAAGGTTAATCTCAGCGCTTAACTGAAATTAGCCTTTTTTCTTGGCAGACTGAATGACGCGTAATTGCGCCACAGCACGGGCTAATTCAGCAGCAACTTCGGCGTAGTCAACATCGGCGCCGCCGGCGCTGATGTTTTCTTCTGCACGTTGTTTCGCTTCAATAGCCGCCTGCTCATCCAAATCGTCGGCGCGTGTTGCCACATCGGCAAGCACGGTAACGTTGTTTGGCTGAACTTCTAACATGCCACCGGAAAGATAGATAACCTCTTCCGTGTCATCGCTTTTGACGATGCGTGCCATACCAGGTTTTAGTGAGGTCAGTAAAGGTGCGTGACCAGGCATAATACCTAACTCACCTTCACTACCTGTGATCTGCAGTGACTTGATGCTACCGGAAAACAAGTTTTCTTCGGCACTGACCACATTCAGATTTACAGTTAATAACGCCATTTTGACCTCCTAACAGTGACTTTCTAAAGCCAAATTACATGTTTTTGGCTTTTTCAGCTGCTTCTTCAATAGAACCAACCATGTAGAAAGCTTGCTCAGGTAATTCGTCGTATTCACCGGCAAGGATACCTTTAAAGCCAGCAATAGTGTCTTTAAGCGATACGTACTTACCAGGAGAACCTGTGAATACTTCAGCAACGAAGAACGGCTGAGATAAGAAACGCTGGATCTTACGGGCACGAGATACGGTTTGCTTATCTTCTTCAGAAAGCTCGTCCATACCCAGGATAGCGATGATATCTTTAAGTTCTTTATAACGTTGTAATACTGACTGAACGCCGCGAGCCACTTCATAGTGCTCAGCACCAACCACTAACGGGTCAAGCTGGCGAGAAGTTGAATCTAACGGGTCGATCGCCGGGTAGATACCCAATTCAGCAATTGAACGTGAAAGTACAACGGTTGCATCCAAGTGAGCAAAGGTTGTTGCCGGGCTAGGGTCAGTCAAGTCATCCGCCGGTACGTATACCGCCTGGATTGAAGTGATTGAACCTTTGTTGGTTGAAGTAATACGTTCCTGAAGGATACCCATTTCTTCAGCCAGCGTAGGCTGGTAACCTACCGCAGATGGCATACGACCTAATAGTGCAGATACTTCGGTACCGGCAAGTGTGTAACGGTAGATGTTATCAACGAAGAATAATACATCGCGACCTTCGTCACGGAATTTTTCCGCCATTGTAAGACCGGTCATCGCAACACGTAAACGGTTACCCGGTGGCTCGTTCATCTGACCGTAAACTAACGATACTTTATCAAGTACGTTAGAGTCGTTCATTTCGTGGTAGAAATCGTTACCTTCACGAGTACGCTCACCAACACCGGCGAATACAGAGTAACCACTGTGTTCGATCGCGATGTTACGGATAAGCTCCATCATGTTAACGGTTTTACCAACACCGGCACCACCGAACAATCCAACTTTACCACCCTTAGCGAATGGACAAACCAAGTCGATTACTTTGATACCTGTTTCTAATAATTCGTTTGATACTGCTTGCTCAGCATAAGCTGGGGCTTCACGGTGAATAGACCATGTCTCTTTCTCACCGATTGGACCTGCTTCATCAATTGGCTCACCTAATACGTTCATGATGCGACCTAGGGTCTCTACACCAACTGGAACTTTAATAGATTCGCCTGTATTTACTACATTCAGACCACGACGCAAACCGTCAGATGAACCCATAGCAATTGCACGTACAACACCGCCACCAAGCTGCTGTTGTACTTCAAGTACTAAACCTGAAAGGTCACCTTCAGTTACATTTAATGCGTCATATACCTGAGGTACAGCATCTTGTGGAAATTCAACATCCACAACTGCGCCAATGATTTGGACGACTTTACCTGTACTCATGATTAATCCTCTAAACTGTTTTGTTTTTTCATTAACAAAAACTTTTGCCTATATGGATTTAGCTTGCCAGGCCCAAGGCCCGGCATCTAATCCTATACCGCTGCCGCACCGGCGACGATCTCACCCAGTTCCTGGGTAATGCCTGCCTGACGTGCTTTGTTGTATACCAGTTGTAAATCGTCGATCAAGTCGCCGGCGTTGTCGGTTGCGGCTTTCATCGCAATCATACGGGCGGCTTGTTCGCAGGCAAGGTTTTCAACCACGCCTTGGTATACCTGGGATTCAACGTAACGAACCAGCAACTGCTCAAGTAAAACCTTGGCATCGGGCTCGTACAGGTAATCCCAACGATGTTTTATTTCTTCATCGTCTGACTTCGGTAACGGTAAAAGTTGATCGATTGACGGCTTTTGCGTCATGGTGTTAACAAACTTGTTGTAAACAACAAACAGCTTGTCGATTTCACCATTGTCGTAGGCGTTTAACATCACCTTAACACTGCCGATAAGGTCAGTGATAGATGGTTCATCACCTAAACCGGAAACTTGTGCTGACACCTTAGCGCCCATGTTGTTGAAAAACGAGGTGGCTTTAGAGCCAACCACGGCAAATTCAACTTCGGCTTCTTGTTGCTGCCACTTGGCAGCATCTGCTAAGACTTTCTTAAACAAGTTAATGTTTAAGCCGCCACACAAACCACGGTCTGTTGACACGACGATATAGCCTACACGCTTGACTTCACGCTCTTCCAAATAAGGATGGCGATATTCTAAGTTACCAAGCGCGATATGACCGATCACGTTTCGTATATTTTCTGCATATGGACGAGAGGCAGCCATGCCGTCTTGCGCTTTGCGCATCTTACTGGCTGCAACCATTTCCATAGCATTGGTGATCTTCTGAGTGTTTTTAACACTCGCGATCTTAGATTTTATCTCTTTACCACCGGCCATGACTTTTCACTCCGAAACTTATCTTCAAAAAGATGCTTACCAGGTTTGCGTAGCCTTGAATGACTCAAGGGCTTTAGCAAGTCCAGCTTCGATATCTTTATCGTAGTTACCAGTTTCGTTGATCTTAGCCATCAGCTCAGCGTTTTCGTTGTTGACATAGGTATGCAACGCCGCTTCAAAATCATTGATTTTGTCAAGGGCAACGTCGTTTAAGAAACCTTTTTCAGCAGCGAATAAAGACACTGCGGTGTCAGCAACAGATAACGGGCTGTATTGCTTTTGCTTCATCAATTCAGTAACACGCTGACCATGCTCTAACTGGGCACGCGTCGCGTCATCAAGATCGGAAGCGAACTGGGCAAACGCCGCTAATTCACGGTATTGAGCAAGTGCTAAACGGATACCACCACCAAGTTTCTTGATGATTTTCGTTTGTGCAGCACCACCAACACGAGATACCGACAGACCCGCGTTAACAGCAGGACGGATACCCGAGTTGAATAAATCAGCTTCAAGGAAGATCTGACCATCGGTGATCGAAATTACGTTAGTCGGTACGAACGCAGATACGTCACCGGCTTGAGTTTCGATGATAGGCAGGGCGGTTAAAGAACCTGTCTTACCTTTTACTTCACCTTTAGTGAAACGCTCTACGTATTCTTCGTTTACACGAGCAGCACGTTCTAGCAGACGGCTGTGAAGGTAGAAAACGTCACCCGGGTAAGCTTCACGGCCCGGCGGACGACGAAGTAGCAATGAAATCTGACGGTAAGCAACAGCTTGCTTAGACAGATCATCATATACGATCAACGCATCTTCACCGCGGTCACGGAAGTATTCACCCATAGAACAACCTGAGTAAGGCGCTAAGTATTGCAGGGCAGCGGCTTCAGAAGCAGAAGCAACCACAACAATAGTGTTGGCCAGAGCACCGTGCTCTTCAAGGCTGCGTACTACGTTGGCTACGGTAGAAGCTTTCTGACCGATGGCTACGTAAACACATTTAATGCCTGTGTCTTTTTGATTGATGATGGCATCTAACGCAATGGCAGATTTACCGATTTGACGGTCACCAATGATCAATTCACGCTGACCGCGACCGATTGGGATCATGGAGTCGATAGACTTGATACCCGTTTGTACCGGCTGGTCAACAGATTTACGGTCGATAACACCTGGGGCTACGACTTCAACTGGAGAGAAACCATCGTTTTCGATGGGTCCTTTTCCGTCTACTGGCTCACCAAGAGTGTTAACTACGCGGCCTAATAAGCCACGACCTACAGGTACTTCCAAAATACGGCCAGTACCTTTAACTTTTACGCCTTCAGCCAGGTCAGCATATGGACCCATAACTACCGCACCGACCGAATCACGGTCAAGGTTTAACGCGATAGCGTAGCGGCTACCAGGAAGTTCGATCATTTCACCTTGCATTACATCGGCAAGGCCATGGATGCGAATGATACCGTCAGTTACAGAAACGATAGTACCTTCGTTGCGAGCTTCGCTGACAACGTCGAACTGTTCAATACGTTTTTTGATCAGTTCGGCGATTTCAGTGGAATTCAGTTGCATGCTCTGTTCCCCGTTAAGATTGCATCATTGTTGCTAAGCGGCCCAGTTTACCTCGTACTGAACCATCTATTACCATGTCGTCGGCTTTAATTACCAGACCGGACACGATAGTCGCATCAATGTTACAATTGAGCTTTACTTTTCGAGCCAAACGCTTTTCAAGCGCGGCGCTTAATGTAGTCATCTGTTCTGCCGATAATTCAACGGCAGACGTTACATCCACAGCGACGGTTTTCTCATATTCGGCTTTTAATTCGCCAAATTGAGCCGCGACCTGTGGTAGCACCAACAAACGTTTGTTTTCGGCCATCACTTTAATAAAGTTCTGTCCGTTGCTGTCGAGCTGGTCGTCACAAACTTTCAGGAACAGGTCCTGGGTTTGTTCAACCGACGCGCTTCCCGAAAGGAAACCCGTCATATCTTCGTTTTTAGAAACTTCGGCGGCAAATACCAGCATGGTTAGCCAGTTCTCTACCGCATTAGCTTCAACAGCATATTCAAACGCAGCTTTAGCATAGGGACGAGCGACAGTTGTCAATTCAGACATAGCTCTATACCCTCTATAGTTCAGCTACAAGTTTATCTAAAATGTCGCTGTGAGCAGCGGCATCAATTGAACGCTCGAGAATTTTCTCGGCACCGGCTACGGCAAGAACAGCGACTTGTTGACGCAATTCTTCTTTAGCCTGGTTACGCTCAGTTTCAATCTCGGCATGACCGGCAGCGAGAATTTTCGCTTTTTCGGCCTGTGCTTTAACCGTCGCTTCTTCAACAATTTGAGTTTCGCGTTTCTTAGCAGCTTCGATAATACCAGCAGCTTGAGATTTTGCGTCTTTCAGTTGAGCCGTGGCTTTTTCCTGAGCAAGCTCAAGATCTTTAGCAGCACGGTCGGAAGCGGCAAGGCCATCAGCAATAGTTTTCTGACGATCTTCGATGGCAGTCATAATCGGCGGCCATACGAACTTCATACAGAAAATTACGAATACGACAAATGCGATTAATTCACCGATAAGGGTCATATTAATGTTCATTTGTGTACCTCCTATTGATTATTCGTGTATTAAAAAAGACTTATTAATTAAGAAAGCACGAATAACATGTAAAGGCCGATAGCAACACCGATCATCGCGATAGCATCGATAAGACCCGCTACGATGAACATTTTAACTTGAAGTTGTGGTGCTAATTCAGGTTGACGAGCAGCAGACTCAAGGAACTTACCACCTAGTAAACCAAAACCAATCGCAGTACCTAAAGCACCAAGACCGATTAGTAACGCAACAGCGATATATAACATATTTATCTCCGATTATTTAAAGTTAAAGTTAAAAATTAAAAAAGTATTACGGGCTTGCTGACAAGATGTCAGCAAGCTCGATAATTTAGTGATCTTCGTGAGCCAAGCTTAAGTAAACGATAGTCAGCATCATGAAGATAAACGCCTGTAATGGGATAACCAACAAGTGGAAAGCAGCCCATAAGAAGTGCACTGGCAACTGGAACAAGCCAATTGTCGCAATCAGCAAGAAGATCAGCTCACCGGCATATAAGTTACCGAACAAACGTAACGCTAACGACAGCGGACGAGCCAACATGGTGACACTTTCAAGAATGAAGTTCACCGGGTATAACGACCAGTGGCCAAAAGGCTGGGTTGTTAATTCTTTGATGAAACCGCCAAGGCCTTTAACCTTGACCGAGTAGTAAATAACCAAAATGAACACACCAAGCGCCAGGGCGAAGGTCATGTTAGGATCGGTAGTCGGTACCGGCTTCATGTAGATGTCGGCCAGATCCATACCGGTCGCAAAACTGATAAGAGCAGGCAGTAAATCTACCGGCACCCAGTCCATGGCGTTCATCAGCATCACCCAGACGAAAATCGTTAATGCTAACGGCGCAATTAACGGGTTTTTACCGTGGAAAGTACTTTTCACACTGTCATCAACAAAACCAACGATCAGTTCAACCGCACATTGCAGTTTACCCGGTACGCCGGTGGTTGCTTTTTTAGCAACGGAGCGGAAAATGAAAAGAAAAAGCAGACCAAGAAACACCGACCAGCCCAACGTATCTAAGTGAACGGCCCAGAAGCCTTCACCAACCGTTAAATTGGCTAAATGGTGTTTAATATATTCTTGGCTGGTTAATTCAGCACCTGCAGACATATTATTATTCCCAATGATTAAAGTTTAAAAGTTAAATTTTCAAAAAAACCGGTGCCAGTAACGGCATCACCATTACCAGGCAAAATGTTCCAAAAAACGGTATTGGCAAAATGATCATAAATTTAAATGCCAGGGCGAATAACAACGCCGTCAATACCAGTTTTAACTTCACGCCGCTGTAAAATGATTCAACAACCAGTTTAGAGACGCTGGCTCCGGAGAACCTAAAGGCTTTCCAGGCGAATATAAAATTAGGGATTATCCCGATGGCACCGCCGGTTAAAGCGGATATCGCATAGGATAACCCCCAACAAAAATATGCTACTAACGCACAAGTTACGACCAGGAAAATGGAGATGCCTATTTGCTGATATGCCAGCCTACGTCCCGGTTTTACCAGATCATTTCTACCGGATGTGGTCACCGACAACTCCATACGAAAATATTCGTAAATCTCATGCTAAATTAAAGTAAAAATCACAACTTTAAAAAGTCAGCGCAAGTATACTGATTTAAGCTTTGATTGCAACTTAATCGGGCACAGCGGCCCGGATATTTTCGAATAAATGTTGGTCTACTGGTAATATTTACAAATAAGTCACAACAGAAGGGAAATTAAGAGAATTTTGCCACTATGCCGTCAAGTTCTTCAAGGTTGGTATAGGAGATGACCAGCTTGCCTTTGCCCTTGCGGTTATGGCTGATGGAAACCTGGGAGCCCAGCTTCTCAGAAAGGTTAGTTTCCAACGCTAAGGTATCGGGATCTTTGACTTTTTCTTCTTTTGGCTTTTCAGGTTCCTGAACCTTTTTCACTAACGCCTCGGTTTCCCGTACCGTCAGTTCTTTGGCAACCACAGTGCGCGCGGTGGTGGTTTGCAGGTCGTTTTCCAACGCCAACAGGGCGCGGGCATGGCCCATTTCGATATCGCCATGCTCAAGCAGGGTTTTGACTTCATCGTTGAGGTTATTCAAACGTAACAGGTTTGATACTGTGGTGCGGGATTTACCGACCGCGTCCGCCACTTCCTGGTGGGTCAGTTCAAATTCAGTCAATAGCCGCTCCAAGGCTATCGCCTCTTCCATGGCATTAAGATCTTCACGTTGGATATTTTCAATCAGGGCAATAGCGACGGCGGCTTCGTCCGGTACTTCTTTGACCAGGCAAGGCATCATATCGATACCGGCCAGCAGGGCAGCACGCCAGCGGCGTTCACCGGCGATGATTTCATATTGCGCTTCACCGCTGCCGGCTTCTTCGCTAAGGGCGCGCACCACGATCGGCTGAATAATGCCTTGTGAGCGGATAGAATTGGCCAGCTCTTCCAGGGCTTCCGGCGACATGTCTTTACGCGGCTGGTATTTGCCCGGCTGCAACTGCTCGATCGGCAGTTTTTGCAATTCGCTTTTTTCCAGGACCGTTTCCACCACCGGCTGCTCTGCCGGTTTAGGGGCTTCGTTGGTCAGTAATGCGTCAAGGCCGCGGCCTAAGCCTCTACGTTTTGATGGGCTCATATTGTTCCTAGAAATTAATTGGTTGCGTTAGCTACTTTTTTCGGGCTGGGCTCTTCACGGCGTAAAATCTCACCTGCCAGGGCTAAATAAGCCTTGGCGCCGGTTGATGATTTATCATAATACATCGCCGGGGCGCCGAAACTCGGCGCTTCTGCCAAACGGACATTTCTGGGGATCACAGTGCGGTAGACTTTATCACCAAAATGACGTTTGAGCTGTTCGGAAACATCATTGGCCAGCCGGTTACGGGGATCATACATGGTACGCAATATGCCTTCAATATGCAGATCGGCATTGATCACTGCCGCCAGCTTGCTGATGGTGTCCATCAGGGCGGTTAACCCTTCGAGGGCATAATACTCACATTGCATCGGCACCAACACGGAATCGGCGGCGGCCATGGCATTGACCGTCAACATATTCAGGGAAGGCGGGCAATCGATAATAATATAATCATATTCATCTTTGACCGGCGCCAGGGCATTGCGTAATCTCAGCTCCCGGGCGAACACTTCCATCAGTTTGATTTCGGCGGCGGTGACATCGGCATTGGCCGCCAATAAGTCATAAACCCCGGAAGTATCTTTTACCACTACCTCGGCAAAAGGTTTTTCTTCCACCAGGAGTTCGTAACAGCTGGCATGCACTTCGTATTTGTCGATGCCGCTGCCCATAGTGGCGTTGCCCTGAGGATCCAGGTCGATCAACAATACCTTACGTTTCGTCGCTGCCAGCGATGCAGCCAAGTTGACTGAAGTGGTGGTTTTACCCACACCACCTTTTTGGTTAGCTACTGCGATTATTTTTCCCACAAGATCCTCTAGCGCTTTAGTTATTTATTGGTTTTATGAATAAAAGAATAAAGCTTTATGATATTTTCTTTAATTCTATTAAATGACGCTCACCCACTAAATGCGGCACCTCGATTTCCGAGCCGGTCACCAGTTTGATATTGTCAGGCAAAGCAGCAATTTCTTCTAGCGGATATTGCCCTTTTAAGGCAAAAAATCGTCCGGTATCAACCGCAATTAAATGCTGACACCAGCTAACCATATCATTTAATGAGGAAAATGCGCGACTTAAAACGCCATCAAAAGGAATTTCCGGGTGATATTCTTCAACCCGGCTCAATACCGGCTTGACGTTGGTTAATTTTAACTGAAAAACCACCTGGCGCAAAAAGGTAATTCTTTTGCCTAAGCTGTCTAACAGCACAAAACTGTATTCGGGGTAGAGGATCGCCAGCGGGATCCCGGGTAAACCCGGTCCGGTGCCGACATCGATAAAAGATTTACCGTGCAGCTGCGGCCCCACCATCAGGCTGTCGAGAATATGCTTCACCAGCATTTCTTCGGGATCCCGTACTGAGGTCAGGTTATAGGCTTTGTTCCATTTAACCAACAAGTCGACATATTGGATCAATAGGTCGACTTGCTGCTCAGATATTTCCAGAGGTGTTTCACTTATCAGTGAGACCAGTTTTGCTTTTAATGTCATTAGTGTTATCAGAGTTAGGCGCTTTTACGTAATAAGCCGTGTTTTTTCAGATAAACCAATAATAACGAAATTGCCGCCGGAGTAATACCAGAAATACGCGAAGCCTTACCAATAGTTTCCGGACGGGCGTCGGATAACTTGGCAACCACCTCATTGGAGAGGCCGGAAATCTGGCTGTAATCGAAGTCGGCAGGGATCGCCGTGTCTTCGTGGCGTTTCTTTTTCGCGATTTCATCAATTTGACGTTCGATATAACCGGCATACTTGGTTTGAATTTCCAGTTGCTCGGCAGCCTGATCATCTTTAATGGCCGGACCAAAGGCTTCAATCTTCATGAGATCGTCGTAACGTACTTCAGGACGGCGTAACAGATCTTCCAGGTTGGTATCCCGGCTGACCGGATTTTTCAACAAAGGATTGAGATCTTCAACAGCGCTATGATCCTTTTGCACCCAGATAGATTTTAACCGTTGACGCTCTAATTCAATCTGTTCCATTTTTTCATTAAAACGCTGCCAGCGGGCATCACAGACCAGGCCGACCTTGCGGCCTTGCTCCGTTAAACGGATATCGGCATTGTCTTCACGTAACAATAAGCGGTATTCCGCGCGAGACGTAAACATACGGTAAGGTTCTTTGGTTCCCAGGGTAGAAAGATCGTCGATCAATACTCCCATATAAGCCTGATCACGCCCAAGAATGAAAGGATCCAGTTCTTTCACACGGCAGGCAGCATTAGTTGCCGCCAGCAAGCCCTGGGCACCGGCTTCTTCATAACCTGTGGTACCGTTGATTTGACCGGCAAAATACAGGTTATGGATAAATTTGCTTTCCAGGGTCTGTTTCAGATCCCGTGGATCAAAGTAATCGTATTCGATCGCGTAACCCGGACGGGTAATATGGGCATTCTCAAAACCTTTGATCGAGCGTACCAGGTTCATTTGTACGTCAAACGGCAAGCTGGTTGAAATACCGTTCGGGTAGATTTCGTGTGTGGTTAATCCTTCCGGCTCAACAAAGATCTGATGTGAGTCTTTATCGGCAAAGCGGGTGATCTTATCTTCAATAGAAGGACAATATCTTGGCCCAACCCCTTCAATCACCCCGGTATACATGGGCGAACGATCCATGCCCTGGCGAATAAAGTCATGGGTTTTTTCATTGGTATGGGTGATATAACAAGAGATCTGCTCTGGATGATCCTCATGCGATCCCATAAATGAAAATACCGGTCTGGGGGTATCACCCGGCTGCTCTTCCATGACAGAAAAGTCCAGGGTGCGGGCATCCAGTCTTGGCGGGGTACCGGTTTTCAGGCGATCCATTCTAAACGGCATATCACGCAGGCTGGAGGCTAAATTAACGCTGGCAGGATCACCGGCGCGACCGCCCTGGTAATTATTTAAACCAATGTGAATTTGTCCGGCCAGGAAGGTGCCCACGGTTAACACCACGGTTTTGCCTTTAAATTTCAGGCCCATTTGTGTGGAAACACCGATCACTTGATCGTTTTCCAGGATCAGATCGTCACAGGGCTGTTGGAAAATAGTCAGATTTTCCTGATTTTCCAGGGTTTGTCTGACAAAAGCGCGATAGAGGGCGCGATCTGCCTGAGCCCTTGTGGCACGTACTGCCGGGCCTTTACTGGCATTTAAAGTTCTGAACTGTATCGCAGAGTGATCGATCGCTGTTGCCATCAGGCCGCCTAACGCATCGATCTCTTTCACCAAATGACCCTTGCCGATCCCGCCGATCGCAGGGTTACAGGACATTTGTCCCAAGGTGTCAATATTGTGAGTTAATAACAAGGTTTTACAACCCATACGCGCTGCAGCCAGTGATGCTTCTGTACCCGCATGACCGCCACCAACAACGATTACGTCATAAGACTCTTGATACCACATAAATTTACAACCTTAGGTCAGTGAAAAAATTAAGGCGCGTATTTTACCGTTTTTTCACCAGAAGTGAAACGATCAAACGAGGAAAAAGATCTCATCTCGATCGTTTATTAATAAAGAAGATCTATATAAAGATCTTATTATTATTTAATATTAGGATCCTCCTTTTCTGTGTATAAGTGATATTTTCTCAATAAGATCATATTGGTAACGGAGATCGGATCCTGTGATCAACTTTGGATCAAAGCCCGTATAAACTATGATCAAAAGGCTTGTTTATCCACAGGGGATCAAATTTTTTTTTATGCTCACTGAATAATAATAGAAAATTAATATCTTTTCCTCAAAGTTATTCACAATACCTTGTTTTCATCTTTGGTTTTGTGAATAACTTTTGGATAAGCCTTTTATAAAAGATCTGAATTTTCCTCGATCCACTGCTGAGCAAGATCTTCCGGATCTATATCCTGGCTCATATCTAAGGTTTTAACGGTTTTCATACAAGTGCAACCCTTTGATATAAGTAGTTTTTCAATGTTCTTTGCCGCCTGGCAGAAAGTATCATAACTGCTGTCGCCGACGCCGATCGTTAGAAACTTGATCGTGGATAGATCTTCGCTAGTGGATCTTAGATCTGAGGCGAATTGATCTATGTTATCCGGATAGTCGCCGGCGCCATGAGTTGACGTGCAAATGAGCCAGATTTGATTTTCTTTTGTTATTTGGGAAAAATCCGGCTGTAAATGCAGCTGAGTTTGATGGCCGAGCGCCTGTAAACTTTGCTCGCATGCTTCGGCGACATATTCGGTTCCCCCCAACATGCTACCCACGATAATTTGAAATGAAGACATATAACCTCGAATAATTGGCTGTTTAAATCTAAAAACTTGAGGCTAATCTTACTAGGTTTTGCTTGTTGAACTGAGCTTATTTACAGGAATTTTTGCTCGTTTTTATTTAGATCAAAGTTCGAAGAGAGTGAAATATGCAGGTTTACAGAGCATTTATTTTTTGCGTATGCTGTAGGGTTCATAGGGCAAGAGTGAACTTATTAATTCAACGGGAATTTTAGTAGTAACCTGCCACTGGGGAAATCCTTTGCCTGGCGGCCAAAAATCTCTTTCTTTAAATTCCTGCTCTGTTATTTTTTGCCATTCAAATACGCTGCCACCAGGAAAGCTAGTACTTAACCTGCTTTCGAACTCTTCTAATTTTGGCAAACGCATCAACCGATAAATTTTGGCGCCCGTGATCAACATTTTTGGTTTAAGCCCCAGATCCCGTTCAATTTGCAGTGGCGTTAAACCGTCAATAAACTTTTCCTGGGTGACATAACCAAGATTGTTTGTTATTGCACTTAATGGGGCTACAACTTTGATAAGCCTGTTTTTACCCGTCAACTTCCAGGTTTTCATTGAGTTATATTTTACATTTTCATAAAAACTTACTGTTAAAGCCATTTGTGGTTTTCCTGTCACCGATATAAATCCACGAGCTATCTTTCTGCTAGTTGAATATAGACATATGGTGGTTGAATGCCACTTTATTACTTGGTTAATCACATCAGGGATGTGATTTTTACTGTAGCGCTTCAGAGAAATATTCACTAATGCGGGGACCAGGCTAACATGCCGTGCTTATTTGTGATGTTTTGCTGTTAAAGGCAGGTAAATATAACAGTAAAAATATTTGCCACACCTTAATTAAGGTGTTGGTGTGGCCGGATGCCTGCCGGCTTCTTTATTGAAAATACCTTGATAGTGTTCAGAGAAAAGTAACTAATAGCAGGCGAGTGATTTATTCCTGTTGGGCCTTCCAGCGGCTAAGGCGTCGGCTTAAGGTTGATTGAGTTATAGAAATATCTTTATAGACTTCTAACCAGATCACCACCTCTTGCTGACTTGCACCATGTTGGCTGACTAACTCTAGAATATCGTTTTTAAAATCATCCAGCGGATGTTTTTTTAGTTCAGCGCGTACCGCCGCCAGCTCTTGCTTCAAGTCAGTCATTTAGTATAAATCTCTATTCTTTAATCTTGATTATATGAGTAAAAAACAGATTTTATCTTAATGCAAGTTTCAATGCATAAGTTATTCTGAAGTTAATTCATTTTTTATGATAAATGTTATGATTTTAATTATGCATATCTTTATGCATTAAATTATGATTTTTTTGATGAGGATTGTTAGTCATTATGACTATGACAGCTGCATTACCGGGCTGCTGAAACTAGGGGTAGCCGCCTGATACATCGGCTACCTGAGTTAATATAACTGATAGGACTGTTTAAGCAAGTGATTATTTGCCGATACAAAAAGAAGAAAATATTCTGCCAAGCAGATCATCACTGGTAAACTCTCCGGTGATTTGATCTAATTCCTGCTGACACAGACGTAATTCTTCAGCGAGGATCTCGCCGGCAACATAAGATTCCAGTTGATCCAAGCCGGTGATCAAATGTTGATGGGCATTTTCCAGTGCCGTTATATGGCGTCTTCTGGCAATAAAGCCACCTTCGGTATTGCCCTGGTAGCCCATGATGTCTTTCAGGTGCTGTTTAAGCTCACCGATGCCCTGACCGGTTTTTGCCGACAGGGTTACGATCTGGTGATCATTAATGTCTGTGTATCCGGTTTGTGCTTCGCTGATATCGGCCTTGTTACGGATAATGGTTAAGCCGATATTTTCCGGTAGTTTTTCAAAAAACTCCGGCCACAGCACTTTAGGATCCAAAGAATGTTCATGGCTGGAGTCCACCATAAGCAATACCCGATCTGCCTGGCTGATTTCCTGCCAGGCCCTTTCTATGCCTATTTGCTCAACCCGGTCCGAGCTTTCCCTTAAGCCTGCGGTATCTATGATATGCAGCGGCATACCATCGATATGTATCTGTTCCGACAGTACATCCCGTGTGGTGCCTTCGATATCGGTCACTATCGCGCTTTCCTTGCCGCTCAGGGCATTGAGCAGGCTGGATTTACCGGCATTGGGGCGTCCGGCAATGACCACCCGCATACCTTCGCGGATCAAGCTGCCTTGTTGGGCCTGCTGACGTACATTGGTAACTTCGTCGATGATATCTTTGAGATCGTTAACGATCTTTTCATCGGCAAGGAAGTTGATTTCTTCTTCCGGGAAGTCGATGGCGGCTTCGACATACATGCGCAGATGAATGACGTTTTCCACCATCTGGTGAATGAGCTTGGAAAAGTCTCCCTGCAATGAATTTATTGCACAACGGGCGGCCTGCTCTGAGCTGGAGTTGATTAAATCGGCAATGGCCTCTGCCTGGGTTAGATCTAACTTGTCGTTTAAGAAGGCTTGTTCACTGAATTCTCCCGGCTTGGCGATCCTGATCTTACCCTGGGCGAGAATTTCCTTGAGCAGCATATCCAGGATCACCGGACCACCATGGCCGTGCAGTTCAAGTACGTCTTCACCGGTAAAGGAGTTCGGGCCTTTAAAGTAAAGGGCAATACCCTGATCCAGGGCCTGTTTATTAGCATCCAGAAACGGCAGGTATTCGGCTTTACGCACTTCGGGTACCTTACCTAAAATCGCCATAGCGACATTTTTCGCTTCTGGGCCTGAAACCCGAATGATACCCACGCCTCCCCGGCCGGGCGCCGTTGCTTGTGCGGCTATGGTTTCCTGATAATTAGTGGTGATATTTTGCGTGGTCATATATGGGTTTCCTGAGAGCTAGTGGCAAGGCTTTGCGTGATCATATATGGGTTCCCTGATAACTGGTGGAGAGGCTTTGCGTGGTCATATAAGGTTCCAAGATAAATAATGCTTAAATCGCCGCTATTATAAACGCTTAACCTGTGGCTGGGTATTTATACTGCGAAAATTATAACCGGATGGCTGATAAATTTGATTTTAGGGGTAAATCAACTGCAGGCAGGTTTGTTTCCAATGTATATCCAAGATTACAGGCTGGGCTCCAGTTAATACCGGGCGGGTTACTGACATAGCTGAAACTATTATGGCCATTAACTCGCCCGGCTTTTGCTCCGTTTAAGCCTTAGTCAATTTTACCTCGTTAACATTACTTCCTACGGCTAATCACTCTCCAGGATTCTTGCATCTCGTCTATTTTCTTCCGGTAGCCGATAACCTGATATTTGAGCCAAAAACACAGGTGCCTGATACCTTCACTGGTGTGTTCCGTGATACATTCTGGCTCGCGGGTAATCGCTGCGAATGCATCGAACAGGAAGGCGCATTCTTCACTGAATTTGCTAAAGTCTTCACGCAGGTTGGCAAAATCGTCCGACAGCTGTTCCCTTTTGACTGCATCCTCCGTCAGGGGTAACTTTGATTCAGACATGGCAGCTTCCTCCCTTGCGACTTAACGGCGTATAGTTGCTGGCATAAGCTGCTGGTGGAAACCTGGTTATGGGGGCTGGTATATTTTCTGTTAAACTTTCTGTTAGGTAAGCTTTAACCGAGTGAAACTCTGGCATATCATTAGATTTAGCCATGATGGATACTCCCAGTATCTGTTGTGGTTAGCTGTCTCTGAGTGTTGGTCCACTTAGGGGCAGCGCTTGGTTTATCTGCTGGTTCTCTTCTTTAAACACCTCCGCTGACGGGGAATTCACCTGTTAGTGATAGTACAAAACACCGGAAAAATCAGGCTGGGTTGGCATTTAATGTTTATGTCAATTACCCGCACTGTATTGATAACAGTACGGAAACATCAACCACATGAAATATAAGGATAAAAATAGGGGGTGATGACTTGTTACAGGCAGCAACAGTCAGGCAAACATAGTCGTATTGAGTATATGTCTGGAGCAGTTATGCTGAAAAATATCCATGCATAAAAAAAGGCGACCTGAGCCGCCTTAGTTTTTAGCTTAGTTATCAATTAATACAGCTATTAACTGTTTGCTTTTGCCTTTTCCAGGTTATTGAAGATGATCTTCATTTGCACGATGGAAATAACATTACTTACCAGCCAGTAAAGTACCAGGCCGGAAGGGAACCAGAAAAAGAATACGGTAAATACTACCGGCATATACTGCATCATTTTCTGCTGCATTGGATCCTGAATGGTCATCGGTTGCATTTTTTGCATGATAAACATACTGATCCCCATCAGGATTGGCAGCACGTAATAAGGATCTAAAGCTGACAGATCTTGAATCCACAGCATAAACGGCGCATGTCTTAATTCAATACTTTCTAAAAATACCCAGTAAAGTGCCAGGAAGATCGGCATTTGGATCAGCAGGGGTAAACAACCACCGGCCGGATTGACTTTTTCCTTACGGTATAACTCCATCATGGCCTGGGACATTTTTTGTCTGTCGTTGCCGAAACGTTCTTTTAACGAGGTCAGTTTCGGTTGCAGTTCACGCATTTTCGCCATCGAGGTGTATTGCGCTTTGGTCAGGGGATACATACCGCCTTTTACGATTAAGGTGATGATAATGATGGCGATACCCCAGTTGCCGACGCCGCCGAAGTTAAAGCTCAGACCCAGGGCTTCAAAGTCACCCGACTGGATAGTGGTCAGTAACCAGTAAAGCGGCTGGCTGATCATAAACAGGAAGCCGTAGTCTATGGTCAGATCCAGGTTTTCAGCGATCTTCTCCAGTACCCGTTGATCTTTAGGGCCGACATAGAAGGTGGCTGAGGTGCTTGCCTGGCTATTGGCGGCAATCGTGATCGCCGGTGCTTTAAAGCCGATCACGGCATCGCGGTTGCTGGAAAAGCTGGTATAAAGCTGGTTGTTATCCTCGGCGCCAGGCACCCAGGAGGAAACAAAGTAATGCTGCAGCATGGCAACCCAGCCGCCTTGGGTCGCTGTATTCAGGTTTTGATCTTCGATGTCGTCGAAGTCATATTTTTCATAGCGCTCTTCAGAAGTAGAGTAGGCTGCACCGCGGTAGGTAGGGATTAAAGCACTTGAGCCTTCGCCGTTGGCATTTTGTTTTAACTGGGCGTATAGCTGCACGCTGGCATTGGCGCTGCTGTTGTTGTTGATAATGTAGTCAACTTTGACGCTGTAATCATTTTTGTTAAAGGTAAAGCGTTTTGTGACCGCCAGGGCTTCGCTGCCGGCATAATTGAGATCGATCACCAGTTGCTCCTGATCGTCCAGGCGATAATCTGTAGTTGCCGTTTGATAAATAGGACGGCCGGGGATGATGCGGTCCAGGCCGTTGGCGCCGGTTAAACCGCTTTGGGCGATATATTTCTGAGGACCGTTTTGCATGATGGTAAAAGGAATACCATTGCCTTGCTCGGTTTCATACTTTAATAATTTTACTTCAACAATGTCGCCGCCGCGGGTATCGATTTTCATTTCAAATACATCGGTAGTGACAGTGATCAGCCGGGCAGTGGCCGGGGCTGCCTGAACTTGCGGCGCACCGCTGTCGGATGGCGGCACAAAGTCCTGTGTAGCTCCCTGAGATTCTTCAAAAGCCTGGCTTATTGCCGGTTCACTGGGGGCGGGCGCATTGTCCTGTTGCCATTGGGTAAACAGCAAATAAGTAACAACGAGCAATGCAATAAACAACAAATTGCGTTGGGATTCCATAATGTGTTATTTCTCTTTTTTTGAAGTTGGCACGGGATCATCACCCCCTGCGTTAAGTGGATGGCATTTTAATATACGTTTGCCTGCTAACCAACCGCCTTTTATCACACCAAAAGCATTTATTGCTTCAATGGCATAAGTGGAGCAGGTGGGATTAAATCGGCAATTCTGGCCCAGCAGGGGGCTAAGCAGACGTTGGTAAGCTTTTATCAGGCCTATGGCTAGCGTTTTTGGCGCTGAATTATTTTTCGCCATATTTTTTCTAATTGGTGGTTTATTTCGCTGTTATCCAGCTTATCTATACCTGACTTCACCATTACCACGATATCGATACCGGGTAAATCATGCTGCTTGAGACGGAAACTTTCCCGTACCAGGCGTTTAATTCGGTTACGTTGTACCGCCAGTTTGACGCGCTTTTTAGCCACGGCTAAACCTAACCGGTTGCGGTCAGTATTATTTGCGGTAATTAGAATGGTAAAGTGACTAGAACCATAACGGGATGGTTTAGAAAAAACGGATTGGAATTGACCGGGAGTCAGTAAACGAGACTCCCGGTTAAACTCATAAGTAACCATGTTGGCTACCCTATCTCTTTATTTTATTAAAAAGCAAAGAGATTAAGCGCTAAGTCTTGCGCGGCCTTTAGCACGACGACGAGCAATTACGGCACGGCCGTTCTTAGTTGCCATACGAGCACGGAAGCCGTGGTTGCGCTTACGCTTTAATACACTAGGTTGAAATGTTCTTTTCATTACGCTAATCCAGTCGGTTGTTGTTGCCCTGGCAAAACAGCCGTTTCGAGCACACAGGGTTTAAAAAAGGAGCGAATTTTAAATAGTAGCGGCGCTTTTGTCAATGTTTTAGTGTAATCTAATTTGTAAGGATCGTCTGAGGATCTTAGGGCGGTTTGAGGCGATCGTTCAAGATCGTTTTAAAATATCCACAGTTTTATAACAATAAGGCTTGTTTTTTTAAAAAAAAGGCGTTTTTTTTATCCTTAATAGCGAAAAAATATAGTAATTTTGTTTTAGTGCTTATTTACTCTATTCAATTCTACCCCTTTAAAATCAAACGATTAATATATTAATCGTTAAAAAGTGATGTTTATTTAAAAGTCAATCTTGAACTTGTGGATAACTATGGTGATAATAGCGTGAAATTATTACGACTTTTCTTTGCTCATCTGTCTCTTTTTATAGTGGTACTGCTTCGGTCATCAGTGAAGTAG